>NZ_QRGP01000001.1:307874-615748 GCF_003367235.1 Sphingorhabdus pulchriflava
AAAGTCCGTATGCATGGCGCAACTGTTTATAAATGTGGATGGGCGGGATCAGAACAAACGCCAACCCCCAAAAGCTGTCGTCGAGGCCGATGCGCGACATCAGGGTGATCGATAGAAACAGCAAGGACATGAAGGCAATCGAGTAGGTCGCGAAGACTGCATGGTCGTAAAAGCGGTGCCCGCGCACGCCGATTGTGACCAGCCAGACAAAAGGAAGGGACAGCGGGATCAGCAGCCAAGCGAATTTATAGCCATTGGATTGCAGCTTGTAAAAGGCGAGGCTGGGGTTCGACACCATCTTTTTAGCGCCCTTGTCGAGCGTCTGATCGAGCCAAAGCCAGCCGGTTTCGGCTTTGCTGTTGTAACTCAACCAGCGCTTTCCACCGTCACTCGATCTGACACCTGCTTCGTCATAAATCGGCGCGCCGGTTGTCGCGAAAGCGATGCCATTGCGTTCCATTTTCAGTTCGTTCAGTTTCGCCGAGAGTTCCTTGGCTTCCCCCGTCTTCAATTTAGCGGGCCGCGACAGACGGGCTTCAGTTGCGGCAATTTCCTTGTCCAGCCTGGTCGCCTCTTCCTGTGCGCCGCGTTGCCAATTATTCTGCACGGCAGACCCGCCCGAGAAACTGAACACCGCGAACATCAGGAAAATCGAAAACAGGAAAAGGGCCATTGGAGAGACGAATTTCGCGCGCTCGCCATGGACATAGCGCCGCGTCAGTTCGCCCGGCTTGACCAGCAACATGGGCAGCGTGCGCCACATCTTGCCATCGAAATGCAGCACCGAATGCAGGATGTCGTGCCAGATTGCCGACAGCGTCCGGTGCACCTGCGCTTTCTGCCCGCATGAAGCGCAAAAGGGCCCGCCCAGAGTCGCGCCACAGTTTAGGCAGGTGCCTGTTTGATTGGTGCCTGCGCTGCCTTGTGATGGCTCAACAACGGCCCCTAGCAAAGCGCCTTCGATAGCCGTTCCGGCTGCATCCAATTCCCCCGACATGGGCTGGCTGTATCACCTGTATTCGAAGCTGCAAAGGCGCTGTGCGGCTTATTCAATTTGCGTGACAAAGCAGCAATAATGATATAACATCACTTAATCGTCAATTGAGAGGAGAGACGATATGGGAGAAGTTATCTATTTCCGCCACCGCGTTCGTTATCAACCGAGCGATACTCCATTTTCTCAAATGAACATCACGCCGTTGATCGATGTGATGCTGGTGCTTTTGGTAATGCTGATCCTGGCGGTTCCGGTTGCCATGCACCAGACCAGCGTCAACCTGCCGCCGCCGGGTCCGATTACAACTACTAAGCCACCGACCATCCAGAATCTGGTCGTGACATCCGACGGGGTTGCCCATTGGAACGGGGCGATAGTCGATGACGCAGCGCTACAAGCTAAGCTGCGCACATTGGCGATCGCCGGGGATACGCTTCGCATCGAAACCGATGGCTATGCGCGCTATGAGCGTTTCAACCAGCTGATTGCGATGGTGAACGAAGCGGGAGTCGAAAATCTCGGCTTTGTCGGCAACAGCCGTTACAAACAGTGGAGCAAGCCCTCCAACAGTTGACGAGCTAGAGCAAGCCGTAGCGGCATGGTGTTGCGGCTTGCCTTTTTGATTTTCTTCGGCACTTTGCCCGCTGGATAAAAGGGGAAGTTGCCATGCCAAGCCTGACTGCACGCCTGATCGCTTCGCTGTTCCGGATGACTGGCAGCTTGCGCAAACGCTATTCGGATGGACCGGATTTCCTCAAGAATATCGAACAGAGCAGGGCCGAGCAGCAATTTCCCGATGCCAAAATGCGCAAACGCCTCGACGTGCGTGAAAGCAGCTATGAAGGGCGCAAGATCTTCCGCATCGCGCCGCGTGACCGGCCGGTGGCGGGCCATATGCTCTATTGGCACGGCGGCGGCTATGTCTATCCGGCGGTTGACATCCATTGGCAATTCCTAGCCCATATGGCGGAAAAGCACGGCATCGTAACCACCGCGCCACTCTATCCGCTGGCACCCGAGGCATCTGCAGAAGAAGCGGTTGACTGGGCGATGAAGTTTTACCGTGAGTTCACGCCAGAAAGGGCAGGGCCTTTTGTTATGGGCGGGGACTCTGCGGGTGCCGGGCTATGCGCAGCGGTAGCGCAGGCGGCGCGTGATGAGGGACGGTTGCTGCCCAAGGGCCTTATCCTGATCTGCCCCTGGCTTGACGTGGCGGTTTCACATCCCGACCAACCGGCGATTGAACCGCGCGATTGTGTGCTGACCATAGGCGGCACGCATGCCGCGGCCAAACTCTACGCCCGTGACTTGCCGCTCAGCGACCCCAGGGTCAGTCCGCTGTTCGGCGATTGGGAAGGCCTGCCACCGATGCTGATGTTCGGCGGCGGCGACGACATATTGGTTCCCGATGCACGGGTGTTGAAAGCCAAGCTGCCCTCAATCGACTATGTCGAGGAAACCGGGATGATGCACGACTGGCCAATCTTCTTCCTGCGTGAAAGCCGGGCGGCGCAGGCGCGGATGGCGGAGTTTGTAGTGCGGAACAGCACCTGACCAGTTGCTGTTACGCAGCGTTCCTTCACGCTTGACCGTTAGATGCATTGCCGCTAATGGCCCGCCTTCCCAAAAGCGCGAGGAGTGATTCTCCGTGCCCACAGGAAAACCCACATAGGCTGAACATTGTTCGACAGGCCGGGCGGAACCAAGGCTGAGCCTCCGCCGCGCCCCTTAAAAGGCATCGTCTTGTCGCGCAAAGTAACCAACTTATTTTCAAGGTGAAGATATGCCAACGATTAACCAGCTGGTCCGCAAGGGCCGGACCCCGCAGAAGGCCAAGTCAAAGGTCCCTGCAATGGATCAGAACCCGCAAAAGCGTGGTGTCTGCACCCGCGTTTATACCACGACTCCGAAAAAGCCGAACTCCGCTCTTCGTAAGGTTGCCAAGATCCGTCTGACCAACCAGCGCGAAGTCATTTCCTATATCCCGGGCGAAGGCCACAACCTGCAGGAGCACAGCGTTGTGCTTATCCGCGGTGGTCGTGTTCGCGACCTTCCCGGTGTCCGTTACCATGTCCTGCGCGGCGTGCTCGACACACAGGGCGTTAAGGACCGCAAGCAGTCGCGTTCGAAATACGGCGCGAAGCGTCCTAAGTAAGATCGGGAGAATAGAAAATGTCACGTCGTCGTCGTCCCGAAAAGCGGGTCATCCTGCCCGATCCCAAATTTGGTGATCTGGTGCTTTCGAAATTCATGAACAACCTGATGCTTGACGGCAAAAAATCCGTTGCAGAGCGCATTGTTTATGGTGCGCTTGAAACCGTCGAAGCCAAGGCAAAGAAGGACCCTGTCCAGCTTTTCCATGATGCGCTGAACAACGTAAAGCCGGGAATCGAAGTCCGCAGCCGTCGTGTTGGTGGTGCGACTTATCAGGTTCCTTGCGAAGTCCGCCCGGAACGTGCGCAGGCGCTTGCGATCCGTTGGCTGATTTCGGCTTCGCGCAACCGCAGCGAGACCACTATGGCTGCCCGTCTTTCGGGTGAGCTTCTCGATGCTGCCAACAACCGTGGCAACGCCGTCAAGAAGCGCGAAGACACGCACCGTATGGCCGAAGCCAACCGTGCCTTCGCACACTATCGCTGGTAATTGGCCTAGCCAGTCCACGATAGCGTCACAAACGCAAATTAGGGGGCTGGTTTCTGACCGGCCCCCGCAACTATAGGGCGATAAGGCCCTCTCACTGGAGTGAAGACCATGGCACGCAGCCATCCGTTGGAAAAATATCGCAATTTTGGCATCATGGCGCACATCGATGCCGGTAAGACTACGACTACCGAGCGTATCCTTTATTACACCGGCAAGTCCTACAAGATCGGCGAAGTCCATGACGGCGCCGCGACCATGGACTGGATGGAGCAGGAACAGGAGCGTGGCATCACGATCACTTCGGCTGCCACCACCTGCTTCTGGAATGATCACCGCCTGAACATCATCGACACCCCCGGCCACGTTGACTTCACCATCGAAGTTGAACGTTCGCTGCGCGTGCTCGACGGTGCGGTCGCTGCGTTTGACGGCGTTGCCGGTGTTGAACCGCAGTCGGAAACCGTGTGGCGCCAGGCCGACAAATATGGCGTTCCCCGGATGTGCTTCATCAACAAGCTCGACCGTACCGGTGCGAACTTCTATTATTGCGTGCAGACGATCATCGACCGTCTGGGCGCGACCCCGGCTGTGCTCTATCTTCCCATCGGTGCGGAAAGCGATTTCAAGGGTCTGGTCGACCTGGTCGAAAGCCGCGGCATCATCTGGAAAGATGAAAGCCTGGGTGCAGAATTCGAATATATCGAAATTCCTGCTGATATGGCCGACAAGGCTGCCGAATATCGCGAAAAGCTTATCGAACTTGCTGTCGAGCAGGACGATGCCGCGATGGAAGCATATCTCGATGGTAATGAACCCGATGTCGCAACACTGAAGGCGTTGATCCGCAAGGGCACGTTGAACCAGTCGTTCGTTCCCGTTCTTTGTGGCTCCGCGTTCAAGAACAAGGGCGTGCAGGCTCTGCTCGACGCCGTTGTCGATTATCTGCCTTCGCCGCTCGACATTCCTGACGTGCAGGGTGTGAAGATGGACAGCGATGAAAAGGATAGCCGCAAGGCTGCCGACGATGCGTCCTTCTCGGCTCTGGCATTCAAGGTGATGAACGACCCGTTCGTCGGCTCGCTGACCTTCATCCGCATCTATTCGGGCACGCTCACCAAGGGCACCTACCTGAACTCGGTGAAGGACAAGAAGGAAAAGGTCGGTCGTATGCTCGAAATGCATGCGAACGAGCGTAAGGACATTGACGAAGCCTTTGCTGGCGACATCATTGCGCTTGCTGGCATGAAAGAAACCACCACCGGCGATACTCTGTGCGCCGAACGCGATCCTATTGTGCTCGAACGCATGGAATTCCCCGAGCCGGTTATCGAACTGTCGGTTGAACCCAAGACCAAGGCTGATCAGGAAAAGATGGGCATCGCGCTCAACCGCCTGTCGGCTGAAGATCCCTCATTCCGCGTTTCGACCGACCATGAATCGGGCCAGACAATCATCAAGGGCATGGGCGAGCTTCACCTCGACATCATCGTTGATCGTATGCGCCGCGAATTCAAGGTTGAGGCCAATGTCGGCGCGCCGCAGGTGGCATACCGCGAATATCTCGCTCGCGCTGTCGACATCGATTACACCCACAAGAAACAGTCAGGTGGGTCGGGCCAGTTCGGTCGCATCAAGTTCAAGGTAACACCGGGCGAGCGTGGTGCAGGCATCACCTTCACCGATGCGGTCAAGGGCGGTAACATTCCGAAGGAATATATCCCCTCGGTTGAAAAGGGCATGCGCGAAACCGCCGAAAGCGGCTCGCTCATCGGCTTCCCGATCATCGACTTTGACATCGAACTGTATGACGGCGCCTATCACGATGTCGACTCATCGGCGCTGGCGTTCGAAATCGCAGGTCGTGCCGGTATGCGCGAAGCCGCGCAGAAGGCAGGCATCAAGCTTCTCGAACCGATCATGAAGGTCGAAGTCGTTTCTCCGGAAGAATATCTGGGCGACGTCATCGGCGACATGAACTCGCGTCGTGGCATGATCCAGGGCACCGATACCCGCGGCAATGCGCAGGTTGTCGAAGCCATGGTGCCGCTGGCGAACATGTTTGGGTACGTCAACCAGCTGCGTTCGTTCACGCAGGGACGCGCCAACTACTCGATGCATTTCTCGCATTATGACGAGGTTCCGGCAAACGTCGCAGCCGAAGTCAAAGAGAAGCTTGCCTGATTGGCAAGAACGGACTAAGGGCGGCGCCTGATTCAGCAGGCGTCGTCCAAACTGATCAAAAGACACCTAATCCAGAAGAAGGTTTGAACAATGGCAAAGGCTAAATTTGAGCGGACGAAACCGCACTGCAACATCGGCACCATCGGTCACGTTGACCATGGCAAGACCACGCTGACCGCTGCGATCACCAAGATCATGGCTGAAATCAACGGCGGTGAAGCTGTTGACTTCGCAAACATCGACAAGGCTCCCGAAGAGCGCGAGCGCGGCATCACCATTTCGACCGCACACGTCGAATATGAAACCGCCAACCGTCACTATGCCCACGTCGATTGCCCGGGCCACGCTGACTATGTGAAGAACATGATCACCGGTGCTGCCCAGATGGACGGCGCGATCCTCGTTGTGAACTCGGCTGACGGCCCGATGCCGCAGACCCGCGAGCACATCCTGCTTGCCCGTCAGGTTGGCGTTCCTGCACTGGTCGTTTACATGAACAAGGTTGACCAGGTTGATGACGCCGAAATCCTCGAGCTCGTCGAAATGGAAATCCGCGAGCTGTTGAGCAGCTATGGCTTTGACGGCGACAACATCCCCGTTGTCAAGGGTTCGGCACTTGCCGCACTTGAAGGCCGTGACGACGAAATCGGCAAGAACTCGATCATCGCGCTGATGGATGCTGTTGACAGCGCCATTCCGCAGCCCGAGCGTCCGGTTGACAAGCCGTTCCTGATGCCCGTCGAAGACGTGTTCTCGATCTCTGGTCGTGGTACCGTTGTGACCGGTCGCGTCGAAACCGGTATCGTCAAGGTTGGTGAAGAAGTCGAAATCGTCGGCATCAAGGACACCAAGAAGACGACCGTTACCGGCGTTGAAATGTTCCGCAAGCTGCTCGACGAAGGTCGTGCAGGCGACAACATCGGCGCGCTGATCCGTGGCGTTGGCCGTGAAGAAGTTGAGCGTGGCCAGGTTCTGGCGAAGCCCGGTTCGGTTACGCCGCACACCGAGTTCTCGGCTGAAATCTACGTTCTGTCGAAGGATGAAGGCGGCCGTCACACGCCGTTCTTTGCGAACTATCGTCCGCAGTTCTACTTCCGCACCACCGACGTGACCGGCGAAGTGATCCTTCCCGAAGGCACTGAAATGGTTATGCCTGGCGACAACGTCACGATCGCTGTCAAGCTGATCGCGCCGATCGCCATGGAGCAGGGCCTGCGCTTTGCTATCCGTGAAGGTGGCCGCACCGTCGGTTCTGGGGTTGTCAGCACCATCACGAAGTAATATAGGCCGCGCATCCCGCCCGATTCTCTGATTCGGGCGGGGCGGTTTATTGAATTTTATAGACAGCTGTCCCGGCATCCTATTGGGGTTGGGCTGGCTGTTTTTCGCTCTTTGATACTGGTAGAATTTGGAATTGGTTTGACCATGGAAACGCAGAATATCCGCATTCGTCTGAAAGCATTTGACCATCGCGTCCTCGATCAGGCGACTGGTGATATCGCTGACACCGCACGCCGCACTGGCGCACTTATCCGCGGTCCCATCCCCCTTCCTACCCGTATAGAAAAGTTCACCGTCAATCGCGGCCCGCACGTCGACAAAAAGTCGCGCGAGCAGTTTGAGGTGCGCACTTACAAGCGGCTGCTGGATATCGTGCAGCCCACCCCGCAGACGGTCGATGCTTTGATGAAGCTCGAGCTCGCTGCTGGCGTTAATGTAGAAATCAAGCTGGCCTAAGGCTGGCGAGGTAGGGATACCGCCGGATTTGTTCCGGGCTGCGTCCCCCGTCTTCCCTCTTGTTTGAGGGGTTCAGCCCGGACGGGGCGATGCATGACAATCAGGGCTGACAAGCCGGATGGATGGTCCATTCGGCCTCTGTAGGAGAAACTGGTCATGCGTACTGGCGTGATCGCCAAAAAAATGGGCATGATGCGCCTCTTCAATGAAGATGGTCGTCACGTACCTGTCACCGTTCTGGCGCTGGAAGGCTGCCAGGTGGTTGGACAACGCAACGAAGACAAGGATGGCTATTATGCTGTTCGTCTCGGAGCAGGTGCCCGTAAGGCGAAAAATGTAAACAAGCCGCAACGTGGTGAATTTGCCAAGGCTCAGGTTGAGCCCAAGGCCCGCGTTGCTGAATTCCGCGTCGACAATGCCGACGGGCTGCTGCCTGTGGGCGCAACCATTGCGGCTGACCACTTTGTGGACGGCCAGCTGGTCGACATCACTGGCCACACCCAGGGTAAGGGTTTTGCTGGTGCGATGAAGCGTTGGGGTTTCGGCGGTATGCGCGCAACCCACGGTGTTTCGATCTCGCACCGCGCCCATGGTTCGACGGGTAACCGTCAGGATCCGGGTAAGGTTTTCAAGAACAAGAAAATGGCAGGTCACATGGGTGACCGTCAGCGTACCCAGCAGAATCTGGAAATCGTCCGCACCGACGTTGCGCGCGGACTGATTTTCGTTCGTGGCTCGGTTCCGGGTTCGAAGAATGGCTGGTTGCTCGTTCGCGATGCCGTCAAGGTTCCGGCACCCGAAGGTGCTCCGTTCCCGGGCGCGCTGAAAAACGACAATGAAGCGCCGGTCATCGAGGAAGAAGTGGTCGTTGCCGCTGAAGCCGAAGTCACCGAAGCTCCGGCTGTAGAAGCTGCTGCTGAAGCACCTGCCGCTGAAACCCCTGCAGCCGAGGCACCCGCCGCGGACGCAGGCGAAGAGCAGAAGGAGGGCTAAGCCATGAAGCTCAAGGTTCAAACCCTCGACGCCAAGGCAAAAGGCGACATTGATCTGAATGATGCTGTGTTCGGCCTCGAACCGCGCGCAGACATTCTGCACCGCATCATCACCTGGCAGCGTGAAAAGGCACGCGGTACGGCTCGTCCGACCCGCGAGCGTTCAGACGTTTCCCGCACCGGCAAGAAGTTCGGTCGTCAGAAGGGTGGCGGTACTGCCCGTCACGGTGACCGTGCTGCCCCGACTTTCATCGGTGGTGGTAAGGCTCACGGTGCCCGTCTGCGTGACTTCAACCCGTCGCTCAACAAGAAGATCCGTGCGCTCGGCCTGAAAATGGCGCTTTCGAGCAAGGCGAAAGCCGGCACGCTGATCGTTCTTGAAGATCTGGATATGAAAGAAGGCAAGACCAAGGCTCTTGCTGGTCAGCTTTCGAAGCTCGGCTTCGGCAAGACGACCCTCGTCATTGACGGTGAAGGCGTAAACGACAATTTCCGCAAGGCTTCGGCCAATATCGTCGGCGTCAATGTGCTCCCCGCCGTGGGCGCCAACGTCTATGACATTCTGAAGCATGAAACGCTGGTCCTGACCCGCGCTGCGGTTGAAAAGCTGGAGGCCCGTTTCAATGGCTAAGAAAGAAGCAATCGACGTCCGTCACTATGACGTGATCGTTGCGCCGCACATTACCGAAAAGGCGACCTTGCTGTCTGAAAACAACGCCGTTGTTTTCAAGGTGGCAGGCGATGCGACCAAGCCGCAGATCAAGGCCGCTGTGGAAGCATTGTTCGACGTCAAGGTAAAGGGCGTGAACACGCTTGTCCAAAAGGGCAAAGTCAAGCGGTGGAAGGGTAAGCCCTACACTCGCAACGACGTCAAAAAGGCCGTTGTGACGCTGGCTGAAGGCCAGTCGATCGACGTCACCACCGGTATCTAAGGGCAGGAAAATGGCACTCAAGAGCTACAAACCAACCAGCCCGGCGCGTCGCGGCCTCGTGCTCGTCGACCGTTCGAGCCTTTACAAGGGTAAGCCCGTCAAGGCGCTGACCGAAGGCAAGCGCAAGACCGGCGGTCGCAACAACAAGGGCCATGTCACATCGCGTGGCATCGGCGGTGGTCACAAGCAGAAATATCGCATTGTCGACTTCAAGCGTCGCAAATGGGATATGCCTGCAACCGTCGAACGTCTGGAATATGACCCCAACCGCACGGCGTTCATTGCGCTGGTGAAATATGAGGATGGCGAACAAGCCTATATCCTCGCTCCGCAGCGCCTGAATGTTGGCGATACGGTGGTTGCTGGCGAAAAGACCGACGTTAAGCCGGGCAATGCGATGCTTCTGTCGCAGATGCCGGTGGGCACCATCTGTCACAACATCGAGATGAAGCCGGGCAAGGGTGGCCAGATCGCCCGTTCGGCAGGCACCTATGTGCAGCTCGTCGGACGTGATGGCGGCAAGGTCATCGTTCGCCTGAACTCGGGTGAGCAGCGCTACATCCTGGGTTCTTGCATGGGTACGGTTGGCGCGGTTTCGAACCCCGACAACTCGAACACCACGCTCGCCAAGGCTGGCCGCAACCGCTGGAAGGGCATCAAGCCCTTGACCCGCGGTGTTGCGAAGAACCCGGTCGACCACCCGCACGGTGGTGGTGAAGGCCGCACCTCGGGCGGTCGCCATCCGGTGACGCCATGGGGCAAGCCGACCAAGGGTGCCCGCACCCGTTCGAACAAATCGACTGACAAGATGATCATCCGGTCACGTCATGCGAAGAAGAAGAGGTAAGTCATGGCTCGTTCCGTCTGGAAAGGTCCTTTTGTCGACCTTTATCTGCTGAAAAAGGCAGAAACCGCGCAGGATGCGAACAGCAGCGCGCCGATCAAGACCTGGTCGCGTCGCTCGACGATCCTGCCGCAATTCGTCGGCCTGACGTTCAACGTCTATAACGGCCACAAGTTCGTCCCTGTCTCGGTCAACGAAGACATGGTCGGCCACAAGCTGGGCGAGTTCGCGCCCACCCGTACCTATCACGGTCACGGCGCAGACAAGAAGGGCAAACGCTAATGGGTAAGCAAGCCGCCCCCCGCCGCGTAGGCGACAAGGAAGCGCTGGCTGTCGGCACCACCATTCGTGGTTCGGCCCAGAAGCTTAACCTGGTTGCAGCGTTGATCCGCGGTCGCAAGGTTGAAGAAGCATTGAACATCCTCAGCTTTTCGAAGCGTGCGATGGCTGTCGATGCGCGCAAGGTTCTGGCCTCGGCCATCGCCAATGCGGAAAACAACCATAATCTCGACGTCGACAGCCTTGTCGTTGCCGAAGCCAGCGTTGGCAAGGCACTGACCATGAAGCGCTTCCACGCTCGTGGTCGTGGTAAGTCGACCCGCATCCTGAAACCGTTCAGCCGCTTGCGCATCGTCGTTCGCGAACAGGAAGAAGAGGCTTAATCATGGGTCAGAAGAGCAATCCAATCGGCCTCCGCCTGCAGATCAACCGCACGTGGGACAGCCGCTGGTTCGCCGAAGGTGCGGATTATGGCCGTATGCTTCTGGAAGATATCAACATCCGCAAGTTCGTGATGAAGACACTTCCGCAGGCAGCCATTTCGAAGATCGTCATCGAACGTCCGGCCAAGCTGTGCCGCGTTTCGATCTACGCTGCCCGCCCCGGTGTCATCATCGGTAAAAAGGGTGCGGATATCGAGAAGCTGAAAAAAGCTATCGGCAAATATACCGACGCAGACGTTTCGCTGAACATTGTCGAAATCCGCAAGCCAGAAATCGACTCGAAGCTTGTTGCGCAGGGCGTTGCTGACCAGCTGATCCGCCGTATCGCCTTCCGTCGCGCCATGAAGCGTGCGGTTCAGTCGGCGCTGCGTCTGGGTGCAGAAGGCATCAAGATCACCTGCGGTGGTCGTCTGGGCGGCGCAGAAATCGCGCGTACCGAATGGTATCGCGAAGGTCGCGTTCCGCTGCACACACTGCGTGCCAATGTTGACTATGCAGAAGCCGAAGCGCTGACCGCATATGGCATCATCGGCATCAAGGTCTGGATCTTCAAGGGTGAAATCCTGGGTCATGATCCGATGGCAACCGACCGCCTGATGATGGAAGCGCAGACTTCGGGTGTTCGCCCGCAGTTTGAACGCCGCTGATAGGAAGATAGGCAAGCATCATGTTGCAACCTAAAAAACATAAATTCCGCAAGCAGTTCAAGGGCCGCATCCATGGCAATGCCAAGGGCGGTACCGATCTGAACTTCGGTTCTTACGGCCTGAAGGCTCTTGAGCCGGAACGTATCACCGCGCGTCAGATCGAAGCGGCTCGTCGTGCGATTACCCGTCACATCAAGCGTCAGGGTCGTTTGTGGATCCGCATTTTCCCCGACGTGCCAGTTTCGAAGAAGCCGGCCGAAGTCCGTCAGGGTAAAGGTAAGGGTTCGGTCGAATATTGGGCAGCTCGCGTCAAGCCGGGCCGTATCCTGTTCGAACTCGACGGTGTTCCGGGCCCCATCGCTGCTGTGGCATTCAGCCGCGCTGCGATGAAGCTGCCGATCAAGACCAAGGTTGTTGCCCGTCTTGGCGACACCTCGCATCTGGGAGCCGAAGGATGAGCAAGACTGAAGACTTCCGCGTCAAGACTGACGACCAGCTGGCTACCCAGCTCGGCGAGTTGAAGCGCGAGCAATTCAACCTGCGCTTCCAGGGTGCGACTGGCCAGCTCGAAAAGCCGGCCCGTATCCGCGAAGTGCGTCGCGACATCGCGCGTATCAAGACCCTGCAAAGCGAGCGTGCAAACGCCGCCAAGCAGTCGGCATAAGGGAGCATAGCAATGCCCAAACGTATTCTTACCGGCACTGTAGTGTCCGACAAGAACGACAAGACGGTCGTTGTGCTCGTCGAGCGCAAGGTGAAGCACCCGCTTTACGGCAAGATCATTCGTCGTTCGAAGAAATATCACGCCCATGACGAGTCGAACTCGGCAAAGGCTGGTGAAGTTGTTCGCATTCAGGAATGCGCACCGATTTCGAAGAACAAGAGCTGGACTTTGGTGGAACGCGTCAACGCGGCCCCCGAAGCTGCAGCCGAGCTGGCGGAGGGTTGATCCATGATTCAGATGCAATCAAACCTCGATGTTGCCGATAACTCTGGCGCCAAGCGCGTTCAGTGCATCAAGGTACTCGGCGGTTCCAAGCGCCGCACTGCGGGCGTTGGTGACATCATCGTAGTGTCGATCAAGGAAGCCCAGCCGCGCGGCAAGGTGAAGAAGGGCGACGTCCACAAGGCCGTCATTGTTCGCACCCGCAAGGATATTCGCCGCGCCGATGGCTCAGTAATCCGTTTCGACACCAACGCTGCCGTATTGATCGGCAACAACAAGGAGCCGATCGGGACCCGTATTTTTGGCCCCGTCTGCCGTGAACTTCGTGCGAAAAACCACATGAAGATCATCAGCCTGG
The DNA here is from genome assembly GCF_003367235.1 of Sphingorhabdus pulchriflava. Classification (GTDB taxonomy): domain Bacteria; phylum Pseudomonadota; class Alphaproteobacteria; order Sphingomonadales; family Sphingomonadaceae; genus Sphingorhabdus_B; species Sphingorhabdus_B pulchriflava. The sequence continues at coordinate 320,874 of NZ_QRGP01000001.1, forward strand.
CGCCGGAGGTTTTGTAAGATGGCAATGGCAAAAATCAAAAAGGGTGACACCGTCGTGGTGCTCGCTGGCAAGGACAAGGGTAAGACTGGTGAAGTCACCCGTGTCGATCCGAAGGCTGACAAGGTTGTCGTTTCGGGTGTGAACGTCCGCGTTCGCCATGCGAAGCCCACCCAGGCAGACCCGCAGGGCGGCAAGAAGCCGTTCGAAGCACCGCTGCACATTTCGAATGTGGCACTCGCCGATCCCAAGACCGGTAAGCCGACCCGCGTTCGCATTGAAGCCGGCAAAGATGGCAAGAAAGTTCGTGTTGCCGTCAAGTCCGGGGAGAAGGTCGATGGCTGATCAAAAATATACACCGCGCATGAAGCAGCGCTATGACGATGTAATCGTCAAGGCGATGACCGAAAAATTCGGTTATACCAACCGCTTCGCTGTGCCGAAGATCGAAAAAATCACGCTCAACATGGGTGTTGGCGAAGGTTCGCAGGACAAGAAAAAGGTCCAGACCGCGCTTGCCGAAATGGAACTGATTGCTGGCCAGAAGCCGGTCGTCACCAAGGCGAAAAAGTCGATCGCAGGCTTCAAGCTGCGCGAAGGCATGCCCATTGGCGTCAAGGTGACCATGCGTCGCCAGCAGATGTACGAATTCCTCGATCGTCTCGTGACGATTGCGATGCCGCGCATCCGCGACTTCCGTGGCCTGAACCCGAAAAGCTTCGACGGTCGTGGCAACTTCGCCATGGGCCTGAAAGAGCAGATCATCTTTCCGGAAATCAGCTATGACGCAATCGATACCGTCCGCGGTATGGACGTCATCGTAACCACCACCGCCAACAGCGACGACGAAGCCCGCGAGCTTCTCCGCCTGTTCGGCTTCCCCTTCCCGCAAGAACAAGCAGAGGAAAAGGAAGCGGCTTAATGTCCGCTTTCGCCCTCTTGTCAGAAAGGACGAGAACTTAAGTCATGGCGAAACTGAGTTCCATTAATAAAAATGAGCGTCGTAAGAAGCTCGTCAAGAAATATGCAGGGCAATATGCCCGGCTGAAGGCAATTGCCAATGACGAGTCGAAAGACGAAAGCGAGCGCTTGATCGCGCGCCTTAAACTGGCCGAGATCCCGCGCAATGGCAACCCGACCCGCGTTCGCAACCGCTGCGAAACCACGGGCCGTCCGCGCGCTTATTACCGCAAATTCCGGCTCTGCCGTATCCAGTTGCGCGATCTGGCCAATAAGGGCCTGATCCCCGGCGTGACGAAATCGAGCTGGTAAGGGATAGAGAAAATGGCATTGACCGATCCTTTGGGTGATATGCTCACCCGCATCCGCAACGGCCAGCGCGCGAAGAAAGACTCTGTCGTTTCGCCCGCTTCGAAGCTGCGTACCCGCGTCCTCGACGTGTTGCAGCGCGAAGGCTATATCCGTGGCTACAGCGAAGAAGCACTGGGCGCCCACAAGGGCCTGCGCATCGAGCTGAAATATTTCGAAGGCCAGCCTGCGATCCAGCATGTTGCGCGCGTTTCGAAACCCGGCCGCCGCGTCTATTCGGGCAGCAGCGAGCTTCCCGTTATCCGCAACGGCCTGGGCATCACCATCGTTTCCACCCCGAAGGGTGTGCTCTCGGACGCCGAAGCACGCGAAGCCAATGTCGGCGGTGAAATCCTGGCGGAGGTGTTCTAATGAGCCGCATTGGTAAGAAACCGGTTGCTATTCCTGCAGGCGTCACTGCCAGCATGGGTGATGGCACCTTGTCGGTAAAGGGGCCCAAGGGCGAACTGACCATGCCGATGAGCGACCTCATTTCCTACGAAATGAAGGACGAAGGCCTTTCGGTCATGCCAGCGAACAAGAGCAAAGAAGCTCGCGCATTCTGGGGCATGCAACGTACGTTGGTTCAGAACCTGGTCACCGGCGTGACCGAAGGCTTCACCAAGGTCCTCGAAATCACCGGCGTCGGCTATCGTGCCAACGCGCAGGGCCGTAACCTGAAGCTTCAGCTTGGTTACAGCCATGACGTGGATTTCGCGATCCCCGAAGGAATTGAAATCAAGACGCCCGATAACACCACGGTGGAAATAACGGGCATCGACAAGCAGAAGGTAGGGCAGGTTGCTGCCGAAATCCGTCGCTGGAGGAAGCCGGAACCCTATAAGGGCAAGGGCATCAAGTACCGCGGCGAATATATCTTCCGCAAAGAAGGGAAGAAGAAATAAGCCATGGCAAAGCTCTCTCTCTTTGAAAAGCGCCGCCAGCGCGTCCGTTCGAAACTGCGTTCGCAGGTTGCCGGTCGTCCGCGTCTTTCGGTGCACCGCACAGGCCGGCACATCTACGCCCAGATTATCGACGATTCCAAGGGCGTCACCGTTGCTTCGGCTTCGACCAACGACAAGGCGGTCAAAACGAAAAACGGATCGACCTCTGCAGCTGCTGCCGAAGTTGGCAAGCGCGTTGCAGAAGCCGCGAAAAAGGCTGGCGTGACCAGCGTTGTGTTCGATCGCGGCGGTTTCCTGTTCCATGGCCGCGTCAAGGCGCTGGCCGATGCTGCCCGTGAAGGCGGGCTGGAGTTCTGATGATGGCTGACGAAAACAACACAAACGAAAACGTCGTCGTCGACGCAGCTGCTCCTGAAGCAGTTGAAGCCGAAGGTGGCCGTCGTGGCCGCGGTCGTGGACGTGGCGAAGGTGGCGGTCGTGGCCGTCGCGATGACCGTCGTCCCCGCGAAGAAAAGGAAGATGACGGCACGATCGAAAAGCTCGTGCACATCAACCGCGTTTCGAAGACCGTAAAAGGCGGTAAGCGCTTTGGTTTCGCAGCGCTCGTCGTTGTCGGTGACGGTCAGGGTCGTGTCGGCTTTGGCCATGGCAAGGCGCGCGAAGTGCCGGAAGCTATCAACAAGGCAACCGCAGCCGCGAAGAAGAAAATGATCCGCGTTCCGTTGAAAGACGGTCGCACGCTGCATCATGACGGCAATGGCCGTTTCGGTGCCGGTAACGTCTATGTCCGCTCGGCACCTGCCGGTACGGGTATCATCGCCGGTGGTCCGATGCGCGCTGTGTTCGAAAGCCTTGGTGTTGCCGACGTGGTGACCAAGTCAATCGGTACGTCAAACCCTTATAACATGGTCCGCGCTACCTTCGCCGCTCTGGTCGACCAGACCAGCCCGAAGTCGGTTGCGCAGCGTCGTGGCAAGAAAATCGCTGACCTTCTGGGTCGCGGTGGCAGCAAGACTGCTGAAGCCGACGCCGAAGCTATTGCGGAGTAAGCGATAATGGCAAAGATCAAAATCAAGCAGACCGGTTCGCCGATCCGCCGCCCCGCTGTTCAGCGCAAGACGCTGCAGGGTCTGGGCCTCGACAAAATGCATAAGGTGGTCGAACTTGAAGACACCGCCGAAGTGCGCGGCATGATCCGCTCTGTGCGGCACATGGTTGAAGTCATCGGCTAAAATACAATCCTCTCCCGCTTGTGGGGGAGGTGCGCGAAACAAAGCGAAAGCGAGTGCAAGACATGAAACTTAACGACATCCGTGACAATGAAGGCGCACGTCATCGCAAGATGCGCGTAGGCCGCGGTATCGGTTCGGGCAAAGGCAAGACCTCTGGCCGCGGCCAAAAGGGTCAGAAGAGCCGTTCGGGCGTAGCCGTAAAGGGCTTTGAAGGCGGTCAGATGCCCCTTCACATGCGTATTCCGAAGCGTGGCTTCAACAACATCTTTGCCAAGGACTATGCCGAAGTGAATCTGGGCATGATCCAGAAGTTCATCGACGCGAAGAAGCTCGACGCCAAGGCTGTCATTGATCAGGCCGCGCTGCGCGCTGCTGGACTGTCGCGTGGTGGCAAGGATGGCGTCCGCATCCTCGCCAAGGGCACGCTGACTGCAAAGGTCAACCTGTCGGTGGCCGGTGCATCAAAGGCTGCTGTTGAAGCTGTCGAAAAGGCTGGCGGCAAGGTCGAAATCTTGACCGTGAAGCCTGCGGCCGAAAAAGCTGCCGAAAAGAAGGGCAGCGCCAAGAAGGCCAAGTGATTAAAGAGGCATAGTCCTCTTGTGCAACAGACCCCGCGTCCCGATATTGGCCTTGGCTGATATGGGCTGCGGGGTTTGGTGTTTCCGGGCCACGGAAACATCGACATGTGAATTCGGGGTAGATTGCTCCCGCCGCAACGGCTAGCGCAGCAATCGGGAATCAAGGGAAAGTAATTTCATGGCATCGCGAGCCGACAAAATGGCATCCGGCGTAAATTTTTCGAATTTCGGAAAAGCCACCGATCTGAAGAGCCGGATATGGTTCACCATCGGCGCGCTCATCGTATTTCGTCTTTTGAGCTTCGTTCCGTTGCCGGGTGTCGACCCGGTCGCGCAGGCAGCGCTTTATGCGAATAACGCAGCGGGCGGTGTCCTTGATATCTTCAACACTTTCTCGGGCGGTTCGCTGGAGCGCATGAGTTTGATTGCGCTTGGTGTGATGCCCTATATTACCGCGTCCATCGTCGTACAACTGGCAGCTTCGCTGTCACCGACGCTCGCCGCGATCAAAAAAGAAGGCGAAAGCGGCCGTAAAAAGCTGAACCAATATACCCGCTATGGCACGGTGCTTTTGACCGCTGTGCAGGGCTTTTTCCTGGCTTCCGGGCTTGAATCGCTTGCTGCCGCCAACGGAATTCGGGCGGTTGTTGAACCCGGCCTGATGTTCCGCGTGGTCGCCACCATCAGTCTTGTCGGCGGCACGCTGTTCCTGATGTGGCTGGGCGAACAGATTACCAGCCGTGGCATCGGCAACGGTATTTCGCTCATCATCATGGCCGGTATCGTTGCGCAGATGCCGCGTCTGGTTGCCAACCTGCTTGAAGGCGGTCGCACCGGCTCGATCAGCGGCGTCATCGTCGTTGGCTTCATCGCGATGTTCGTGGGCCTGACGCTGCTCATTTGCTTCGTCGAAAGGGCGCAGCGACGGGTGCTTGTCCAATATCCAAAACGTGCGACGCAGCGCGGCATGATGCAAGCGGATCGCAGCCACTTGCCGCTGAAGCTAAACACCGCTGGCGTTATCCCGCCAATCTTTGCTTCTTCGCTTCTGCTGCTGCCGACGACGATCGTCCAACTTGGGGGCGCACCTGTCGGTGACAATGCAGCTGGCGATTACGTGCAGCAATTGCTGCAATGGTTGCAGCATGGGCAGCCGATTTATCTGCTGCTATACGGCCTAGGCATTGTGTTCTTCTGCTTCTTCTACACGGCGGTTGTCTTCAACCCCGAAGAAACGGCCGAGAATCTGAAAAAGGCCGGCGGCTTCATTCCGGGCATCCGACCCGGCAAGAATACGCAGGACTACCTTGATTATGTGCTGACGCGCATCACCGTGCTGGGTGCGGCTTATTTGACATTGGTCTGTCTCCTCCCCGATTTCATGATGGGGCAAACGGGGCAGCAGCAGTTCTTCGTTCTTGGCGGCACCAGCTTGCTGATTCTGGTCAATGTGACGGTCGATACGATCGCGCAGATCCAGGGTCATCTGATGGCGCACCAATATGGTGATCTGCTGAAGAAAGCGAAATTGAAGGGCAATCGCGGACGCTGATCCGGTTGGCCGCCGAATAAAGGGGCAGGGGTAAAGTGAGCAAGACGCTGAACATCATTCTTCTCGGCCCTCCTGGTGCCGGCAAGGGAACGCAAGCTGGTAATCTTGTCGACAGTCGCGGCATGGTTCAGTTGTCCACCGGCGACATGTTGCGTGCAGCGGTGAAGGCAGGCACCCCTATCGGCCTTCAAGCCAAAGCTGTGATGGATGCGGGCGAACTGGTATCCGACGAAATCGTATCCGGCATTATTGGTGAGGCGCTTGATCAACTGTCTGCGGACACGGGCGTCATTTTTGACGGTTATCCCCGTACCGATGCGCAGGCACATGCGCTCGATTCAATACTCGATGAACGCGGCCGCACTTTGCATCATGTCATCGAACTGGTGGTCGACGAAGATGCGCTGGTCGAACGGATTGTCGGCCGCTTCACTTGCGCCAATTGCGGTGAGGGCTATCACGACACGTTCAAAACGCCCGCCAAGGATGGCGTCTGCGACAAATGCGGATCGACCGAATTCAAACGCCGTCCGGATGACAATGAAGAAACAGTCCGCACCCGCATGGCCGAATATCGCGCCAAGACTGAACCGATTTTGCCTATCTATGAAGCCCGTGGTGTGGTCAGCAAAGTCGACGGCATGGCTGATATCGATGAAGTCACCAAGGCCATCGACGATATTCTCGACTGAGTTGGCCTAGCCCTGCAATCGTCGTTGCCGAGAGCATATCCTCGCGGCTAATAAGGCGCATGATAAAAACCATTGCATCGGCCATCACAATGATGGCGCTATTCGCGACCCCTGCCGCGGCAGAGGTCAAAACCATGACCGAGCAAGGCTTTTCTACACTTCATGCCGCCGATGTGCTCGCAAAGCCGGAAGATGTCTGGAAGCGTTTGCTTGCACCCAAGGATTGGTGGAATCCCTCACATAGCTGGTCAGGCAGCACTGAAGGTTTCTACATCGATCCGCAGGCTGGCGGCTGCTTTTGCGAATTGTTCCAGGAAAAGGACAAGGACGGCAAGATCGTCACCAAAGGTAGTGTCGAACATATGCGCGTCATCTTTGCCCAACCGGCCAAAGTGCTTCGCATGCGGGGAAGTCTTGGGCCTTTGCAGGCAGAGGCAGTGACAGGGACTTTGACCGTCGCAATGGAGCCGTTGAAAAGCGGGGCAGGGACGCGGGTCAGCTTTTCCTATGTTGTTGGCGGCTATATGCGCTTCAAAACCGCAGATATCGGACCCGCCGTTGACGCCGTGCTGCGCGAACAGTTTGACCGGATGATCAAGCCGCTTGGCAAGGTCGTCGGAAATGAGTCGGGTGATGCACCGGATACGGACAAGAAGAAGGAAGCGAAGCCGGATGTTGAGCCACCCGTGAAAACTGAAACTGAGAGTTTGGAAAAGCGCACGGGGCTCGACGAAGTGGTCGAAGCGATCGAGCCTGAACCCAAAGTTGGAAAGCCGGAAGCAGTCGAACCAGACACGGGTGAAACCGCCGAGCAGCCTGAATAGGCTGTGATGTCCGGCAGGGCCAAGTCCGTGCAACGACGGTCTAAATCCGGTTCGCGAACCAAGGCCGAAATCGGCTGGTGCGAACTTGTCGATCTGCCGGGGCTCGGCCTCTCCGCGATTCATGCCAAAATGGATACAGGAGCTGCTACATCATCTATTCACGCCACCCGGATAAGGCCTTTCGAACGTGACGGCATCGATTGGGTAGAATTCTGGTTCCGCCCCTTTCCCGGCGAAAAAGCCCGTCGTTTCGAAGCCCCTTTGGTGGACCGGCGTCAGGTGCGCAGTTCGAACGGCGAAAGGCAGCATCGCTTTGTCATCGAAACGCAAATCTGTTTGGGTAAGTTGTGCTGGAAATCTGAGCTGACACTGGCGAACCGCCGGTCAATGGCCTTTCCCATCCTGATCGGACGGCGGGCCTTGCGCCGGGGGCTGATGCTGGTGAACAGCGGTCGCAAATGGGTGCTGGGAAAACCCGCACCATCGGAGGAAAAATGAAAATCGCCATGCTCGCGCGGAATGCCGGGCTTTATTCGCACCAACGCCTTGCTGAAGCAGCACGCGCGCGGGGGCATGAAATTGACATATTGAACACGTTGCGAGTGACGATGAACATCACCTCGCACCGACCCGAAGCCTATTATCAGGGTGAGAAGATCAAGCGCTATGACGCGGTCATTCCGCGCATCGGGGCGTCAGTGACCTTTTACGGGCTGGCCGTGCTGCGCCAGTTTGAGATGATGAAAATCTGGTCGCTGAACGAAAGTGTCGCAATCGGCCGGTCGCGTGACAAGCTGCGCAGTCTGCAGATACTGGCGCGCAAGGGGCTCGGGCTGCCGGTCACAGCCTTCGCCCACGATCCGCGCCAGACGGGTGAGGTGATCCAGATGGTCGGCGGCGCACCGGTGGTGATCAAGCTGCTTGAGGGCACGCAGGGCATCGGCGTCGTGTTGGCTGAAACCGAAAACAGCGCGCGCTCGGTGATCGAGGCTTTTCGCGGCGCCAATGTGAACATCCTGGTGCAGGAGTTTATCAAGGAAGCCAATGGCACCGATATCCGTGCCTTTGTTATCGGTAACAAGGTGGTTGCGGCGATGGAGCGGCAGGGTGCGGATGACGATTTCCGGTCGAATCTCCATCGCGGCGGAACGGCTAATGCGATCAAGATAACGCCGGAAGAGCGCTCGACCGCCGTTCGCGCTGCCCGTGCGATGGGCCTGAACGTTGCGGGCGTCGATATGTTGCGCTCCAATCACGGGCCGGTCATCATGGAGGTGAACAGTTCGCCGGGCTTGGAAGGCATCGAGAAAGCGACCAATAAGGATATCGCGACCAGGATCATCGAGTTTATCGAAGAAAATGCGGTTGCGGGGAAGACGGCAACCAAGGGTAAGGGATAAGCGCCAAAGCACGGAAAGCTGCGGCTTGACACTGCGCCCGACTCACCTTAAAGACGCTTCATCCGACACACTGGTAAAACCAGCAGCGCCTTGTTGCGCCCGCTGGTTTTTTCTGCGTTGTCGGCCCATTCACCACGCTATGAGATAGGGTGAGGTCCCCGCGGCCAGCCCTGTGGAGCAGGAGTAAAAGTAAAGTGGCACGTATTGCCGGGGTCAACCTCCCCACAAACAAGCGCGTTATCATTGCGCTGACTTACATCCATGGCATCGGACGCACCAAAGCGGTCGAAATTGCCAACAAGCTGGAAATCGATCACACCCGCCGGGTACAGGATCTTTCGGATGCCGAAGTCCTGAAAATCCGCGAAACGATCGATGCCGACTATACGGTCGAAGGCGACCTTCGCCGCAATACCGCGATGAACATCAAGCGTTTGATGGACCTCGCCTGCTATCGCGGCCTCCGTCACCGTAAGGGCCTTCCTGTTCGCGGACAGCGTACGCACACCAATGCGCGCACCCGCAAGGGCAAGGCCAAGCCGATCGCCGGCAAGAAGAAGTAAGACGGGCCTTCCAGGCTCTTCGTCTTCATTCCAGATTTTGTAGACAGGATAACGCATCATGGCACGCGAACCTCAGCGCCTCCGCAGGCGGGAACGCAAAAACATTTCGGCTGGCGTCGCGCACGTCAACGCCAGTTTCAACAACACGATGATCACGATCACCGATGCCCAGGGCAACGCGATCAGCTGGTCATCGGCAGGCACGATGGGCTTCAAAGGCAGCCGTAAGTCGACACCTTATGCGGCACAGGTTGCTGCAGAAGACGCCGGCAAGAAGGCAGCGGAACATGGCGTCCGCACGCTTGAAGTCGAAGTGAAGGGTCCGGGCTCGGGCCGTGAGAGCGCCTTGCGCGCCTTGCAGGCCGTCGGCTTCACCATCACTTCGATCCGCGACGTGACTCCGATCCCGCACAATGGCGTGCGTCCGTCGAAGCGTCGCCGCGTCTGAAGCCGTTTCAAAGGGGCGAGCCATCCGGCTCGCATCCTTAATTTTCAAGGCGGTTCGGTAAGGTGCACCAATGAACCGATCCCGCCCAACCTAGGGGAAATCCATGTCCGTCAACATGAAGAACTGGCAGGAACTGAAAAAGCCCATGGGCCTCGAAGTGAAGCCTGCTGGCGACGCACGTCGCAAGGCAACCTTCGTCGCCGAACCGCTCGAGCGTGGTTTTGGCCTGACGCTCGGCAACGCGCTGCGTCGCGTGCTCTTGTCATCGCTGCAGGGCGCAGCGATCACCTCGATCAAGATCGAAAATGTCCTTCACGAATTCTCATCGCTTGCCGGTGTGCGTGAAGACGTCACCGACATCGTTCTGAACATCAAACAGGTTGCCCTGAAGATGGAAGGCGAAGGTCCGAAGCGCATGCAGCTTTCGGCTACTGGCCCTGCGACCGTCAAGGCAGGCGACATCGCTGTGACCGGTGACATTCAGGTGATGAACCCTGAACTGATCATCTGTCACCTCGACGATGGTGCGACGCTGAACATGGAAATCACCGCCGACACCGGTAAGGGTTATGTTCCCGCAGTTGCCAACCGTCCGGCAGATGCGCCCATCGGTCTTATCCCGGTCGACTCGCTCTACTCACCGGTTCGCCAAGTCGCTTACAAGGTTGACAATGCACGTATCGGCCAGGAACTGGACTTCGATAAGCTGAACCTGACCGTTGAAACCGATGGCACGGTCACCCCGGAAGATGCCGTTGCTTACGCTGCACGCATCCTTCAGGACCAGTTGCAGGTATTCGTCCACTTTGAAGAGTCGATGGCTGCTTCGTCGCCGATGATCGGTCTTGCTGCGGCACCGGCCTCAAGCGAGGAATCGGACGCCAACCAGCTCAACCGCTACCTTCTCAAGAAGGTTGACGAGTTGGAGCTGTCGGTCCGTTCGGCCAACTGCCTAAAGAACGACAACATCATCTATATCGGCGACCTCGTTCAAAAGAGCGAAGCCGAGATGCTGCGTACGCCGAACTTCGGCCGCAAGTCGCTCAACGAAATCAAGGAAGTCCTCAGCTCGATGGGCCTGCGCCTCGGCATGGACATCCCCGGCTGGCCGCCTGAAAATATCGAAGAAATGGCCAAAAAGCTCGAACAAGAGCTGCTGGGCTAAACCGAATAGCCCTCTCCCCTTCCGGGGGAGAGGACAGTCAGGCTTGCGAACTTGTTCGCTAGCCGAACTTGGAGAGGGGCCCCTCTCCGCTGCGACTAAGGCCTGCTTGCGCAGGCCAAGTCTCACAGCTCTCCCCTGAAGGAGAGAGAAAAGAATGGGCAACCGGCAGCGGCCCTGATTGCTGCCTGGACTGGGGTACCTTGCACGGCCCCCTTACGAACGAAGGACAAAATCATGCGCCATAAAATGGGCCAACGTAAATTGAACCGCACCGGCAGTCATCGTATCGCGATGCTGCGCAATATGGCGGCTTCGCTGATCAAGCACGAACAGATCACCACCGGCGTTGCAAAGGCGAAGGAACTTCGCCCCTATGTCGAAAAGCTGATCACGCTTGCCAAGAAGGGCGGCCTTTCCAACCGTCGTCTGGCGCAGAGCCGCTTGATGGACGACGCCCAGCTCGCCAAGCTGTTCGACGTGCTTGCTACGCGCTATGCCGACCGCAACGGCGGTTATACCCGCATCATCAAGGCTGGTTACCGTGCGTCGGACGCATCGCCGATGGCAATCATCGAACTGGTCGATCGCGACACCAGCGCCAAGGGCCAGGATTCGGGCCCGGTTGACGTAGATATGGATGAAGCGGCCTAAGCCATTCGTTTATACGGATTTCAAAAAGGCGGTGCCCCGAAGGGTGCCGCCTTTTTCATGTGCGCCATAGAGCGCGATAAAGACCTGCAGGCTGCACCGGATCGTCGGCATCAGTGACACAAAAGAATTCGATGCCATCTTCAACGCGCTTCGCAACAATGCCCTCAATCTTGACCGAAGGCTCGACAAATTCCACCGCAATGACATTCAGTTCGTGGTCGAGCAAAACGACGCCTGCACCGGCCAACGCGCCGTCGGCATAGCTGTTGTCGGTTGCCTCAGCGACTGCTGACAACAAGAAGCAGCCATCCTCCAGCTGACACGCATCGGTCGCCGTAAGCGGTACACCCTGAATATCTGGAAAATCCAGTTCGCGCGCTAGACGCACCTTTGCGGCGCTTCCGGAAAGCGTCGCCACCACGGACGTTTCGATCACCTGCGTTGCAGGCGCAGCCATATTACCCCGGTTGAACAGCAACAATCGATCGCCATCTATCACGCCGCCTTCAAGATTAACCTCCGGAACCAGCATTGAGATCGCTGCAATAAGTGGCGTCAGATCCAGCAGGATCGTGGGTGACGGCTTGTAGACGTCCACTATGACGCCGCGCATCCGCCGCTCGGTCGACCCTGAACCGAGCGCCAGCAGGCGATTACCATCGAGCGCGAGCAGTATTTCAAAATCGGGCTTGGCCTTTTTACGCGCCTTGGCATCGTGCGGGAGCGCGTCGGGAAGCAGACCGATCAGTCGCCCAGCGTCGCTGCCGTTAAAGGTTGCGAGGTGGACATCGTCATCCGCGACGACGAAGATTCTGTTGCCGAACCGAACCATCCCGCTTGCTGCCGAAAGAAAGCTACGACCGGAAGCTAACGGCGCTTCGACGTTCAAGGGGCGGATGAAATCCAGCTTCATGATTGCGGCATAGCGCTTTGCTTGCCATTGCCCAAATGCGGATTGCGCTAAACGTCGCCCGGCCCTACCTCTTATATTATAATGTTTTCAGAGAGGAATATATCCGCATGCGTTGTGCGCTTTTGCTTACTGTTGCTACCATCAGTCTGACCGGGCCGGTTTTTGCCGTAGATGAGAAGCAGTCGACGGCTGATCAATCGATCGCGGCCAATGCTCCTCCCGCCCTGATGATCTCCGAAGAAGAAGCCAAAGAAATGCTGAGAAAAGACGCGAAAGCCGGAGCTTTAATGCTGTTTGCGGGCGGAAAAAATGCGCTCGCCTATCCTGAAACGCGAAAAGTCGATCTGGTCGAGGAGCAATTTGGGGTAAAGGTTGCCGACCCCTATCGTTGGCTGGAAGATGATGTTCGCAATAGCAAGGCGGTCGCGGATTGGGTTGCTGCGCAGAAGGCTGTGGCTGACCCCTATCTTGATAGTCTTCCTGGCAAGCAGGCACTCGCGGCGCGTATGAAGGCGCTTTTCGATTATGAACGTTTCAGCCTTCCGCAGAAGGCCGGTGGAAATTATTTCTTCACCAAGATTGATGGGCTGCAGAACCAATCGCCTCTTTACGTACGCAAGGGCCTGAAGGGTAAGGACCGCGTCCTGATCGACCCCAATACTTGGTCGAAGGACGGGGCGACCGCGCTTGACCAATATGAGCCTTCGCCCAATGGCAAATTGCTAGCCTACTCGATCCAGGATGGCGGTTCTGACTGGCGCTCCATCAAGGTGATTGACGTAAAAACCGGCCAAACTTTGGCTGACGAAGTTAAATGGGCGAAATTCACCAATATTGCTTGGGTCGGCAATGAAGGCTTTTTGTATTCGCGCTTCGCTGAACCCCAAAAAGGGCAGGAATTTCAAGCGCTGAACGAGAACCAGACACTTTATTTCCACAAGATCGGAACGCCGCAAAGCGAAGACAAACCTGTCTATGCAACACCAGACCGACCCAAGCTTGGTCACAGCGCACAGGTAACACATGATAATCGCTGGGTCGTTATTACCTCAGCACAGGGCACGGATGACAAATATGAGATCAGCCTGATCCCGCTGGCGAGCAAGAAGGGCAAACTTTTGCCGCTCGACAAGTGGAAGCCGCAGACGCTGATTGCCGGCCTTGAGCATGACTGGCAGCTGATCGAAGGCATGGGCGATCAGCTCTGGTTTATCACCAACAAGGGCGCTCCCAAACTGAAGGTCGTCAAGGTTGACCTTTCAGGTGCTGATCCGGTCTTTTCCGACATTATTGCTGAGCGGAGCGAGCCTTTGGCACGCGCGCAGATTGTCGGCAGCCGCTTGGTGCTGTCCTATCTGAAGGACGCGGCATCGCTTGCCGAGATGGTCAGCTTGGATGGCAAACCACTGCAACGCATTCAGCTCAATTCGATCGGAACGGCCTCAGGATTTTCCGGTAAACCGGGTGATCCGGAAACATTCTATGCTTTTTCAAGCTTTAACCAGCCAGGCGAAATCTATCTCTTCGACTCTACAACCGGGAAGAGCAGCGTTTTCGCGCAACCGAAACTGAGTTTTGACCCAGCGTCGATCAGCATAGAACAGCGTTTCTATGCATCCAAGGATGGCACCAAAGTGCCGATGTTCGTCGTGCGCAAAAAGGATATCGACCTTTCGAAAGGCACGCCGACGCTGCTTTACGCCTATGGCGGGTTTAACCTGCCCCAGCTGCCAAGTTTCAGCGCAACGCGTATGGCGTGGATCCAGTCGGGCGGCGTATTCGTCCTCGCCAATATTCGTGGGGGCAGTGAATATGGCAAGGCTTGGCATGACGCGGGGCGGTTGCTGAACAAGCAGAATGTCTTCGATGATTTCATCGCGGCGGGCGAATATCTCATCAAGGAAGGCATCACGACCAAAGACAAGCTCGCGATTGAGGGCAGGTCCAATGGTGGCTTGTTGATCGGGGCCGTGGTCAATCAGCGGCCAGATTTGTTTGCTGCGGGTCATGCGGCGGTCGGCGTGATGGATATGTTGCGCTTCGACCGCTTTACCGCCGGGCGCTATTGGGTCGATGACTATGGCTATCCCAATAAGGAAGCCGACTTCCAAAACCTGTTGGGCTATTCGCCCTATCACAATATCGAATCCGGCTATCAATATCCTGCTATGATAGTTTCCACCGCCGATACTGATGATCGCGTGGTTCCAGGGCATAGCTTCAAATATACGGCTGCGCTGCAGGCAGCCGACACGGGTCCTAAACCCAAGATCATCCGCATCGAAACCCGTGCGGGACATGGCTCGGGTAAGCCGACCGACAAGCTGATCGAGGAATATTCAGAGATCTATGGCTTCCTCGCCAAATGGACAGGATTGGAGTTGGAGAATGACGCAGCAAAATGAATGGCACCCCCGTCCCGCCAGCTGGTGGGAACGGGTCATGGTTCCGAAGCTCATCGGCTGCGCCTGTGCCCAGCCGCAGATTATGAAGGCGCGCAGCCGGATTGTCCCGCAGTCGGAAGGCGATGTGCTGGAGCTCGGCTGCGGCGGCGGAATCAACATGGCCTTTTACGATCCAGCGCGGATCAAAAGCTATTCAGGTGTCGACCCTTCGGCAGGCCTGCTCGATCGTTCGCGCGAGGCGGCGCAAGTGATCGGGATGGAGGCTGATATTCGTGGCGGCGTAGGGGAGGCGATCCCCTTTGCCAGCGAAAGTTTCGACACTGTGCTGTGTACCTTCACACTCTGCTCGGTCGATGAGCAGAAGCAGGTCTTGGCCGAAATGCGCAGGGTACTGCGACCGGGCGGCAAGGTGCTGTTCCTGGAACATGGCAGCGCGCCGGATGAGGATGTGCGCAAATGGCAACGCCGCATCGAGCCGATCTGGAAACGTATCGGCGGCAATTGCCACCTGACGCGCCCAATCACCAGCGCCTATGAAGCTGCAGGCTTCAAGGTATCCGGCGGTGATAAAGGCTATATGCCCAAATCCCCCCGCCCGTTCAGCTGGATCGAATGGGGCGAAGCACGTCTTGCTTAACCCTTATTTACCGCCTTCGCGCTAGCATAGCCGCGCTATGCTGATGGCGCGTATGGATCAAAAATTGACGGCGGCAGATTGCCCGAGGGATATTCAGACGTTCGCGCCTGACATTTCTCTTCGGCCGCGTGTGCAGATTGTCTGCAATCCTGAAGCGGGTGGCTATTCGGCAAAACGGCTGGCACTACTGGGCGACGCTTATGCCCGGCATGGCTTCGATGTCATTGTCTCCGAAAGCTCTCCAATATCTCCGTTTGTTGCGGCGGAGGGTGTCGACCGGATATGCATATCAGGCGGTGACGGAACAGTGCGACACGTGTTGGAAAATGCTGAACTACGCACAGCGGGTGTTGCCGTCGACATTTACCCGACCGGCACGATCAACCTGCTCGCCCGCGAATGGAAGGATGCCACGCAGCCTGGTGCATTCGTGCGGGTAATGGTGCAGCGGTGTCCGCGAAAATTATATCCGGTCCGCCTCAATGACACCTCGTTTCTGGCCTGCGCAAGTGTAGGGCCCGACGCGCGTGCGGTTGCCAGTTTGTCACCAGCACTCAAACGGCGGATTGGCCGGTTAGCCTATGCCGTGTCGATGGCGAGGCAGTTCGTCAATTGGCAGCGCCCGCAGCTGCGCGTCGTCGTCGATGGCGAGCCGATGGACTGTGAGGCGGTGTATTTAGCCAAAGGGCATTATTACGCCGGACCGTGGAGCTTTGCGCCAGAGGCGCGTCTCGATAATCCGGATCTGTATATTGTCACTTTGCGTCGCGCTCGCCGCCGGGACTTCGCGGTGTTCTTGCTGGCCATGCTGGTGGGGCGGGTTGGAAATCTGGACAATGTGCGGACGATCAAAGGCCGTGATGTCAAGATTGACTCTGTTGGGGCACTCCCGCTTCAAGCCGATGGCGACATAGCCTGTATGACACCGGCACGACTGGTTGTTGCAGACGAGCCAGTCCTAATCTGAAAAACTGTTCATAAAAAATGCCATTTACATGAACATCTGCTGACAAGTCGATTCAGCAACGCAACAGGACGAATCACCTATTCCGTCTCCTGTCAGCGGGAATCATCTCGCCGACGCCAAGGAGACGAATGATGACCATATTGACCAAGAGCCTGCTCAGCGCCGGTGCCGCAGCTGCGGCCCTGGTCAGCGTTGCCGCCCCTGCACAGGCGCGTCACGACGATGACCGGATCAGCACCGGCGAAGTGATCGCAGGTGCCGTAATTCTGGGCGGACTTGCCGCTGTAATTGCATCCAGCGATGACCGCAATGATCGCGACTATCGCTATGACCGTGCGGGTTATGATGAGGGTGATTATCGCCGTGGCGGATATGATCGCGACTATGGCAATCGCTATGGCGGCGGGCGTGCGGCGGTCAACCAGTGCGTCAACGCGGTCGAGCGTTGGGCCAGCCGGTACAGCCGTTCGGACGTGACAGAGATCCGGAACATCGAACGCACCCGCAATGGCTATCGCGTGACAGGCAAGCTGGTTGTGCAGGATGGCTGGCGCGGTAACAATCGTGGCTATGACCAAGATCGCTATGGCCGCAACGGATATGAAGGACGCGGCTATGGTTACAACCGTGGTTATGACAAGGGCCGGTTTACCTGCTTTGTCGAACGCGGACGGGTGGTCGACATCGACTATCGCGGCCTCGATCAGTGGCGCTAATCCGAGACACCAGCAATTGATATGAATTTGCAGGGCGGTTCAGCTTGGCGACAGGCTGAACCGTCCATTTCCCAATAATCAGGGGTGATACCCCTCCTGTACAGGAGGAATTTATGAAGAATTTTGGCAAGGCAGCCCTCGCTACCGGATTGACTGCGATGGTAGCGACAACGCCGCTGCCCGCTATGGCGGCCTATGAAAGCAAACAAGCGGTGACGGCGCGACATGAGGCGTCCGTTTTTGATGACGCGTCTGACTATCACCGCCGTCGCTGGCGCAACCGTCGACTGGATGTCGATGCGGGTGATGTCATCCTCGGCATCGGCCTGATCGCAGCAATTGCTGCCGTCGCCGATTCCGCGGACAAGAATCGTCGTAGCGAACCTCGTCGTGAGGAAGAGCCGCGCTATCGGGACTATGATCGCGAACCGGCGCCTTCCTATAGCGGCGGCAGTGACGTCGGCAGCGCGGTCAGCGCCTGCACTGACGCGGCTGAACGGGCAGCAAATGGCCGGGTTGATGAAATCGGTTCGGTCACACGCGATGGCGCAAGCTGGCGCGTCGTTGGCGAAATCGGCAACGACGATTTCACCTGCACCGTCACCGATGGGCGTGTCGACGATATCCGGATCGGCGACCGCGAGATTTAACTGAAAGTGATTAATTGAAGGGGCCGTGCAAGCAAATTTGCGCGGCCCTTTTCTATTCAGAACACCGGATCATTGGCACCGTTGTCGTCATCACCTATTGGGGTAACGGCAGTGTGGATGCCGCATTCGGTCTTGTCCCAGCCCTTCCAGCGGCCCGAACGAGGATCTTCGCCGGGTGCGACCTTGGTGGTGCAGGGGGAGCAGCCTATTGAAGGGTAACCGAGTTCAACGAGCGGGTGAGCCGGGAGATTATGATCCGCCATGTAAGCGTCGAGCCGTTCCTTGTTCCAGTCGGCAAGCGGATTGACCTTTAATCGGCCTTCCTCAATTTCGAAGCGCGGCAGCGCGCTGCGGGTTGAGGACTGGAACGCCTTGCGCCCGGTAAACTGCGCATCAAAGCCAGCCAGTGCCTGCTTCAGCGGCAACACCTTGCGGATTTCGCAGCAACCATCGGGGTCGTAGGACCAGCGCAGACCATTGCCATCTTTTTGGCTGAGCAGATCGGCATCGGGTTTCAGGTCGCGCAAATCCTTTAGGCCCAACTGTGCCCGTAATTCTTCTTTGTAGGTTATAGTCTCGGGGAAATGCTTTCCGGTATCTAGAAACAACACCGGTACCGTCGGATCAATGCTGGCAATCAAATGCAGCAATATTGCGCTTTCCGCGCCAAAGCTGGAGACGATGGCTACATCGCCCAACATATTCTCTTTCAGCAGAACTTCCAGCATCTCGACGGTATCGCGCCCGCGAAACATATGGTTCAGGCGGATTGCATCGGTCTCGCTGTAGCGAGGCGCGGCATCGATACGGTCGGGCGTACGGAGTTTCTGCTCAGCCATGACGTAACTTCCATACTGGAACTGCCGCATCAGCAGCACCCTGATAGACATGATCATAACGCGCCAAAGCCGCTTCGACGTCGGCCTGATTCAGCGGTGCTTCGGGCGAGAAACTGTCAAAGCCGCAGCGCTTCATGAACGCAATCTGGTCAACCAGCACGTCGCCTTGCGCGCGCAGTTCGCCGACATAGCCCGCCTCGCGCAGGATGCGGGCAGAGGAATAGCCACGCCCATCACGATATTTCGGGAAGGCGATCTCGATCAGCGCAAGCCGGTCGAGATGCGGGATCAGCGCGCGTGCATCGTCGTCGGGTTCCAGCCGCACCGCCGTGGCGTTGGACTGATCGAGGAAAGCGTCAAGGGTGACGGCGGGTTCTTCGCCCTCGGCTGCATGATGCTCAACCATAGATAGCCTCCTTGAACGGTTCCATGCCTACGCGGCGATAGGTATCGACGAAGCGTTCGCCGGGCTCGCGCAGTTCCTTATATTTTTCGGTCGCCCGCTCGACGGCATCGACAATGCCATCCTCGTCAAAACCGGGGCCGGTAATCTTGCCGATCGACACGTCTTCCGCGCCTGAACCGCCCAAAGTCAGCTGGTAATTTTCGACGCCTTTGCGGTCGACACCAAGGATGCCGATATGGCCGGCATGGTGGTGGCCACAGGCGTTGATGCAGCCCGAAATCTTGAGCTTCAATTCGCCCAGATCGCGCTGGCGTTCCGGATCCGCAAAGCGCGTCGCAATCTTCTGCGCGATCGGGATCGATCGGGCATTGGCAAGGCTGCAATAATCGAGGCCGGGGCAGGCGATGATATCGCTGATCAGGTCGAGATTGGCATTGGCCAGATCTGCCGCATTCAGCGCCTGCCACACGGCATATAGATCGCGCTTGGCGACATGCGGCAGCACGATGTTCTGCGCATGGGTGACGCGCAGTTCATCAAAGCTGTATTTCTCCGCCAGGTCAGCCATCACGTCGATCTGCGCCGAGGAGGCGTCGCCTGGAATGCCACCAATCGGCTTCAGGCTGATATTGACGATGGCATAGCCAGCCTGCTTGTGCGGCTTGACATTCTGGTCGAGCCAGACCGCGAAATTGGGATCGCTGCGGTCGATATCTTCGCTGAGGCCAGCTTCGAACGCTGGCGGTGCGAAATAGGCGGCGATGCGCTCCAGCTCTGCTGCGGGCGGATCGATGCCCAGCGTTTTCACATGCGCGAATTCTTCTTCAACCTGACGGCGATATTCATCGGCGCCGATTTCGTGGACGAGGATCTTGATGCGCGCCTTGTAGATATTATCGCGGCGGCCAAAACGGTTGTAGACGCGCAGGCAGGCCTCTGAATAGCTGAGGAAATCCTCGATCGGCACATAATCCTTGATCAAAGGCGCGATCATCGGGGTGCGGCCCATCCCGCCGCCGACATAGAATGCCGCGCCCAGCTTGCCGTCGCGATTGACCAACTGGATGCCGATATCGTGCAGGCGCATTGCGGCGCGATCTTCGTCGGCTGCAATGACGGCAATTTTGAACTTGCGCGGCAGATAGCTGAATTCGGGGTGGAATGTGCTCCACTGGCGCAGCAGCTCGGCCCAGGGGCGCGGATCGGCGACTTCGTCAGCAGCAGCGCCTGCATATTGATCCGAACTGATGTTGCGGATGCAGTTGCCGCTGGTCTGGATCGCATGCATCTCGACCGTCGCCAGTTCAGCCAGCAGATCAGCGCATTCTTCCAGCTTGATCCAGTTATACTGGATATTCTGGCGCGTGGTGAAATGGCCGTAATCGCGGTCATATTTGCGGGCGATATGCGCGAGCATCCGCATCTGGCGGCTGTCGAGCGTACCATAAGGGATCGCAACGCGCAGCATATAGGCGTGCAGTTGCAGATAGAGACCGTTCATCAGGCGCAAGGGCTTGAACTGGTCCTCGGTGATTTCACCGGCAAGGCGACGCTTCACCTGATCGCGAAACTCCTCGACGCGCGCGTCGACGATTGCCTGGTCGTAATTGTCATATTTATACATATCAAATCACCCAATCGCCGGCTGATGGATCGGCAGGTTTCAAAGTAAGGTCGGGGCGCACCGTAGGGCCGAGCGCGCGCACGCGGTCCTTGATATGAGCAGGGCGCGGGCCTTCGGGGGTCGGGATGGCCTCGATGATGTAAGGTGCATTCACACGGCGCGCGCCTTCTTCGGCATGCAAAATGGCATCGCCGCTTTCGCCCACATCAACGGCATCCTCGACATGGATCGACCAGCCGTTGCCGGTCCACCAGGTCACCGCGCCCGAGGCGAGATCATTTCCGGTCAACAATTTCACGCAAGATACTCCGCTTCACGGGCAAGGGCAGCCAGCCGGTCTTCGGCATTGGACATCAGCACCACATCGCCCACAATGATGATGGCGGGCGAACGCACTGCTTCGCGTGCGATCATACCGCCAAGGTCGGTCAGGATAGTGCGGAGCGCGCGGCCGTCTTTACGGCCCACACGCTCCAGCACCGCGACGGGCGTGTCGGGGGAAAGCCCGTCGGCAATTAATTTCTCGCAAATATCGTCGGCAGTCGCGACGCCCATATAGATGACGAGCGTCCGGCCCTTGCCAGCGAGGCCCGCCCAATTCTGGTCGGTCAGCCCCTTGCATTGCCCGGCCACGAAGGTGACCGCGCTCGATGCATCGCGGTGGGTGAGGGGCAGCAGTGCCTGCGCGCCGCCCGCAACCGCGGCGGAAATGCCGGGAATGACTTCGACCGGAACGCCAGCCTCACGGCAAGCATCAACCTCTTCACCGCCACGCCCAAAGATAAACGGATCGCCGCCTTTCAGGCGAACGACGGCGTAACCAGCCAATGCTTCACGCACGAGAATGGCATTGATGCCGTCTTGCGGGACCGAATGGCGGCTGCGCTGCTTGGCGACCGAAATCAGCCGTGCATCAGCGCGAGTCAGCGCGAGGATGGCATCATCGACCAAGCCGTCATGTACGACGACATCGGCATTGGCGATTAGACGCGCGGCCTTTACCGTGAGCAAATCGGGGTCGCCCGGGCCTGCACCGACCAGATAGACTGTAGCTTTTTCCATGCTGCCAAGATGCGCCTTGGGCAGCCAAAGGCCAAATCAGGATATATTGGCGGGGGGATAGGGCGGCTTTATCGCCCCATCGCCAACCCGTTTTGGCTGCCTTCAGTCAGTCTTGACCTTCTTCTTGGGCTTTTTCGGTTTCCCAGCCTTCGGTGCCGCAGGCGTCACTTCAAACACCGGCTGGTTGTCCTTGATATGGACCGCCACTTCGCCGCCATTGACCAACTTGCCGAACAGCAGTTCGTCGGCCAGCGGCTGCTTGATCTTCTCCTGGATCACGCGGCCCATCGGGCGGGCGCCATAGAGCTTGTCATAACCGCGTTCGGTCAGCCAAGCGCGCGCCTCGTCGTCGAGCTTGATATGGACATTCTGGTCTGCGAGTTGGAGTTCAAGTTGCAGGATGAACTTGTCGACCACCATCGCGACAACTTCTGGCGGCAAATAGCCGAAGGGCACCGTGGCATCGAGGCGGTTGCGGAATTCGGGAGCGAACATCGCCTTGACCGCTTCCTCGCCCGCATCTTCCTTGCTGATATTGGTGCCGAATCCGATGCCTTCCTTGGCCATATCGCTGGCCCCGGCATTGGTCGTCATGATCAGGATGACATTGCGGAAATCGACCGTCTTGCCGTGATGGTCGGTCAGGCGGCCATTATCCATCACCTGCAGCAGGATGTTGAACAGATCCGGATGCGCCTTTTCGATTTCGTCGAGCAGCAGCACGCAATGCGGGTTCTGGTCGACGGCATCGGTCAAAAGCCCACCTTGGTCGAAACCGACATATCCCGGAGGCGCACCGATCAGGCGCGAAACGCTGTGCCGTTCCATATATTCGGACATATCGAAACGCTTCAGCGGAATGCCCATGATGCTCGCCAACTGGCGCGCCACTTCGGTCTTGCCGACGCCGGTGGGGCCCGAAAACAGATAGTTGCCGATCGGCTTGTCAGGATCGCGCAGGCCAGCACGGCTGAGTTTGATGGCCGAGGACAGCACCTCGATCGCCTTGTCCTGCCCGAAGACCACACGTTTCAGATCGGCTTCGAGATTACCGAGCGCGGCGCGATCATCGGTCGAGACATTTTTGGGCGGGATGCGGGCGATGGTGGCGATTACAGCCTCGATTTCCTTGGGCGTAATCAGCTTGCGGCGCTTCGACGGCGGCACCAGCATCTGCATCGCGCCAACCTCGTCGATCACGTCTATGGCCTTATCGGGCAGTTTGCGGTCGTTGATGTAGCGTGCCGACAGTTCAACAGCCGCCTTCAAGGCATCGGGGGTATATTTCACCTTGTGGTGATCCTCAAACGCACTGCGCAGCCCGGCGAGAATCTTGATTGTATCGTCAATGGTCGGCTCGTTGACGTCGATCTTCTGGAAACGACGCAGTAGTGCGCGATCCTTTTCGAAGTGGTTGCGGAATTCCTTGTACGTCGTTGAACCAATGCAGCGAATGGTTCCACCCGACAAAGCGGGTTTGAGCAGGTTCGAGGCATCCATTGCACCGCCGCTGGTCGCACCGGCACCAATCACGGTGTGGATTTCGTCGATGAACAGGATCGCATCGGGCAGCTTTTCCAGCTCCGAAACCACCGCTTTCAACCGCTCTTCAAAATCGCCGCGATAACGGGTACCTGCAAGCAGCGCGCCCATATCGAGCGAGTAGATGACCGCAGGCAGCAGCACTTCGGGCACCTGCTTTTCGACGATGCGGCGAGCAAGGCCTTCTGCGATCGCTGTTTTGCCGACGCCGGGTTCACCCACATAAAGCGGGTTGTTCTTTGAACGGCGGCACAGAATCTGCACCGTGCGGTCAACTTCTTCGCTGCGACCGATCAGCGGATCGATGCGGCCCTGTTTGGCTTTCTCGTTGAGGTTGACCGTGAATTGCTCAAGCGCTGTTTCCTTGCCGCCCTTCTTGTCCTTGGCATCGGGCGCAGCCTCTTCCTTGCGTTCCTCACTGCCTTCGACTGGGCGCTGCTCGATCAGCTTGCCGTCCTTGCCGATACCGTGGCTGATGTAGCTCACTGCGTCGAGGCGGCTCATATCCTGCTGTTGCAGGAAATAGACGGCATAGCTTTCGCGTTCGGAAAACAGCGCGACCAGCACATTGGCGCCGGTGACGACATCCTTGCCCGAGCTTTGAACGTGCAAGATGGCACGCTGCACCACCCGTTGAAACCCGCTAGTGGGCGAGGGGTCGACATTGCCTCCGACCTTCAAGCTTTCGAGCTCATTGTCGAGATACTGGATCACGGTGTCGCTGAGTTCGCCCAGATCGACGCCGCAGGCCTGCATTACCTTGGACGCATCCGGGTCTTCGATCAGCGCCAGCAGCAGATGCTCCAGCGTTGCATATTCATGCGCACGCTCCGCCGCGTTTTTCAACGCGTTGTGCAGCGTGGCTTCAAGCGATTCAGCAAAACTGGGCATTCAGATACACTCCGTGGCAGAGCCCCGACCGCCGGTTGCCCCGCTTCATCAATGTCGCCCTTTTAACGGCGCATTTCAACCGCGCTTGCGGTGGTTTTCGAATTTTCCCGAAAATGGTTGCCGAAATGTTGCGGATAAACACTTAACGAGCCAGGTCAGCCCTTGCGAAACAGCGCATCGGCCGCGTTGCGATGGCTGGAGGCTGCATTTATTTTAGACTCGCATCGGGCGATTTCGCTTTTCAGTTGCTCGATACGTTCCTTGAGTTCGTCGATCGACAGCGGATCCAGATCCTGCCGGACCAGTTGCGACAGCGGGTCGGTGCCACGGAGCGGTAAATTCTCATCCATATCCATGGCGCGAGTGTTGACTGGACCTTCGCCGCTGTCAATATGCCGCCGTTTTCCAGCGACCGGCAAGGGGGAATGGCCGTGGCTCTGCCCGATATGATGACTGCAATCGAAATCTCGACACCGGGCGGGCCCGAAGTGCTGCTGCCTTGCCAAAGGCCGGTTCCTGTTCCCCGCGAGGGTGAAGTGCTGGTCAAGGTTGCCGCTGCTGGCGTGAACCGCCCCGATGTGGTGCAACGCATGGGGCTCTATCCGGCACCACCGGGGGCGAGTGACCTGCCAGGTCTTGAGATTTCGGGCACTGTGGTGGCAATCGGATCAGGTGTTGAGAGCGAGCATCTAGGGCAGAAAGTGTGCGCGCTGGTCGCGGGTGGCGGTTATGCGGAATATAGCATCGCCCGCGCTGATGTTTGCTGGCCTGTGCCGCCAAGCCTGCCGATGGAAGAAGCGGCGGCTATCCCCGAAACGCTGATGACGGTTTGGCACAATGTTTTCGAACGCGGCTATGCGAGAGATGGTGAGACGATATTGGTGCATGGTGGCACCAGCGGGATTGGCACGATGGCGATCAAGCTGGGGAAGCTTTTCGGGCTGGAAGTCATCGTCACCTGCGGTTCGGCTGAAAAGTGCGCAGCGGCGCTGGCCATCGGCGCGGATCATGCGATCGACTATAAGGCGAGCGATTTCGTCGAGGAAGTCGGCAAGATTACCGGCGGCAAGGGCGTGCATCTGGTGCTCGATATGGTCGCCGGAAGCTATGTTCCGCGCAACCTCAAATGTTTGCGCGAAGATGGGCGGCATGTGACCATCGCGGTGCAAGGCGGGCTGGTGGCCGAAATCAACATGGCGCAGGTGATGAGCCGCCGGTTGACGCTGACCGGATCAACGCTGCGTCCGCGGTCCAATGAATTCAAGGGGCTGCTGGCGCAGGAGATTTACGAAAATGTTTGGCCCGATGTCGTCGAAGGGCGGTTGCGCCCCGAAATGGCGCGGTCCTTTCCGCTGGTGGAAGCCGCCGCAGCCCACCGCCTGATGGAAAGCGGCAATTTTGTCGGCAAGATTATCTTGCTCGCGTAACCCAACAAAAAACCCCGGAGTTTCCTCCGGGGTTTGATGTTTGCGCTACCGGCTCAGGTCAGAACCGGAAACCTACCGCAACGCCGTAGGTGCGCGGATCCAGCGTGTAGATATTTGTGAACAGGCCCGATGACGGGTCTGTAATATACTTGCCTGTGATCGCCTGCGAGTTGAACAAGTTCGATACAAATGCCCGCGCATAAAACTTGTCTTCTGGTCCAGAGACAGTCAGCTGTGTGCTGACAATTTCATATGACTTAATACGATCGCGGACTGTATTAAAATTGCTGCCCCATGCATTACCCGTGAAGTACAGGTCTGCACGCGGCGTAATGGTCCAGCCACTGTTGGTTTTAATGTCATACTGAGCGCCAACAGAGAATTTAAAGTTTGGCGAGTTGGCTAGTTCATTACCTTTCAGGTTGCGTTCCACACCGCCAGGCAGGAAGAAGCCACCGCCCGCGCCCGCGTCAAACAGGTAGGTACCTGCGGGAGTATTGGCGCGAATGAAGCTGCCCAATGCGCCGCAAAGTGAGAAGGCACCAAAGGAGTTTGTTCCGGGTACCTGGACTGCAGGCCTGATCAGGCCGCCTCCGGCAACAGCATTGAACCCGTTTACAAGCGCCAGCGTGTTGGCAATGGGAACACTTCCAGCGACAGCGGGAGCAACGACGCAGTTAGCAGCGCTTTGCAGATCCTTGATGATCACCACATCGCTACGTCCATTGGAAGGATTTCGCGTGTCTACTGTATTAAAGTCGGCGATTTCGGTTTTGAGATAGGAAAGGCTGGCATTGACCGTGAATTCCCTTACCGGTCTAACGATTGCTTCCAGTTCGACCCCGTAGATCGTTGCGTTCGTATTGTCATTGAACGATGTGCGGTTGATGATCCGGCTGACTTGAAAGCCATTATATTTGTAATAGAAACCGGTTGCATTGAGCTGCAGATGACCGCCAATGAAGCTGTTTTTGGTCCCGATTTCGAAAGCATCGATAAGCTCTCCGTCGAATGTCAACGGAATGGGCGGGAACAAGTTTGGATCGTAAGGCGGATTAAATCCACCGGGCTTATAACCCCGCGTGTAACTTGCATAAACCAGTGTGTCGTCCGTGAAGGAGACATCAGGTTTCCAGTCAACAACAACGCGTCCCGTTATTTCGTCGAACGTGCCAGATTGTATGGCAAATTCCTGTTGTCCTGGTTTCGAACTGTCTCCGTCGAAGTTTGCCAGTATCGAATTAACGTCGGTCGTTCCATAAGGGACGAGTACGTTTAGGAACGGCTGGCGAGCCCGAATGTATTTTTTGTCATTCGAGTATCTCAGGCCACCCGTCACCTTCAAATTGTCAGCCAAGTCAAAATAGACCTCACCGAACAAACCGTAGGTTTTCAAATGGGCTTTGTCCGTATTGCTGTGAAAGAATGGCGGGGCCAAAGCGTAGTTCAGCGATGGAAGGCCGGCACCCAGCGCTGTGGCGACACCGAGGAACGTTGACATGTAGTCGAAGCCAGAGGCCATGACCGCATAATCATTATTTCGCCCTGTGCTCTCAAGATACAGACCGCCCAACAGGAAGTTGAAAGGACCATCAAAATCAGATGCCAGACGTCCTTCAATCGACCATTGTTTGTTCTTGCCCCCGGAATAATCGAACTCGGTCGTATTATCTGCGCACGATTGCACTCGTCCGCCGATCGAGCCTGCATGCAACGGGTCAAACGCTGAAGCGCAAAGCTGGTTTCCTCGGAATGCACCTGACCTCAATATTGCTTGCGCAATGGGGTTTCCGCCAGCACCGGCGGCCCGCAATGCAACTAGGCCAGGATTATTGGCGAGGCTGCGCGTCGTTGTCAGGTTATAGTCAAGGCTGGATGAATATTCGTTCTCAGAATAGCCACCGGTCAATGTGGCCGTCAGGTCTCCGAAGCTCTGCTCCAGTTCTGCACTGATCGTCAACTGGTCGGATTTCCAGAAGGGCTCGAAGTCAACTGCGACTCGCCGAACATTGGTCGGATTGATCGCCGTATCGTAGGAGTGTCCATCGTCTCCGTAAACACTGCCCAGTCCGAAAGCCGCCAAGGGACCAAATCCTGCGATCGTCAGGAACTCACGGCTTCCCAATGTCCCGACAGCCGTAGAGTCGCCATTGATGACCTGAAAGGCTTCCTGGTCGGGGCGGCAACCGAGAATGGCAGTGACATCCGTAGCGCAAAGCTGTTTCTGGCCACGTGAGCGGTTGCTGTCTTCCTTAAAATACTGGGCCGTTACGGTGAATTTCGTTGAATCGCTGGGTTCCAGCTTGAAGGAACCGCGAACGGAATAATAATCTCGGCCGTCAATGTCATTTCCGGTGTTGAGATTCTTCGTATACCCGTCGCGTTTCAGGTACATGCCAGCCAGCCTGACAGCGGCGATATCGCCGATCGGCACATTGACCATGCCCTTGGCCTGTATCGTGTTATATTTTCCGTAGGAGGCTTCGCCAGCGGCCCCAAATGCGTTCAGATCCGGCTTGGCCGTGATGATGTTGAAAACGCCCGCTGTCGCGTTGCGTCCGAATAGCGTTCCTTGCGGTCCACGCAAAACTTCGAGGCGCTCCAGATCGTAAAACTCGGAATCGAAGATGCGACTGCCGATCAGCGGCATGTCGTTGAAATGGATTGCAACCCCCGCATCGCCGGAGGCCGCAACTACTGGCGAACCAATGCCGCGGATTGTGATATTGGTGCCCGAGAAGTTGCCGTATGTGATCGACGTGCTCGGCAGTGCAAGTTGCAATTCTTGCGGATTGTCGATCTGCTGTCGCTCCAGCGCTTCGGTTGTAAATGCCGATACCGCGATTGGCACATCCTGCAGGCTCTGCGCCTGGCGCTGCGCGGTGACAACGATGTCGTCATTATAGCCGGCGTCTTCAT
This sequence comes from Sphingorhabdus pulchriflava, assembly GCF_003367235.1. GTDB lineage: Bacteria > Pseudomonadota > Alphaproteobacteria > Sphingomonadales > Sphingomonadaceae > Sphingorhabdus_B > Sphingorhabdus_B pulchriflava. Next base: position 349,187 of record NZ_QRGP01000001.1, read on the forward strand.
CGGCTTGTGGTGCATCTTGTGCAAAAGCTGGCATTGCCATCGAAACAGCAAGCGCAGTCGCACTGATAAGATGTAGCTTACGCATGGTTCTCTCCCTCCATTAATTGCTACGAGATAGTGATGTAATGAAATCTAATTACGTCTTCGAAGGTCTCCTCAAACCTTTGGCGAAGTGCAGTGTTAAGTGCGCAATTAACGCAGTCAAGCCTTTCCTGCATAGGAATGCAGAGTTTTCCGACGAGTGTCGCACGAATGTCGCTTGCCGTAAGGGCGGCTTTGGCCTAAGCGGCAGGCATGTTCAGGCCGCTCCGGTAAGGGGCGGCCCTATTTATTGGAGAATCAGACATGGCCCAGAACGGACTCGTTCCCCTGATGCCGCACGCGACCGCAGCATGGCTGGTCGACAACACCGCGCTCAGCTTTCAGCAGATTGCCGAGTTTTGCGGTCTGCACATCCTTGAGGTGCAGGCAATGGCTGACGACATGACCGGCACCAAATATACCGGCCGCGATCCGGTTCGCGCTGGCGAGCTTTCGATGGATGAAATCGAGAAAGGCCAGGCCGATCCTGATTATTCGCTCAAAATCAGCAAGGGGCCGGAACAGGTTCGCCGTACCAAGGGTCCGCGCTATACCCCGGTATCGAAGCGTCAGGACAAGCCCGATGGCATCGCCTGGCTGCTGCGCAACCACCCCGAAATTTCGGATGGTGCGATTTGCAAGCTGATCGGCACCACGCGCAACACGATCCAGGCAATCCGTGAACGCAGCCACTGGAACATCAGCGAAATCCAGCCGAAGGATCCGGTAACACTCGGCCTTTGCTCGCAACGTGAGCTCGACTCGATCGTCGCACGCGCTGCCAAGAAAGCCGGCCTTGAAGACAAGGCTGCCGATGACACTCGCTTTGCCGGTGACAAGGAAGCACTGCTTGAGCAGCTTCGCAACGAACGCGACGAAGCCAAGCGGGCTGCAGAAGAAGCGCTGCATGGCGAGGAAGAAGCGCCTGCCGAACTGACGGCGGAAACGCTGTTCAAGAAATCGGGCGAATAATCTCGACTACCTTCCCTAACGTCACCATTGCGATATGGTGACGTATGGGGCAGGCAGTCAGGAATGACTGCCGAAACACTTCCAGCCTATGACATGTCGCTCGCCGATCACGGATTCGAGCCGATCGAGATCAAGGGGCTGACCTATCCGCTGGGCGAGCATGTTCCCGGCTATGGCGAAATCTATCCGCTGGCACCCGACATGGGCTGGACGCGGATGCCGGTGCCCGGCAACCTGAACCATATCAATATCTGGCTGCTCGATGATCGTGACGAGCAGGGCGATGGCTTTGCCATTGCCGATACCGGCCTGTTCATGCCGGTTGTTATAGAGGAATGGAAAAAGCTGCTTGAAGGCGCGCTCGGCCACCGGCGCATGACGCGAATCTTCGTCACCCATTTCCACCCTGATCATGTTGGCTGCGCAGGCTGGCTCGCCAACCGCTGCAAGGTGCAGTTGTGGATGAACCGTACCGAATGGCTGATGGCGCGGATGCTGACCGCAGACCAGCGTGACGAGCCGCCCAAGGAGATTCTCGAGCGGCGTCGTTTCCAAGGCTATAACGAGCAGCAAGTCGAAGATATGCGCCAGCGCGGCTTTGGCGGTTTTGCCCGTGCGGTTTCACAATTGCCCACCGGCCATCGCCGGCTAGAGGATGGCCAGCATGTCCGCATCGGCGGGCGGGTCTGGGAAGCGATGACGGGCGGAGGGCATACGCCCGAGCATACCTGCCTTATCGATCACCATAATGGCGTGATCATCGCCGGTGACCAGATTTTGCCGCGCATCACGAGCAATGTTTCGATCATGGACAGCGAGCCGGATGCCGACCCCTTGGGTGAGTGGCTCGATTCGATTGCCAAGTTCCGGCGCAAGCTGCCCGGCGACATGCTCGTGCTTCCGGCGCATGGTTCGCCATTCCGGGGTGTTCATGTCCGGCTCGACAAGCTTGCCGAGGGGCATCACGACCGACTCGACAAGCTGGAGATTGCTTTGCGTGAAAAGCCGATGCGCGCGGTTGATACCTTTGCGCTGCTTTTCGACCGACCGATTGATGAACATGTATTCGGACTAGCGACGGGGGAATCGCACGCCCACCTTGTACATCTGGTGGCAACAGGCCGTGCAAAGGTGGAGACAATTGACGGTGTAGGCTGGTATAGCGCCGCTTAGAGGAGATTTATGTCCACCAAGACCCCCTGGGTTTCGAATTACCTGCATCCTTCTAAATGGGAGCAGACTTTTCCGCCATTGTCGGTGCATGACATGTTTTTTGGATCTGCCGAGCGGCAAGGCAAGGCCCCAATAGCCGATTTCATGGGGCGTAAGTTCAGCTATACCGAAATGGCGCAGATGGTGCGGCGGTTTGCACGTGGCCTGCAGCTGCAAGGGGTCGGCAAGGGTGATCATGTCGGCCTGTTCCTGCCCAATGTGCCGCATTACATCGCCGCTTATTACGGAGCGCTGGCAGCAGGCGCGACCGTCGTCAACTTCTCACCGCTCTACACCGTCGATGAATTGTCGCATCAGGTGGCAGACAGTGGCACTTCGATTCTGGTCACCGTTTCGGCGGCAGCGCTTTTACCGACGGCGATCAAGGTATTGAACCAATCGAGCCTGAAGCAACTTATCGTCGGCAATGTTGCAGAGGCGTTGCCGCGGCTGAAAGGATTGGCCTACCGGCTGCTGAAACGTTCTGAAACCGCTGACATTCCATCCGATGATCGCATAACGCGTTTTGCCCGCTTCATGTCCAACGATGGTGCGTTCCAGCCCGTGGCATGCAACCCTGAAACCGACATTGCACAACTGCAATATACCGGCGGCACGACTGGAACCCCGAAAGGGGCGATGCTGACACACCAGAATATCAGCGCCAATGCGCGGCAAATCAACCTGCTCGATCCGCATAGCCGCGCAAACAACCCGCAGGAAAATGCTACGGACCGCATCCTTGGGGTGCTGCCATTTTTCCATGTGTTCGCCAACGCGACGGTGCTGAACCGGACGGTCGATAATGGCGGTGAAATCGTCATGCTGCCGCGCTTTGAGGCCAAGGCAGCGCTAGCGGCGATCAACCGGACCAAAGTGACATCGCTTCCGGGTGTCCCGACGATGTACCAGGCGCTGCTCGATAATCCGGCGATCGCGGCAACGGACTTTTCGAGCTTGCGGGGGTGCATATCGGGCGGAGCGCCGCTGGCAGCCGAGCTGAAATCGCGTTTCGAGGAACGGAGCGGATCGGTGGTGATCGAAGGCTACGGCCTCACTGAAAGCTCGGGCGTGATTTCGTGCAATCCCTATGAAGGGCTAAACAAGATTGGCAGTATCGGCCAACCGATACCCGGAACATTCGTACGCCTTGCCGACAAGGAAGATCCGAGCAAGCCTGCCCCCGATGGGGAACCTGGCGAATTGCTCGCAAAAGGGCCGCAGATCATGGCGGGATATTGGAACAAGCCAGTGGCAACGGCAGAAGTGTTTGTCGATGGCTGGCTGCGTACGGGCGATGTGGCAACAATCGACGAGGATGGTTTCATCTTTATCGTCGACCGTCTGAAAGACATGATCGCCGTCGGTGGATTCAAGGTATTTCCAAGTCAGGTAGAGGATATTCTTTACCAGAATCCCTCGGTGAAAGAAGCTTTGGTCATTGGTGTACCCGACCCCTATTCGGGCGAGCGCCCCAAGGCATTCGTCACCTTGAACGAAGGCCATGAAGTGAGCGGCGAGGCGCTTGCCAGCTGGCTCAATCCGCAATTGGGCAAGCATGAACGGGTTTTGGCTGTTGTTGTTCGCGAATCATTGCCCAAGACCATGATCGGAAAGCTTGATCGCAAGGCATTGCGCGCCGAAATTGGCGTGTAAATTCGGGAGGAAATGATGAAGAGTTTGACCGCATGGATGCTCGGCGCGGCGGCGTTGGCGTCTGGCCCTGCATTTGCGCAGGATGGCGCGCCCAAAGCACCCGAGCCAAAACTGATTGTGGCCATCTCGGTCGACCAATTATCGACCGATCTCTTCAATGAATATCGTGACGATTTCAACGGCGGGCTGAAGCGGTTGGCGGGCGGGATTGCCTTTCCCAATGGCTATCAAAGCCATGCCGCTACCGAGACGTGCCCCGGCCACTCGACAATCCTGACGGGAAGTCGCCCGGCACGCACCGGCATCATCGCGAATAGCTGGTTTGATCCTACACAGGCGCGCACCGGGAAAAATGGCAAAGCCGATTATGGTGTCTATTGCTCAGAAGATACCAGCATCGAGGGCAGCAACAGCAGCGATTATACGGTTTCGCCAAAGCTGCTCAAGGTACCCACGCTTGGTGATCGCATGCGCGCTGCGAACCCGGCATCACAGGTGGTTGCGGTTTCGGGCAAGGATCGTGGCGCAGTGATGATGGGTGGGCACAACACCACGCTGACGATGTGGTGGGATGGCAAATCTTTCCGCAGCTATGCCGGTAGCGAAGCGGCAATTCCCAAAGGCGCGGCCTTGGTGAACAGCCGCGCCAAGGCAGCGATCGACAAGCCTGCAGCCGTCAAACTGCCCACCATGTGCGCCAGCCATTCGCGAGGCGTCAGCATTGGTGGCGATGCGAGTGTGGGGACGCTCCAGCAACGCAAGCCCGGAGATGCCCGCGCCTTTCGCGCATCGGGGGAATTCGATTCTTTGACGATGGACCTCGCCTTGGCGGCATTTGGCGAAAAGAAACTTGGCCGGGGTGCCGCAACCGATGTCCTCGCCATCAGCCTGTCCGCCACTGACTATATTGGCCACACATTTGGTACCGCAGGCGCTGAAACCTGTACCCAGATGGCTGCACTTGATGCGACGCTGGGCCGCATGTTTGCGGCGCTCGACAAGAGCAAGGTGCCTTATCTGGTGGTGCTGACTGCCGATCATGGCGGGCATGACCTGCCCGAACGCAACAACATCCAGGGGCTGCCAGCTGCGGAACGCGCGGATATAAAACTGATGCCGCAAGGCGTTGGACCTGCGCTTGCCAAGGCGTTTGACCTGCCCGAGCCGGCCATCATGGGCGACGCGCCATTTGGCGACATGTATCTTTCGACCAAAATCCCGGCGGCCAAGCGGTCCGCGGTGCTCGATGCTGCGCTCAAGCATTATCGCACCCACCCGCAGGTGGAGGCCGTCATCACCAAGGATGAAATTGCCGCTACCCCATCGCCTTCCGGCCCGCCCGAGGATTGGAGCCTGATCCAGCGCGTGCGTGCCAATTTCGATCCTTCGCGTTCGGGCGATTTCTATGTCGCGCTGAAACGTTATGTGACGCCGATTCCTAACACCAGCTTCGGCTATGTCGCCACGCATGGTTCGCCCTGGGGCTATGACCGCCGGGTGCCGATCCTGTTCTGGTGGAAGGGCGTCGCGCCCTACGAACAGCCCAATGGCATCGAAACCGTAGATATTCTGCCGACACTGGCCAGCCTGATCGGGCTGGATGTGCCCAAGGATGAAATCGACGGCCGCTGTGTGGATTTGATGGCTGGTGCAGCGAGCAATTGCAAATAAGGGCATGCGTCGCCCCGGCGAAGGCCGGGGCAGTCAAAAGTTTAAACTGCGCTTGAAGCGTAAACCACCAGCGGCCCCAGTCTTTGCCGGGGCGACCGAATTACTTCACCACAGCCCGCCGTTCCTTCAACCAGCGCTTATGCGTGCTCTCGACTTCGCGCATTGATTGAAACACAGTCATGTCAGGTGATGGGCGTCCGGTTTTTCCCAGCGCGTACAACTGGCTGTAAAACCAATATTGGCAGGCAAAGCTGTCGATTGCCCGCATCGCCTTCCAGCGCTTGAGCCACTGCAGCGACGGCGGAAACAACGCCAGCTCATTCTCTTTGCGCGGCAGCATTTCCATCCCGCCGAGCAGCCTTTTGGCCGCTTCCGGGAAATAGCACATCGGGCGGCCAATGCCGATGACATCGGCGGCACCCTGTTTCAGCGCCTGTTCCATTGCGGAGCGGGTGCGGAAGCCACCGGTGACCATCAACGGCACCTTAACCTCGCTGCGCATTGCCTTGGCGAAATCGACGAAATAGGCCTCGCGTTGCAGGGTCGAGGCGGCAACATTCTGCTCTTCGGGTTCCTCGATGCCTTCCATGCCCAGCAGCTTGGGTTGCTCGTACGTGCCACCCGAAATTTCAATCAGGTCAACGCCCGCATCCTGCAGCCATTTGGCGACCTGCAGGCTATCTTCAAAGGCAAAACCACCCTTCTGGAAATCGGCGCTGTTGAGCTTGACCGAAATCGGGAAGCTGGGACCGACTAACGTGCGCACGGTGTTGACCGTGAATAACAGGATGCGCGCCCGGTTCTCAAGGCTTCCACCCCAGCGATCGTCGCGTAGATTGGCGCGCGGGCTCAAAAATTGCGAAATCAGATAGCCATGGGCGGCGTGGATCTGCACCCCGGTAAAGCCCGTTTCCTTGCACACGCGCGCAGCCGTGCCGAAACGGGCGATGATGTTGAGGATCTCTTCCTCGGTCAGTGCGACCGGTTGGCCGAACTGGCCACCGGGCAGGCCGAGCTTGACAGCAGATGGCGCCTTGGGGTGCGCGTTCACTGCCTTTTGCGTCTGGCGACCGGCATGGCTGATTTGCGCCCAGAAATGGTTGCCGTTGCGGGTTGCCGCCGCCGCCCAGTGTGAAAGCGCGCGCTTGGCATCATCATCAGGCTCGCGATCGATAATGACGTTGCCTGGCCGCTCAAGATGGTCGGCATCGACATGGATGTTGCCCGACAGAAGCATCCCCGAACCACCCTCGCTCCATGCCAGATAGAGCCGGTCGAGTTCACCGGTCGCGCGGCCATAAATATCGGCGAGCCCTTCGGTCATCGCGGCTTTGGAGATGCGGTTGGGAAGTGTCGCGCCACAGGGCAGCGTCAAGGGTTCAGCGAGTAGGGATGCCATGGTTGCGGTTACTCGCCTGCCTTGGGTGCTGGTTCGGTCGTCGGTGGTGCAGCGGGCTTGTCTGTAGAGGCCTTTTCATCGGCCTTCGGCGTTGCTGCGGCTGGTGCAGCACTTGCTTCAACGGGCGCCATTTCGGTCACCTCGTCGGTCGGGATCATCTCGTCACTGATCGTGCCCTCTACGCTGTCGATATCGTCCATACGGGTTTCGGTAACCTTGCTGTCGGCATCATTGCCGCCACAGGCCGAAAGCGCGGGAAGGGCAATTGCCAGTAAGATCAGGACGCGACGCATGTTATCCTCTCAATTTGTTTCAGCTTTGACCGCTAGGTTGCAAGAGCCACCCGCTTTTGCAAGCGCGTTCAGGAATTCGGGCAAAGTCGCCTCCAGTGCGGCATCGAAATCGGCAAGGCTGGCGGTGATACCCAGGTCGGCCAGGCTGGTGACCGGATATTCGGCGATACCGCACGGTACGATGCCGCCGAAATGGGAAAGGTCGGGCGCGACGTTGACGGCAAAGCCATGCGCGGTCACCCAGCGGCGCACACGCACGCCGATAGCCCCTATTTTCGCTTCCTGCCCTGATCTGGTATCGCACCAGATGCCGATACGCCCTTCGGCACGCCGCGCGTCTACGCCAAAACGGGCGAGCGCATTTATCACCCAGCCTTCGATGGCATGGACATAGCAGCGCACATCCTTGCAGCGCTTGGCAAGGTCGAGCATCACATAGCCAACGCGTTGGCCCGGCCCATGATAGGTATAGCGCCCGCCACGCCCGGTATCGTAAACCGGGAATTGTTGGCTCAACAGCTCGGCGGGGTCGGCACTGGTGCCTCCGGTGTAGAGCGGAGGATGTTCAAGCAGCCATATCAACTCGCGCTCGCTGCCTTCATGGATGGCCGCCTGCCGCGCCTCCATCCGGGCGAGCGCTTCCGGATAGGGCACATGCCCTTCGGAAACGTCCCAATCTATGTCGCCAATGGCTTTCATTGCGCGGCCTTAGCGCCTCACAGCGGCGCTTGCCAGCCCTGTGGCTTGCCTCTAACTCTCGAATACAAACCGGAGGCAGCATGAACCGCAAACTCGATTATTCCAGCGTCTGGAAAGACACACAGGCGCAACTCAACGCCCATCGCGAAGGCGTAGGGGCGATTTCGGGGCTGTTCCTGTTTGTGCCGGATTGGGTGTCGCGCCTGTTTGCAGGTCAACCCGATCTTGTCGATGCCTCGACACCCGCAGAAATACTCGCAGCATTTCAGGTCTATTATGCAGGCAACTGGTTCACCTTGCTGCCGACTGGACTGCTCAGCTTTTTTGGTGCGGTGGCGATTTATGTGCTGCTGACACGGAAAGATCTGGCGACCATCGGTTCAGCGCTGGGTAAGGCTTTGGCGCTGTTGCCCTTTTACTTCATTGTCCAGCTTGCGGGTGGCTTGATCACGCTTGCCGGGTTTCTGGCGCTCATCCTGCCGGGCATGTATCTCGCTGGTCGTCTGACACCCCTGGGTGCGGTAGCCGTCGCCGAAACCGAACGCGGCTTTTCCGGCACCATTGCCCGCGTTTGGGATTTGACCCGCGGCAATGGATGGTCGATCTTTTTCCTGACGCTGGTGGTTGCGTTGGTTGCGAGCCTGACCGCGATGATCATCGGACTATTTGTGGGGCTTGCCTGTCGGCTGCTCGCCGGTGCAGAGGGTGTTCCGTTCATTGAAACCGGCGTCGATGCTGCATTGGGTGCGGTGATCGCGACCTTGATGGTTTCCCTCTCGGTCGCGATCTACCGGAATTTGACGGCGGATTAAAGCCCCAGCGACAGCCTGGCGAACAGCGTATAGCCCATCGGGTTCTTGCCATAGGCCGCGTCGAGCGCATCAGGCTTGGCAAAGGCTGAAACCGTACCGCCCAGCGCCAGATTGAACTGCTCGCCCAGCGGCAAGCGATAGGCATAGCCAGCCTGAAACTTGCTCACGCGAAATGGCATGTCGTGCAGCGGATCGTCATGATCCGGGAACAGCTCGTCATTTTTCACATTTTCGAAGCGGCCGAAAATCGTGTGATGATCGTCAATGTCCCAATTCGCTTCTGCAATCCAAGCAGTCAGCGTTTCGCCTGGCTTGCGGTCTTTCGCACTGAACGCGAGCATCGCGGAGAGACCTTTGCCATTTGCGTAATGGACCGAAGCGGTGGTGCGCTGCTCATCTTCGCCGGGGTGGAGCGATTCCGGTTCCTTCAACCGTCCGGTTGACGCTTGCACCGCCCAATAGGGCGTCGGGTTCCATGTCGCACGCACCGACCAGCTGTCAAAGCGGGGCTTTTCGATATCCCAGCGATCTTCGTCCGGCTCTTGACCGGTAAAGATTGACCCCTCGATCTGGAACTGGCGCGAAGCAAAGCCTGCGGTTGCAACGCCATAGGTGATATGGCCGCTATCAAACCAATGGTGCGTGATCGGCGCTTCCGGATTATAGCGGGCCGAACCACGGTGCATGAAGGCACTCGGGCCAAGTGCTGGCTCACCTACCGGGCCGCCATAGAGGAAAACGCTGCCATCCGCTCCAACATTGATGTCGACGCGGGCGGCCAGTTCCATGAACAGGTCATGCGGATGCTGCCGGTCCACCAGCGCTTCGCCACCAGCAGTCTCGCCCGATGCAAACAGGTTGGGATAGCCGCGATTTTTCATCAGCGGTTCGAGGCTGAACATCGATTTCAGCTGCACCTTGCCCCAGCCGGTTGCCTTCTCGGCATTGAGCATCGCCATCGACTGGACATAGGCCTTGTCATCGCCGCGTGGGCCAGATTGGTCGGTATAGACACCCCAGGCATAGCCATGCGCCATCACCATCCAGTCGTCACCGGCGTCGATGTGGAGGCCGGAGTGGCCGCCGCCTTCTGCAGCAGGAAGGCGTGATGTGCCAGAGCCTTCGGCCGGGGCGTCTGAAGCCATTTCATGGCCTTCATGGTTTTGCGCTTCAGTTGGTGCGGTCTGGTGTTGCGAATGATCCATTTGCGAATGATCATGTTCTTGCGCCTGTGCCGATTGCGCAGACATAATGAGCGCCAGCGCACTCGCGCCGGAAAAATACATCTTCATTTTAAGTGTCCCGTGAAAATTGGTTGAAATGTGAAAGGTCACATTTCGCTTCGCGGAGGTGGGTCGTGCGGTTTCGGGGCAAAGCCGGACAATGTGGCCGTCAGCCCGGGCAGCGGCGGCGCTACCAGAACCGCTGCGCGCACTTCCGCTATCGCAGGCGCATAGGGTGCGACGCATCCAATACAGCCATGATGCATCACTTGCTCGCCTGTCGGTGATTTGTCGCCATGTTCCATTGGCATGCCGTGACAGTCTTCGGCCATCGCCACTGCGTTTTCGTCTGCAGGCGCAGGCATCGCCACGGCGGGCAATGCGAGCGCAATCAGGAAAAGCAAGGCAAGCAAGTTGCGGAACATGGGCGTCAGATAGTCCCAAAGAGCGCCGCGGTCCAGAGCGGCGCTTCGCGCATGCCCATCCATAATGCCATCGCCACCATCATCACATTCTCGGTGAGCGAGACAAAGCCGAGCGGTACATTGCTGTTGCCGCCGACACAGGCGCATTTCAGTTCGCGCTGGTCGATATAGACTGCCTTGAACACCGATATTGTCCCGATAGTGCCAATGAACAAAGCGATAGGTATCGACAGCCATGGCAGCAGATGCCCGGCCATCAATACGCCCGCCAGCCCTTCTGCGAAGGGATAGATGCGGCCATAGGGCACCCATTTGCGCGCCAGCAGGTCGTAATTGAGGAACATCGTCGCAAAGCGTTCGACATCCTGCAGCTTCAGCAGGGCAAGGATCGCCATGCTGATGGCAATGAAGCGCTCCATCATCGGGATAAGAAGCAGCCCGTGGCCGCTGCCAATCCCGATCGAAATCGCCAGCGCCGCTGCAATTACGAAAACGGCAAGGACGGGCCGATAGGTCAGCTTGTTGGGATCAGCTACTGACAGGCCGAGATGGCGGCGTAGATCGTCATGGCCGCCAATGCGCTCGTTATCGATGAAGATTTGCGGCGTGGTTGCGACGCTATGTTGTTCCTTGAAGGCATCGACCTCGGCGCGGGTGGTCAACAAGCGATCGTCGACCTTATAGCCCCTGCTGCGCAGCAGATGCCGCGCTTTCAGCCCATAAGGGCAGATATGGTCGGGCAAGACCATGCGGTAAAGCACCGCTGTTTTCTCTGGAGAGGGCATGACATTGTTCCTTTCATTATTGTCGTGCCACACCTATCTAGCATCCGTACCATAGTACGGAGTCAAGCTTCAATGTTGACGATTTCGCAATTGGCCAAAGCGGGCGGTGTAGGTGTTGAAACCATTCGCTTTTATCAACGCAAAAAACTGCTCGAAGTTCCCGGCGACTTAGGCCGGGGTAATGGTATCCGGCATTATGACGACTCGGACGTGAGGCAGCTGCGCTTCATTCGTACCGCGCAACAGGCAGGTTTCACCCTTTCCGAAATCGCCGAACTGCTGGCGCTCGATAAAGGAAGAGATCGCCGACGGGTGCGTGAAATGGCACGGGCGCGCATAGCTGCGCTGTACGACGAAATTGCCCGGTTGAAGAGGGCGCAGAAGTCTTTGTCCGGCCTTGCACAGATCTGTGCGCATGGCGATGACGGGCCATGCCCGATCATCGAGGCTTTTTCGTCCTAGTGGGTATCACTCTTCCCGGCGTTGGCGGCCATGCCTTTGGACATACTGGCAAAGGCCGAAACCATTGAGTCGACAAAATCCGGATCGCCGGGAATAGTTTCTTTCGCCGCTTGCTGCATCGCCAGCACCCATTGGGTGGCGACCGCGAAATTCATGCCGTCGAGCGCGCGGTGGGCCGACATGATGCAGGCACCAGGGCGTTTTTCGAACCAGTCGCGCGGCCCACCCATCCAGGCCATCAGGAAATCAGTCAGCGACTCCCGCATTGGCGTAAGGTCTCGGGCGTGCATGGCCCGAAGCTCGGCAAAATCGGGCTCGCTTTCCATCAGGTCGTAAAAGCGGTTGACCATGCGCGCGATCGGTTCGCGCCCGCCAATGCGGTCAAACGGCAATTGCGGTTTGGATTGGGGATCGGCTTCGCTCATAATCGTGCTTCTGAAACTATCGCGCTAGACAGTCTTTGAGCGAAATCAAACGTTGAAACGGAACAGCATGATGTCGCCGTCTTTGACGTCATATTCCTTGCCTTCGGAACGCCACTTGCCCGCTTCCTTGGCTCCGGCTTCGCCGTTGAACTGGACATAATCGTCATAGGCCATGGTTTCGGCACGGATGAAACCTTTCTCGAAATCGCTGTGGATCACGCCTGCCGCTTGCGGGGCCTTTGCGCCTTTGAATACCGTCCAGGCGCGGGCTTCCTTGGGGCCGACAGTGAAGAAGGTGATGAGGTGGAGCAGTTCGTAACCGGCACGGATGACTCGCGCCAACCCGGTTTCGTGCAGCCCGAGGTCGGACAGGAACACTTCGCGGTCCTCGGCAGGCATGGTGGAGATTTCGGCCTCGATTGCGGCGGAGACAACTACCGCCTCGGCACCTTCGGCCTTGGCCTTTTCGAACACCTTGGCGGACAGTGCGTTGCCCTCTGCCGCCGAGGCTTCCTCGACATTGCAGACGTACAGCACGGGCTTGGAGGTCAGCAATTGTGCTTGCTGAAAAATCCGCGCTTCTTCCGGATCGTTGGGCGTTAACAGTCGAGCAGGCTTGCCATCGCGCAGCAGATCAAGCGCACGACCAAGCACAGCCGCCGCAATTTTCGCTTCCTTGTCACCACCGGTCGCCTTTTTCTGGAAGGCCGGAACGCGCTTTTCGAGGCTTTCAAGGTCGGAAAGCATCAATTCGGTCTCGACCGTTTCGGCGTCCGAAATGGGGTCGATCTTGTTGTCGACATGCTGGATATCGTCATTTTCAAAACAGCGCAGCACATGGACGATGGCGTCAACCTCGCGGATATTGGCGAGGAACTGGTTGCCCAGGCCTTCGCCCTTGGAAGCGCCGCGCACAAGGCCTGCGATGTCAACAAAGCTCAACTGTGTCTCGATAATTTTCTGGCTGCCACCAATCTTCGCGATCACGTGCAGCCGCGGATCGGGCACCGCGACCGCGCCGACATTGGGCTCAATCGTGCAAAAGGGATAGTTCGCCGCCTGCGCCGCCTGCGTCTCGGTCAGCGCGTTGAACAGGGTGGACTTGCCCACATTGGGCAGCCCGACAATACCGCATTTGAAACCCATAATATCCTCGTTGGGAATGAATTGCGCGCGCCTTAGCGGGAGTGGGTACGAAAGGCCAGCCTTGCCAAAACATATCTGCCGTAGCCTGCGGTTAAGGTAGCCATTGATATTGCCTTGGCTGGACGGATCATTCGGATGAGTGGGAAGATGAATGCGGGTCTCAAATGGCCATGGCTGGTCATTGCAACGATTGGCCTGACGGCGATGCCATCATCGGCTCGCAATGGTGATGAGGCAGATGTGCTGGCCGAGATCAATTTCTTGCGCAGTAACCCCACAGCCTATGCGCGTGAGCTTGATGATTTGGGCCAGCGCTTTGAAGGCAATGTTCTGCTGGGCGAGGGCGATTGGCCTGATTTTACGACATATGAGGGGCCACGTGCAGTTGCTGAAGCTTCGCGCGAGCTGCGCAAAAGGCGCTCAATTACGACGCTGGGGCATAGCGAACTGTTGGCGCGCGCCGCCGCTGACCATGTGAAGGCGCAAGGAGCGAGTGGGGAGACCGGCCATTATTCGAACGGCAAGGGGCCGGGGCAGCGCGTCAAGGCACATGGAGGCGACATCTATGTCGGTGAAGCGATCGTGTACAATTATTCCAGCCCGCAAAACGCCGTTCAGCAGCTGGTGGTCGATGACGGAGTTCCGGATCGCGGACATCGTAAGCAGCTATTGTCCGGTGAATATCGCTATGCGGGCGTAGCTTGCGGACGCCATGCGCGATGGCTGAATATGTGCGTTATTGTTCTTGCTCGAACTGCAGATGGTTACCCGATCATCCCGCCAAGGGGCGAATGAGCGGTCTCAATCGTGCACCGCTTTCACCCAAGGCCCGAAGGGTGAGTTGCCCAGCATTGCTAGCTGCGTTTCCGCCGACACCTTGTTGATCACTTCCTGCGGCTTCGTTCCCGGATGCACGGCCCGACGAAGCGGACGGGTGCCTGCTGGCATCGCCGCGATTTCGGCGATCGCGCGGGGCACATCCATCGGGTCTGCGCTGCGGCGGGTGCCGTCTTCCTTACCCATGGAATCGACCAATGCAGGATAGGCCTCTGTCTGATCGGCTGTAAGCCGCGCCTTCAGTTCGCTGGCCAACTGGTTGCGGTTGACCCACACCTTGGTCGGATAGCCACCCGGCTGGATCACGCAGACCTCGATATTGTGCGGCACCAGTTCATAGGCCATCGCCTCGCTCATCGCCTCCAGCGCAAATTTGGTGGGGGAATAATGGCCTGCTGACGGCACGATCACCCGGCCCAATTGCGAAGATATGTTGAAGATCAACCCGCGCTTCGCCTTGCGCATTCCCGGCAGCACCGCGCGCGCCATACGGTGCGGGCCATAGACATTGGTGTCGAAGATCAGCTTGGTTGCCTCCATGTCCTGCAATTCGATTGGCCCGGCATAGCCGACGCCTGCATTGTTGATGAGGGTATCGAGAGGCCCGCCGGCAATCTTCTCCGCTTCGGCAACGCCCTTTGCGACCTGTTCGTCGGAGGTGACGTCGATCTGGATTATCTGGATGTCCAGTTTTTCCTTCGCGGCCTCGGCTTTGAGTTCGTCCGCCTCTTTGCGCGGCAATCCTCGCATGGAGGCGATAACCTTTGCGCCAAGGCGGGCGTAATGCAGGGCGCCCAGATAACCAAAACCTGAGGAAGCACCAGTAATCAGCACCGATTTGCCTGCAAGCGGCTTGTCAGCAGCAGATGCTGCGCCCGGTAAAGTGGCAGCGGCACCCGCGGCCAGTGCAGTCTTGATTACAGTGCGGCGTTCAATATCGGTCATCCTGGCTCTCCTTTGATTGCCAAGATAACTGGCTTTATGCCGAATGCGAGTCCAGCCAGCGTTTCAGCTGTATCGGATCGGCAAAGCGGATGATTTTATGTTCATGGCCTTTCAGTCGTCTCTCAAGACGAATTTTCGGCCCGCTGTTCCACTGCAGAAGATAAAATAGAAAGCCCAGATCAAAACGCTCCGGACAGCCTTCGGTCATGTCGGGGCGCGCGCGCCCACGAAACTTCCAGATGCGCCGCAGCAATCGCGCCACGCACAGACGGATCGGATAGTCGAGATAGAGAACGGTATCCGCCCGCTCCAGCCGTTCCGCCAGCGTGCCGCCATAGGTGCCGTCGATCAGCCAGCGATCAGTTGCCGTTATAGCGGCGAGCTTTTCGCGGATTTCGTCTTTGTTGCTTTCGACCCAGCCGGGCTTCCAGTTTAGCTGGTCCATGTGATAGACCGGCAGGCCCAGTATCGGGCCAAGCTCTGCAGAAAGAGTCGATTTTCCCGCCCCGCAAGGCCCCACGATTAACACGCGCTGCATGGGTTAGTCCTGCGCTGAAGCCCCGGTTGTTTCAACCAGTGGAAGCAGTCTGGAATCGAGCAGTGCAGCCGTGCGGTGGCCAATGCCCTTCAGGTAATCCTCATGACTGTTCCAGCCGATAAACGAGGCAACGCTTTCCTGCTCGATCAGCATTGCCATATCCCAAGCCTCGTCTTCCGGGCCGATCAACCAGCTGCCGCCTTTGCCGAGAAAACGGATTTTCCCGCCGCTGGCTGCAAGGTAAGGCTTTGTATGGTCGATATATCGCTGGAAAGCCTGTTCGCCAGTGATTGGAGCATCAGGCGCAAGCTCCGGCGAAGCGCTGTAATCAGCCGTCGCTCGGAAACGCAGAAGGTTCAGCATCATTACCGGTCCCTGTATGTTGCGCATGAAAAAGGCGCGACCTGCCGCGTCGGTCACTGACAAATAAGGTGCTCCACCCATATATAATTCAATCCTCGTTGAGGTACCGCGCAACTTCACTCATGAAACGCACATCATCACCCTTCGCCAGCCAGCCGGCTTCTGCAGCGATCGCACCTAGCATATCGGCAAGGGGATCTATTTCGCTCTTGGAAAATGAACCTAGTACATATCCGGTCACCCGGTCTTTGTGGCCAGGGTGCCCAATGCCAAGCCGGATACGTCGGAAATCAGCGCCGATATGGTCGATGGTGGAACGGATGCCATTATGTCCCGCTGCCCCACCGCCGCGTTTCACCTTGATTTTGAAGGGTGCGAGGTCGAGTTCGTCATAAAAGACGGTCACATCCTCGGGGTCAAGCTTGTAAAAATCCATCGCCGCGCGGATGCTGCGACCGCTTTCGTTCATGAAAGTTGCGGGTTTGAGGAGGATGATTTTGTCGCCGCCGATGCGGACTTCCTGCATCCATCCCTGAAATTTCTTGGCAGGTGCCGGGGCTTCATAGCGATCGGCAAGCGCATCCACTGCCATGAAGCCGACATTGTGACGGTGCATCGCATATTGCGGTCCCGGATTGCCAAGGCCTGCCCAAATTTGCATCGCACCTTCCCAAAAACAGGAAACCCCCGCCGAAGCGGGGGCAACTGGTGGTTCATTACTCTTTCGAGTGCGAACCAGTCGCGCTGCCTGCAATCGCAGGGGCAGCGCGATATTTCAAGCTATCAAGCTTCGCCTTCAGACTTGGTCGTGTCGCCTTCAGCGGACTTCATGCCCGAAGGTGCAACGACGGTCGCGATGGTGAAGTCACGATCGGTGATCGCGCTCTTCGAACCAGCGGGCAGCGTAACGTGGCTGATGTGGATCGAATCGCCAACGTCGAAACCGGTCACGTCAATGACGATTTCGTCGGGGATCAGGTTGGCGTCGCAGATCAGTTCGAGTTCGTGACGAACGATATTGAGAACGCCACCGCGCTTCAGGCCCGGCGAAGCTTCTTCGTTTGCGAAGACGACGGGGACTTCGACATGGACCGTTGCGTCCTTTGACAGGCGCATGAAGTCGACATGGATCGGGCGATCAGTGACCGGATGGAATGCCACATCCTTTGGAAGGGTCCGTTCGGTTTTGCCGTTGACGGTCACTTCGACAATGCTGTTTGAAAAGTGGCCGGTCATCAAAGCCTTGACGAGGGCCTTTTCCTCGACATGGACGGCTTCCGGAGCCTTGTTGTCGCCATAGATAACGGCAGGTACACGGCCTTCGCGACGCAATGCACGGGAGGCTCCCTTGCCAGCCCGTTCGCGCGGCTCGGCCGACAAAGTCAGCTGATCGCTCATAATAAATCTCCAAATAAATTCAGTTCTTGCCGCCACGCCTCCAGGGATGACCATCACGGCAAGCGCGCGCCATTAGGCGGAAAGCCGCGAAAATGCAAGCGTTAGAGTCGGCGGCTTATTGCAGTCGGTAAGTTATCGAACCGCGATACCAACCGGTTTCATTTTCGCCTGTCGGTTTCAGCCAGCCTTTGGACGCTGCTTGTGACGTAGCGGTGGCAGCAATCTGTTCGACCTCGGGGCAGCCGATCTCTTCAACAATCACGCGTTTGATGCTGTTGTCACGGGCAAATTCGACAAGGAAGTCCATGTCGAGATTAATCCGCTTGCCTTGGCTGATAGCGCTGCATTTGCCTTGGGAAACCGCGGCATCGATGCCCGCCATGGCTTGTTCGTTCAGTCGCACGGTGTGATGCCGGGCGAGCAGCGGGATATCCGCCCAATTCCCTTTGGCTGTCTCAACACTGTGCGCTGCCAATGGTGCAGAAATCAAAGCCATGCCGATGGCGGTTCCAAGCGCAGACTTGCCGATCATTTTCGAACTCCTCCAACTATTTGGTCCACATAGCATGGTGGCAGAGCTGTCGCCAAGTTTCGAGGAGTACTAACGCACCTGCAAAAAGTAGGGCGGAGCACTACGCCCCGCCCGAATGCACAGATGCGGCCGAGCACCTCAATAGGCCACGCGCTCCGTTTCGATGCCATAAGCAGTCAGCAGCTTCGGTACACTGGTGGTGCCCGATAGGTGGCCTGCGCCAACCGCCATGAAAATGGTGCCGGGCTTCTCCATCTGCTTGTTGATCCATGCCGCCCAGTTGGCGTTACGGTTGGTAAGCAAAGCTGCATAAAGTTTGGGGTCGGTCAGCCCGTCGTTCATCACCTTGGCCAGACCGTCCGGGTCAGGCTTGGCCCAAAGCGCCACCATCGCGTCCATGCTTGTAGTCATATCGTCGACCACTTTTGCGGCTTCGATCAGGAATTTGACCTGCGTCTCCTGCGACAAGCTATCGAATATGGCGAGCTGTGATTCCATCGTTTCAACACCCGAAATGGGTTTTTTCGAAGCTTTGGCTGCTGCCGTCAGCTGGGTTTCGACACCACTATTGGTGTCATAACCGCCTTTTTGCAGTCCCATGACTTGCATGGTGACAGCCGCCGCCCAGGGGTCAAAGGGTTCAAAAGCTGCAGCGGGCAAGCCGACCTTTTCCATCGCCTTGGTGTAAATGGCCTTTTCCTCCTCGGTCATTTTGGATGTGAGCGGTTTCCCACTTTTATCGAGGCCGTATTTGGCGAAAAGTTGCTGCGCCTCTCCGGCACCGGGTTCGACCATTTCGAGGACGAGGCGGTCCGACTTGTCGAATGCTTCCTTCACCGCTTCATCGAACCAGCCCATGCCGGGTTTCAGGATATGGACGGTCCCGAACATATAGATGGTGGTGTCCGCGTCCTTGACCACCCACAGCGCCGGGTCGACGTCGACCGTTTCAACCGCGGCGGGAGCGGCAGGCGGCGTTTCTGCAGCCAGGGCAGGGGAGGCCGTCGGCCCGCCAATCGCCGAAAGCGACAGTGTAATGGCCAGCAGGGCACTGTTCAGGAGAAGCGATTTCATTTCAGTTGTCCTTTGATTGAATAATAGAGTGGGAGAGGCTTTGGGGCCGGTTCAGCGGTATTTTTTCCAGTACCAGACAGCGGTCCAGATGATTGCAAACAGGCAGAATATCAGCGTGCCATTGGGCTCAGGTGCCAAACCGCCGCGCCACAGGAACCACCATGTTGGTGCCCCCATGAGATAAGCATAGGCCGCATAATAGCCACCATCGCGATAGGCATTGGCTTCCTGCTCATCGATGGCGCGGGTATGCCAGAACCAGGCGATGATGGGCATGATCACACCCCAGAAAACCGCCAGAAATACTGCCAGCGCCAGCGGTAACGGGCTATCGGAAAACATGGTTTGGGGATCAGATGGTATCGTACCATCGGTTGCCACCAATATGGCACCAATCACCGCACCCACCAGGCCGCAGCCAACCATGATATTGCGATTGAGTTTTTCGCGGGTCGTCATCGGGCCGCCGCCGATGCGAATGCGGCGCGCAAGGTTCCATTGCGTGTAGACCAGGGCGCCGATGATAGCGACCAATCCAGCCACAATGGCGATGTCGATCCCGGACAGTGTTCTGCCAGATTCGGTAGCCGCCGCAATCACGCCGACAATCGCACCCGCAGTGAAGATCGTGCCGAGCGCCGCCGCCGCGATCCACGCCAGCGACCTGCCGACATTGCCTTCAGCCTCGGTCTCATCGAGTTCGGGCAGGTCAGTCATTTTTGTCTCCATCGAAACCATCGTTGAAAATCTCCTCAATCCGCATGTCGAACAGCCGGGCGATCTTGAACGCGAGCGGGAGCGAGGGATCATATTTCCCCGTCTCGATCGCATTCACTGCTTGCCGCGAAACATCGAGCCGCTCGCCAAGCTCCGCCTGGCTCCATTGGCGCTCTGCGCGCAGCACTCTCAGCCTGTTTTCCATGTCAGCTCTTATTGTCCATATGTCAGCTTACCCTGACTATATGTACTGATTCGCTGACAATGTCAACAACCCCTGACATATTGCCATGAACACCTGACATTGGCAGGATTTATGCGGATTTGCCCGCGCTATTTGTTGCGCTGCGGCACAGATGCTTGATTTAGGGGGCTTCATCGGCCAAGGGGCTGGCCATGTCCGGCGGCGATCCTCTGACCTTTCAAGACCTGATCCTGACGCTCCATGATTATTGGGGCAAACAGGGCTGCGTCATCCTGCAACCTTATGACATGCGTATGGGCGCGGGTACCTTTCACCCGGCGACCACGCTGCGTGCGCTTGGCCCCGATCCTTGGAACGCCGCCTATGTGCAGCCGAGCCGCCGCCCGACCGACGGCCGCTATGGTGAAAACCCGAACCGGTTGCAGCATTATTACCAATATCAGGTGATCATGAAGCCGAGCCCGGCGAACCTGCAGGAACTGTATCTGGGTTCACTGGACGCAATCGGCATCGATCCGCTGAAACATGACATCCGCTTCGTCGAGGATGACTGGGAATCGCCGACTCTCGGCGCATGGGGCCTCGGCTGGGAAGTCTGGTGCGACGGGATGGAAGTGACGCAGTTCACTTATTTCCAGCAGGTCGGCGGCTTTGATTGCAAACCGGTTGCGGGTGAGTTGACCTACGGGCTCGAGCGCCTTGCCATGTATATTCAGGGTGTCGACCGCGTTTATGACCTGAAGTTCAACTCGGCAGGCGTCACCTATGGCGATGTGTTCCTTGAGAATGAACGCGAGCATTCGAAATATAATTTTGAAGTCGCGGACACCGAACAGCTCTTCAAAGGCTTCCAGCATGCCGAGGCGGAGTGCAAGCGCTGCATCGATGCGGGCGTGCCCTTGGCAGCCTATGATCAGGCGATCGAGGCGAGCCATCTGTTTAACCTGTTGCAGGCGCGCGGCGTGATCAGCGTGCAGGAACGCGCCAGCTATATCGGCCGCGTGCGTGATCTGGCCAAGGGAAGCTGCGAGGCATGGATGCACAAGAACGGGTGGGCGGAATGAGCGACTTCCTCCTCGAACTTCGCAGTGAAGAAATACCGGCGCGCATGCAGGATAAGGCGCGCGAAGATCTGGCGCGCCTGTTTACCGCAGAACTCGACAGGGCCGGCCTCAAGGCCGCCGACATCATCACTTTCGCGACCCCGCGCCGATTGGCGTTGATTGCCAAGGGCCTGCCGCTCGAAACCGAGGCGGTGTCTCAAGAAACCAAGGGCCCCAAGGCTGGCGCGCCGCCGCCGGCGATGGAAGGTTTCCTGCGCAAGGTCGGCCTGACGCAGGATCAACTGATCGAACGCGATGGCGTCTTCTTTGCCGTGGTCGAAAAACCCGGCCGCAAGACCGCTGAGGTTATGGCCGAAGCGATCCCCGCGATCATTCGCGCCTTCCCCTGGCCCAAGTCGCAGCGTTGGGGCGCCGCATCGATTTCGACCGAAAGCCTTCGCTGGGTGCGCCCGTTGCAGGGTATTGTTGCGCTGCTCGGTGATGATGTGGTGCCATGCGAAATTGACGGCATCGTCAGCGGTTCCGCGACCAAAGGCCATCGCTTCCACCACAGCGGCGAAGTGACTATCGGCAATGCCGGCGACTATGCGATGAAGCTGCGCGCCGCGCATGTCATCGTCGATCAGGAAGAACGTCGCGCAATCATCCGTGCCGGTGCCGAAAAGGCCGCCGCCGATGTGGGGCTGTCGCTTGTTCCCGATGAAGGCCTCGTCAACGAAAATAGCGGCCTCACCGAATGGCCGGTGCCGATGCTCGGCCGGTTCGACCCCGCGTTTCTTGAGGTACCCGAAGAGGTCATCCAGCTGACCGCGCGGGTGAACCAGAAATACTTCGTCTGCCATGACAAGGCCGGCAAACTCGCCAACGCCTTTGTCTGCACCGCCAATATCGTTGCGAACGATGGTGGCGCGGCGATTGTCGCAGGCAACGAAAAGGTGCTTGCGGCGCGATTGAGCGATGCGAAATTCTTCTGGGAGCAGGACCTGAAAATCCCGCTCGACGAGCAAGCGAAGAAGCTGTCGCAGATCACCTTCCACGAGAAACTGGGCACCGTTGCCGACAAGGTCGAACGCGTGGCGAAGTTGGCCCGCTGGTTGGTCGAAGAGGGCATCGTCAAAGGTGCAAGCGCAGACGACGCCGAACGCGCAGCGCGGCTGTGCAAGGCCGATCTCGTCACCGGCATGGTTGGCGAATTCCCCGAATTGCAGGGCGTCATGGGCGGCTATTACGCCCGCGCGCAGGGCGAGGCGGATGCTGTCGCCGATGCAGTACGCGACCATTACAAGCCGGTCGGACAGGGCGACGATGTGCCCACTGCTCCGGTCACGGTGGCGGTGAGTTTGGCGGATAAGCTGGATACGATTTGCGCTTTTGGAGCGATGGAAGCTTGGCCGACAGGATCGAAAGATCCGTTTGCACTCAGACGAGCAGCGATCGGCGTTCTTGCTACGCTTCAAACTAACGGCGTAAGGTTGCCGTTATTGAAGATTGGCGAGGGGAAGGCGTATTTCGCTATTTATGCGATAGGGCACGGTCTTTCGTTCGAAAAACTGATCGACTTCTTCGCCGACCGCCTAAAAGTGCAACAACGCGAGGCTGGCGTCCGGCATGACCTGATCGACGCGGTGTTTGCGCTCGGCGGGGAAGATGACCTTGTCCGCCTGCTCGCGCGGGTGAAGGCATTGCAGGGCTTTGTCGGAACCGATGAGGGTGCGAATTTGCTCGCCGGGTATAAGCGGGCGACGAATATTTTGAAACAAGGCAGCACACGGGTCAACGTAACTGCTCCAGAATTAGGCGACGGAGCAGATACGGAAGATCAGCGAGAAGCCGGATTGGTCAGAGCGCTCAACGAAGCCGAACCCAAGGCAGCCGCCGCCGTTGAGGCCGAGAAGTTTGAAGACGCGATGAAAGCCCTCGCTACATTGAGAGAGCCGATTGACAGCTTCTTTGACGGTGTATTGGTCTTTCACCCTAACATAGACATTGCCACTCGTCGTTTGGATTTGCTCAGACGGTTCCGCGACGCGGTCCACAGTGTTGCGGATTTCTCCAAAATCGAAGGTTAGGCCCGGCCTGCAATTTGGTGGTGATTGACTTAAATCATTGCGTTCGGGCCCGAATGGGCGCGTGAAGAGTTTCCTCTCCAAAGGAAACCCTCGTCATGGCCGTCATGCATCGCATACGCATTTTTCATGCCTTCCTCGCGCTTACCGTTCTTGCCGCCTATTTTTCCGCCGAGATGGGCCTGATCCACGCCTGGCTTGGCTATGGCGTCGCGGCCCTGATCACCTTCCGGCTGATCTGGGCGTTGAGCGGTGTGCCGCAGCTCGGGCTGGAACGTTTCTATCCATCGTTCAAGGATATGCACCTGAAGGGTATCGCCACCCACCCCGCGATCAGCCGGGTCTTGCTTGCGGGCATCGCGCTTTCGGTCATCGGTGCGACTGGCACCGGCATCATGATGGACAATGGCCGGGCATTCCAGCCGACATCGCTCAGCTCATTTTCCTTTTCGGGCGAAGATGAAAGTGAGGAACATGAAAGCGAAGGCGGTGAGGATGAATCGGGCGAAGCCTATGAAGAGGCGCATGAACTGCTGGCCAATCTGGCGATAGCATTTGTCGTCATGCATGTTTTATACTTGCTGGCATTCAAACGCCCCTTGGCGCGCTTCATGCTTTTTGCGAACAAATCCGCCAAATAATTCTGTTCTATGCTTGACTCTAACGTGCTGCACTGCACAACGGCGCGCATCTCAGATGGCCTAAAAGGAACCGGCTGCGCGATGACCCAATATGTCTACCGATTTGGCGGCAACGTTGATGATAAAGGTGCGGGCAACAAGAATTTGCTCGGTGGCAAGGGTGCCAATCTGGATGGCATGGCCGCGATTGGCCTGCCTGTGCCCCCCGGCTTTACGATCACGACCGAGGTCTGCACCGCCTATTACGCCAATGGCGAAGCCTTTCCCGACGGTCTGGCCGAACAGGTTGCGAACGGCATCGCGCATATCGAGGGCGTTACCGGCAAAAGCTTTGGCGACCCCGCCAACCCGCTGCTCGTCTCGGTACGTTCGGGCGCGCGGGTTTCAATGCCCGGTATGATGGATACCGTTCTGAATCTGGGGCTTAATGACAAGACCGTTGAAGGCCTCGCAGCTTCGAGCGGAGACGCACGCTTCGCGTGGGATAGCTATCGCCGCTTCATCCAGATGTATGCCGATGTCGTGCTCGGCCTTGATCATCATGCGTTCGAGGATGCGCTGGAAATTGCCAAGGAAGATCGCGGTTACTTCCTCGATACCGAACTGGAAGCGAACGACCTGATTGAACTGGTGGCTGAATATAAAAAGCTGGTCGAGGGGGAATGGGGAAAGCCCTTCCCGCAGGACGTGAATGAACAGCTTTGGGGCGCGGTCGGCGCAGTGTTCGCCAGCTGGGAATCGGATCGCGCCAAGGTCTATCGCCGCCTCAACTCCATCCCCGGTGACTGGGGAACCGCGGTCAATGTGCAGGCGATGGTGTTCGGCAATATGGGCGACACCTCGGCGACGGGTGTTGCCTTCACGCGCGACCCCGCGACCGGTGAGAACGCCTATTATGGCGAATATCTGATCAACGCGCAGGGTGAGGATGTCGTCGCCGGTATCCGCACGCCGCAATATCTGACCAAGGCAGCGCGCGAGGCGGCGGGTGCCAAGCCGCTCAGTATGGAAGAGGCGATGCCAGAGGCCTATGCCGAGCTGGCAGCCGTGTTCGACACGCTTGAGCGGCATTATCGCGACATGCAGGATATCGAGTTCACCGTCGAGCGCGGCAAGCTGTGGATGTTGCAGACCCGTTCGGGCAAGCGCACCGCCAAGGCCGCGCTCAAGATCGCGGTCGATATGGCGGCCGAAGGGCTGATCACCAAGGAAGAAGCGGTGCTGCGCGTCGACCCGATGGCGCTCGACCAGTTGCTGCACCCGACGCTTGATCCTGATGCACCGCGCGATGTGTTGACCAAGGGACTGCCTGCTTCGCCGGGTGCAGCCTCGGGGCAAATCGTGTTCGATGCCGATACCGCCGAGCGCCGCAACGATATGGGCGAAAGCGTGATCCTCGTCCGCGTCGAAACATCGCCCGAAGACATTCACGGCATGCACGCCGCCAAAGGCATTTTGACCGCACGTGGCGGCATGACCAGCCACGCCGCCGTGGTAGCCCGCGGCATGGGCCGCCCTTGCGTGTCGGGCGCAGGCAGTCTCGCCATAGATAACACTGCCAAGGTGCTGCGGGTTTCGGGCCGTGAACTCAAGGAAGGCGATGTCATCACCATCGACGGTTCGACCGGTGAAGTGATGGCAGGCGCTGTTCCGACCTTGCAACCTGAACTGGTGGGCGACTTCGGCACGCTGATGGTCTGGGCCGACGCCGCGCGCCGGATGAAGGTGCGCGCCAATGCGGAAACGCCTTTGGACGCCCAGACCGCGCGCGATTTCGGCGCGGAAGGCATTGGCCTGTGCCGTACCGAACATATGTTCTTCGATGCGGCCCGGATCACGGCGGTGCGCCAGATGATCTTGGCCGATGATGAAAAGGGCCGCCGTGTCGCGCTCGACCGGCTGCTGCCCGAACAGCGCAAGGATTTTGCCGCGATCTTCGAGGTGATGGCCGGGCTTCCTGTCACCATCCGCCTGCTCGACCCGCCGCTGCACGAATTTCTGCCGCACCGCGAAGAGGAGTTTGCCGAGGTTGCCGAGGCTGCGGGTGTAGGCATCGAAACGCTCAAGCAGCGCGCGAACGAGCTGCACGAATTCAACCCGATGCTGGGCCACCGCGGCTGCCGACTGGGTGTGACCTACCCAGAAATTTACGAGATGCAGGCGCGGGCCATCTTCGAGGCTGCTTGCTCCCTGGCAGTGGCACCCGTTCCCGAAATCATGATCCCGCTGGTCGGCACACGCCGCGAGCTGGAGTTGATGAAAGAGGTGGTCGACAAGGCCGCCGAGGCGGTCTTCGCCGAACAGGGCAAACGCATCGACTATCTGGTCGGCACGATGATCGAACTGCCACGCGCCGCATTGATGGCCGATGAAATAGCCGAGGTGGGGGCCTTCTTCTCCTTCGGCACCAATGATTTGACGCAGACCACGTTGGGCGTCTCCCGCGACGATGCCGCGCGCTTCCTGACCCACTATGTCGATAAAGGCATTTATGCACGCGATCCGTTCGTCAGCCTCGATGTCGAAGGCGTTGGCCAGCTGATCGAAATCGCTGCCACCAAAGGTCGCAAGACCCGTCCTGACATCAAGCTGGGCATTTGCGGTGAACATGGCGGCGATCCGGCATCGATCGAGTTCTGCGAAAAGACTGGTCTCGATTATGTCTCGGCCTCACCCTACCGCGTACCGATAGCGCGGCTGGCGGCGGCGCAGGCGGCGTTGCGCAAGGCTTGAGCTTCGTTTAGTCTCTTCTTTTAGGGAGAGATTTCATGAAGCCATGGTTGCGATACTCGATCTGCATCCTGTTGGGGCTAGCGGGCGGAACGGTTTACGCAGTCCACCAGGTGCGCAGTGCCGATCTGGGGCGGCAGGTGACCAACGGGCCTTGGAGCACCAACACCGATAATGGCACGAAGGACGCGACTGCGCTGAGCCGCGCACGCGTAGCGCTGTTCGGGCTGCTGGCGCTGCCCGCGAAGGAGGCGATGTATTTCCAGGCACGAACCGACAGCGACGGCGCACCGCTGAAGGGCAATTGCACCTACACCGTGCAGGGCGGTGAAATAGATGCGCGCTGGTGGAGCATCACGCTGTATAGGGGCGAGGGCTGGCTGGTGAAGAATGCAGCTAACCGCTGGTCAGTCGGCGGCAACGCGCCGGTGCGTGATGCAGGTGGCAACTGGTCGTTCACGGTTTCGCCGAAAAAGGCCGATGGCGTGTGGCTGCCCACCGGACGTACGCCGCAGTTCGACCTGACCCTGCGCACCTATCATCCGAAAGGCGCGCTGCTCAATGATCCGGCCAAGGCAAAGCTGCCCTCTATCAATAAGGAGACCTGCGCATGATCCGCAAATGGCTCCTCCCGCTGCTCGCCGGCCTCGCCGCTGCTGCTATCGCCTGGCAAGGCACGCTGGTGGCAACACCTTATGTGCTGATGTCGGCTGCCATGAAACGGATCGGCAATGCCGACGGCAATGGCCGCGCCAATGTGTTCGCTTTTGGCCCTATGGCAACGGCGGATCGCCAACCGATTGTGCGACCCAGCCCCGACCTTGTCTATTCATCTTGCGTGTTCGACCTTTCGCAGGGGGTTGTACTGGTCGATGTCGAACCGGTTCCCGAGCGCTATTGGTCGATCAGCATTTTCGACGCGCGAACCGATGTCGCCGCCGTCCGAAGCGATCGCGATACAGGCGGCAAAACGGCGCGATTGGCGTTGCTGCGCAAAGGGCAAAAGGCGCCTGCCGGTTATGAAGCAGTCGAGCTTGGTTATGACAGAGGGATTGCCTTGATCCGCATTTTACTGTCCGATCCAAGCGAGTTTGAACAAATCGACGCAATACGTCGCAAATCGAAGTGCCGCACCGTCAGCGCCAAATTACTGGAGAAATGAGCGTAAATTAGGGCTTGCGAATCCCGGAGCGCGGGCCTATTGGCACGCCTCCACGCACCCATAGCTCAGCTGGATAGAGCACCAGACTACGAATCTGGGGGTCGGACGTTCGAATCGTTCTGGGTGCGCCATTTTCCTCTCCCCGTGTGAGAGTAGCCCCAAAATAATGTCCTCAAACACCAAATCCGCAGTCGTCCTGTTATCGGGCGGTCTCGACTCGATGGTCGTTGCCGGGCTGGCCCGTGAGGCGGGTTATGCGATCCACGCGCTGACTATCGACTATAACCAGCGCCACCGGATCGAGCTGGAAAGCGCCGCGCGCATTGCCTCGCATCTAAGAGCTGCCGAGCACATCGTGTTGCCGCTCGACCTGCGCCGCTTTGGTGGTTCCGCGCTCACCGCCGACATTAACGTGCCGAAAGATGGCGTTGGCGAAAGCGCTATCCCGGTGACCTACGTGCCCGCGCGCAACACGATTTTCCTCTCGCTGTGCCTCGGCCTTGCCGAAGCACGCGGCGCACGTGATCTGTTCATAGGAGTCAATGCGCTGGACTATTCGGGCTATCCCGATTGCCGCCCGGAATTCATCCGCGCCTTTGAGGATATGGCAAATCTGGCGACCAAGGCTGGTGTAGAAGGTGACCGCTTCACTGTGCACACGCCGCTGCAGCACATGACCAAGGCCGATATTGCGCGCGAAGCGCACCGGCTGGGCCTCGATGCGGGGATGAGCTGGACCTGCTATGATCCGACGCCCGATAACAAGGCCTGCGGGAAATGTGACAGCTGCCGCCTGCGCGCCAAGGGCTTTATCGATGCGGGCCTGCCAGACCCCACGGTTTACGGATGAGCTACGCGGTCAAGGAAATCTTCCTGACCTTGCAAGGTGAGGGGGTACACGCCGGACGACGGGCGGTGTTCCTGCGCTTTGCCGGATGCAATTTGTGGACAGGTCGTGAGGAGGACCGATCCTCTGCGATTTGCCAGTTCTGCGACACTGATTTTGTCGGCATGGATGGCGAAAATGGCGGGCGGTATGAAGCTGAGGCTTTGGCTGCGAAGGTGGCCGGGCTTTGGGGTGAGGGGACCGAACACCGCTATGTCGTGATGACCGGCGGCGAGCCGATGCTGCAGGTCGACGATGCAATAGTCGAGGCATTGCACGCGCAGGGCTTTACCATCGCAATCGAAAGCAACGGCACGCTTCCGGTGCATCCAGGCATCGACTGGGTATGCATCAGCCCCAAGGCAGGCAGTGAGGTGGTGCAGCGTAAGGGCAACGAACTCAAGCTCGTCTGGCCACAGCCTGGTAGTGACACCTTGGCAATGGAAAGCTGGGGCTTCGACAATTTCCTGATCCAGCCGATGGACAGTGGTGATTCGGGTGCGAATGATTCGAACCGCAAATCGGCGATCGATTTTGTTACGCAACATCCGAAATGGCGACTTTCTCTCCAGAATCACAAGCTGTTAGGTCTGCCCTGACCGGGTTGGTAAACCCCTTTGACTTCAAGTCACTTTGGTGACAATCTTCTCTCCGGAGAGATTACAGGGGAGAGATGTAATGGCCAAAGCGCACTCGGTGCAGCATTCGCGTTCTCGTTTTAGCTGTGCGAAACGCATGAGTACCCACATTGCCTATGCGCTGGTCGTTTATACGCTTCTCCTGATCTTCATTGTCTCCCCCGAACTTGAAACCAAGGGCATGGCCATATGGCCCTATCTGGCGCTTGTTGCGCTGGTTGCTGCAGTCATTCCCGTATGCCGCAATATTGAACGCCGCTGGCAATCACTGGATGCAAATGGCTCTGGCGAACTGGAAGGCCAGTTGAAATTCGACGAGGCGAAATTGTGGATTGGGGCAATCGGCATCCCGGTTGTTCTGATGCTTTTCTTCAAACTCTGTTCAACAGCATTTTAAGCCACAATTGACGCTATTCCCGCCCGCGCCTAAGCGGGATGGATGCTGACACCCAATGAAGCGCTCGATCGCGCTGTAAATCTCGTCGAACAAGCCAAAAAGGCAGGCGCTGACGCCGCCGATGCCGTCTATCACTGCGATGCCTCTACCGAAGTCCAGGTTCGTCTGGGCGCGCTCGAAGATGTCGTGCGGTCAGAAGGTGAGGAGATCGGTCTACGCGTTTTCCTCGGACAGCGGTCGGCCACCATTTCCTCTTCGAGCATGAACCCCGAGGTACTGAAGGGGCTTGTTACTCGTGCACTGGATATGGCGCGTGAGGCTCCCGAAGATCCCTATGCAGGGCTGGCCCCGCAAGACATGCTGCTGAAGGGCGCCATCCCAGATGTTCAAAGCGACGACGGACTTGATCCCGATCCGCAATCTTTGCGCGAAATAGCCCTTGCTTGCGAAGATGCGGCGCGTGCGGTCATGGGCGTGACCAATAGCGAGGGTGCTGGTGCCAGTGCGGGGCGTTCGATTTTTGCGCTCGCCACCAGCCATGGCTTTGCCGGAGCCAATCATGCATCGGGCTATGGTGTTTCGGCCAGCGTCCTTGCAGGTGAAGGCGATGCCAAGGAGCGCGACTATGACTGGCGCTCGGCGCGCCACCGCGTCGACCTCGACAGTGCTGAAGCCATCGGCAAGCGGGCAGGGGAGCGCGCGGTGCGCCGTGTCAATCCCGGCGCGATCAAGAGCGGGACCTTACCCGTCGTCTTCGATCCGCGCATTGGTGGTTCGCTGGTCGGGCATCTGATGGGCGCGATTGGTGGCAGCATGATTGCGCGCAAGACAAGCTTCTTGCTCGAAGCACTTGGTGACGCGTTGTTCGACAGCGCGATCAGTATCATTGACGATCCGTTGCGCCCGCGCGGCCTCGGCAGCAGGGCGTTTGATGGAGAGGGGCTGCCGACGGCGCGTACCGCAGTCATCGACAAGGGTGTACTCACCGGTTGGATGATGGAAAGTGCCGCTGCGCGCCAACTCGGCCTTAAACCCACTGGCCATGCCAGCCGCGGCGGTAGTGGCGCGCCCGGTACCAGCCCGTCGAACCTGCACCTCGAAGGCGGCACCATGTCTGTAGCCGATCTGATTTCTGATATTGATTATGGCGTTTATGTGCATGAATTATCAGGGCAGGGCGTGAATATTGTGACCGGCGACTACAGCCGAGGTGCCGCCGGTTTCCTGATCGAAAAGGGTGAAATCACCGGCCCGGTCAGCGAATTCACCATTGCCGGAAATCTGAAAGACATGTTCCGCGCGCTGACGCCCGCCAACGATCTTGAATTCATCCGCTCGACCAATGTGCCGACTTTGCGCATCGACGGCATGATGGTGGCGAGTGCCTGATCGCGATGCTGCGATAATCGCCGTCCGTGAGGCGGGTGACCTCGCGCTCGCGGCATGGCGTGAAGGGGCGGCCCCTGCCACCGGTGTCTGGGAAAAGAGCAAGGGCCATCCGGTAAGCGAGACGGACCTTGCGGTCGATGCGTTGCTCAAACAGCGGCTGGGCGACCTCGCCCCCAATATCGGCTGGTTGTCCGAAGAAACCGTCGATCATCCCGACCGCCTGTCGATGTCGCGCCAATGGCTGGTCGATCCGATCGACGGCACACGCGATTTTATTCGCGGGCGGAGCGGCTGGTGTGTGTCGGTCGCCTTGGTCGAAGGTAGCGAGGCCGTCTTTGCAGCGATGTATGCGCCTGTGACCAAACAGTTGTGGGTTGCGCACAAAGGTGAAGGGACGACCTGCAATGGCAAGCGATTATTTGCCAGCAGCAGAGAGGAATTTGTAGGTGCGCGCGTGCCGACCGATGCTCTGCCCAAGGCCGACCGCGATCTGGAAATGGTGCATAAGCCGAACAGCATCGCAATGCGGATGACGATGGTGGCGTGCGACCGGGCAGACCTAGTCGCGACGCTGCGCTGGGGGCATGAATGGGACATCGCGGCGGCGCATCTGATTGCCGAGGAAGCGGGGGCTGTGGTCACCAGTGCGACGGGTGAACCGATCCGTTATAACAAGCGCGAGCCGATGGACTTCGGGCTGATCTGTTGTGCGCCGGGGATACATGGGGCGGCGGTTGAAAGGTTGCAGGATCGGGCCCGGGCGATTTTGGGGGGCTAACTTCGTCGCCCCTGCGAAGGCAGGGGCCGCTGGATGTTTAAGCTACCCGACCTACATTCATCCATTCAGTCCCAGATAAAGGTCATCCCAGTTCGGATTAGCCTCAACAATCATTCGCAACTTCCACGCCCGTTTCCATCGCTTCAACTGCTTTTCGCGTTTAATCGCTTGGTCAATGTCTCTATGCGGCTCCATCCAGACCAATCGGTCTAGGCCCCAGCGTTTGCAAAAGACTGATCCTTCGCCTCTTTTATGTGCGTTCACCCGTGCTGACAAATCAGCAGTGACGCCTATGTAGAGCACGCCAAAGGGCTTGTTCGTCATCAGGTAAATATGGCCACCGCGCATGGCCTCTCTCCAGATCACCACCCTGGTTGAGATGGTGCGATGGTAGCGGTGTTGGATTAAACTTCAAGCGGCCCCTGCCTTCGCAGGGGCGACGACTATTTTGTCCGCGTCCACAGCCCTTCGCGATCGATGGGAGCAGGCTGGTTTGTAATTGCATCGCCAAAAGCCTTAACCACCCAGCGTAACTTTTCACCGCGAGAGGTGAAAATCCGTCCGTCCCAGGCATGCTCGCCTGCGATGCGTACCTTGCGGGCAATGTCGCCATAAATGCCCGCTGCGGACAGCACCGCCCAGCGGGCGCGGAAGGGCAGGCGTGCGGCACCAATGCGGGCCGAGGCCTCATATTGCCCTGCCTCATCGGCCAGCCAGCGGCCAATAAGAGCCAGTTTTTTGCGGTTGTGCGGGCGCAGATGCTCGCCGGGTTCGAGGTCGAGCTGGGCCAGCCAATCATCCGGGATGTAGCAACGGCCTGCCCGGCCATCCTCGGCAATGTCGCGCGCGATATTGGCAAGCTGGAAGGCAAGGCCAAGATCACAGGCGCGGTCTAGTGTTTCTTCATCATCAGGTGATACGCCCATGACCACGGCCATCATTACCCCAACCGCGCCGGCGACATGGAAACAATAACGGTAAAGATCGATTTCGTGGCGAGGCTGCCAACCGATGGTATCGAGCGCGAAGCCTTCGATCACATCATCGGCCATTTTCTGGGTAAGGCCGCATTCGCGTGCGACGACGCCCAGGCAATCGAAGGCCGGATCGCCGGTAGTTTCGCCATTCAACGCTTGGGCCGTCAGTTCGCGGATCGATTGCAACCGGGCAGCCGGATCGGCAATCGCTTCCATCTCTCCGCCATGATCCTGCCCGTCGGCCATATCGTCGCATTTACGGCACCAGGCGTAGAGCAGCCAGACACGCTCTCTAGTGGTGCGGTCAAACAGCTTGCTGGCGGCGGCAAAGGATTTGGAACCGCGAGCGATGCTGTCGCGGGCATAGGCGACGAGAGCCGCCCGTTCGCTCACAAATCCTCGGCCTTCATCTGGAAGATGCTTTTGTGCGGTTCATAGCTCGCCATTTTTGCGAGCAAGCCTTCCATAGTTTCATCGACAATCATGATGCCCGCATGTTGTGGACGGATGAAGCCGACATCGACCATGTGCCGGTTGAACGCCACCAATTGGTCGTAAAAGCCTGCAACGTTGAGGAGCCCGACCGGCTTTTCATGATAGCCGAGTTGGGCCCAGCTTATCGCCTCCCACAATTCGTCCATCGTGCCGACGCCACCGGGGATGGTGATGAAGCCATCCGACAGGTCGGTAAACATGCGCTTGCGTTCGTGCATGCCGGGAACAACATGCAGTTCGGTGCAGCCGCGATGCGCGACTTCGCTGCCGACCAATGCTTCGGGGATGACGCCGATAACTTCGCCACCCGCTTCCAGCGTTGCGTCAGCCACAGCGCCCATGAGGCCAAGCCGACCCCCGCCATAGACCAAGCCGATTCCGCGCTGAGCCAATTCGCGGCCAACCATCCGTGCGCATTCAATATAAACTGGGTCGGCCGGGGTGGCTGAACCGCAATAGACGGCAAGACGTTTCAATGCTTCAAATCCTGTATCATCAATTCGGCGGTGGCCTTGGCACTGCCCACTACACCCGGAATACCAGCCCCCGGATGCGTCCCTGCGCCGACAAAGTAAAGATTGGAAAGCACATCGTCGCGGTTGTGCACGCGGAACCATGCGCTTTGGGTCAAGATCGGCTCGAGGCTGAAGGCGCTGCCCAGATGCGCGTTGAGGTCGGTGCCGAAATCGGCTGGGGTGTAGTGGAATTTGGTGACGATACGGTCGTGGATGTCTGGGATCAAGCGGCGGCCCACTTCGTCGAGAATGCGCTTTTCAAAGACCGGCCCCATTTCTTCCCAATCGATCGGCAGCTTGCCCTGATGCGCGACTGGCGCGAGCGCATAGAAGGTCGAGCAGCCCTCGGGCGCCATCGACGGATCACTGACCGTCGGGTGATGCAGATAGAGCGAGAAATCCTGCGGTAGAACGCCATGGGTGTAGATGTCGTCGAGCAGCCCTTTGTAGCGCGGCCCGAACAGGATCATGTGGTGCGGGATGCCGGGCCATGTGCCCTTGATGCCGAAATGGACGACGAACAGGCTGGGTGAGAATTTCTTGCGTGACAGGCTCGCCGCTGCCTTGGTCCCGCGTGGATGGTGGCCGAGCAGGTCGCGGTAACTGTGCATGATGTCGCCATTGGTGGCGACGGCATCGCACTCCACGCGAAAACCGGACTGTGTAACGATCCCCGTGGTACGCTCGCCTTGCGTTTCGATCCGTTCGACGGGATCTCCCAATATCAATGTGCCGCCGATGCGCTCGAACTGTGTCACCATTGCTGCGATCAGCCGGTTGGTGCCACCCTTCGCGAACCACACGCCGCCGTCCTTCTCCAGCTTGTGGATCAATGCATAAATCGCACTGGTCTTCATCGGATTTCCGCCGACCAGCAAGGTGTGAAAAGACAGCGCCTCGCGCAGCTTCTCATTCTTCACAAAGGAAGAAACCATCGAATAGACGCTGCGCCATGCCTGATATTTGGCGAGCGCGGGTGCCGCCTTGATCATCGAGGCGAAATCGAGAAACGCCTTGGTGCCGAGTTTGACATAGCCTTCGTCATGCACACCAGCGCTATATTCAAGGAACTTCGCATAGCCTGCGACATCCTCGGGATTCAGCTTTTCGATTTCGGCGCGCAGCTTGGCGTCATCGTTCGAATAATCGAAATTGGTGCCGTCTGCCCAGT
Source organism: Sphingorhabdus pulchriflava (assembly GCF_003367235.1). Classification (GTDB taxonomy): domain Bacteria; phylum Pseudomonadota; class Alphaproteobacteria; order Sphingomonadales; family Sphingomonadaceae; genus Sphingorhabdus_B; species Sphingorhabdus_B pulchriflava. Next base: position 383,966 of record NZ_QRGP01000001.1, read on the forward strand.
TGAGCCGGTAAAAAGGCATGACGGGCATCAGTTCGACATCGTCGGCCATGTCATGCCCGGTCAACGCCCAGAGCTGGGTCAGGCAGGGCGGATCGGTGATGACCGTCGGGCCGCCATCGAAGATGAAGCCGTCACGCTCCCAATAATAAGCCCGCCCACCTGGCTTGTCGCGAGCCTCGATGATGGTCGTTTTGATTCCCGCCGCCTGCAAACGGATGGCGAGCGCCAGTCCGCCGAAGCCCGAACCGATGACAACGGCTGATTTCATCTTTTTTTCTTCCGTGCCCGAATTGCTTGTAACGCCTTACCGATGGGGACCGGGGGTTTACCAGAGAGAATGCGCGCTTTGTCGCCGCTTGTGCTTTGCCCGGCATAGAAGCGTTCGATCAATCCGGGCTTAAGCCTGTAGAAGCGTTCGAGTATCTTGTACCGCTCGCTGGGTTCCGATGCGCGAAAGAGCATCCGGTTGAGAATGCGATAGAAATTGCCGCTCTTCCAATGCTCCTGCGCGCGCTGCCGCATCAGCATGTTCAATCGGTCGCCGTCGTAATCGGGAAGCTCTGAAATATAGATCGCATTACGCACAGCATCGGGCAGCGAGTAGCTGGTGACCGGGTGGAGGAACGCGCCGCGCGCCCCGGCCTTGGCTGTCCGCCCGCTGCCGCTCGCCCAGTAATTTTCTAGGTCGCCGCCCATGACGACCGGCAACACGCCTGTTTCTTCGCGCAATACCCGTTCCACCTGCCAGCCCTTGCCATCGGCATAAGCGGCGATCCTTTGCGCCATGACGCGACGGTCCAGGTCTGGCTTGTCGCTATAATAAGTGTCCTCGACGAACACCTTATCCATGCCGAAAGGCAGGACATAGACGAAGCGATAGCCGTCATATTGTTCGACCGTAGCATCCATCACGATCGGCCGCGTCAGATCATGCGGTTCGGAAAGCTGCATCAACTGACCAGTGAATTTCTGCCAGCCGCAATCGAGATGATGATAGTCCGCCACCCCGCGCGCGTCGATGACGCCACCGGCATTTATGCGCTGCGCCCCATCGAGCACGACAAGTCGGGGGCTGACCGCCTTAACCGTGCGTCCGGCCAGCAGCGACGATGCCGGTAGATTATGCCGCAACAGCCAATCGAGCCGCTCGGACTCGATGGTGTAATAGATATTGTCGAGGCTGCGGCTATGCGCCGGGAAATGCACATCATAGCCCGACCAGCCATAGGTTACGAGCGGTGCGGTCAGCCAGCGGTGCTCGGGCGCGATGTCACTGGCGAAGAAACTCCAGATATGGTTGCCGCCGAAATGCTGCTCTTGCTCGACCAGCACGATCTTGAGCTCGGGCCGCTGCCGCGCAACCGCGAGCGCGATCAGCCCACCGGCAAGGCCGCCGCCGACAACGGCAAGGTCGCATTTGATAGGGGTTGGGGCAGCCATGGGCATGTAGAAGGCCCTAGCGCAGCGGCGATGGTGTGCAAGAAGCTGTGACAAAGAAGTTGTGGAGATGTGCGCTGTCAAAGCGTGGACATCGTCGCCGCGCGGATTTATGCATGCAGGCATGCAGTATGCTCTCCATCTTATCTGCTCGGCGATATTGCTGGTGCTGGCTTCATTCATGGGCGGTGCGCGACCGGCACAGGCCCAAACAGCCGCGGTTTCCGCCTATGCTGGCGAACAATGTGTCACATTCCGGCGGGAAGGTGATACCGCGTTTAGACTCGTCAATGACTGCGCAGAGCCTTTGTCCGTCGCGGTTTGCGCTGACTCCGTTGGGAGCGGAAATTGCGCCCGCGATATTGGCTGGCAGACTTTGACCGTGGCGGCACGCGCGGAACTGCCGGGCAGTTATGCGCCGCTGCAGTCGCTAAACATCCTAGCCTGCCGCGCACCCGCTGTTATCGTTATGAAGCCGGGTGGCGTGGGTAGTTGTGATCCGACCGGAACCGCCAATTTACCGTTGCTTTTGGCCTCGTCGCTGAAAAATGCAGCATCCATCATCACATCTGCCGACTATCCGAACGGGGTTAAGGCAGAGGGAACGACCCGGTTCGAAATGGTCGTCGCCGCAGACGGACGCCCACAAAACTGCATGGTCACCGTTTCGTCGGGCAAGGAAGCGCTCGATAAAGCGACCTGCAATGCCTTCATGAAACGCGCACGCTTCACACCTGCCAAGGGTCCAAACGGGTTTGCGTCCGCTGGCCGTTATCGCGGCAATGTGACCTGGAAGGAACAATGACACTAGCGATTGCGGCTATCGGTTCCGCGCTTGCTATGACGCTGATTGTCGGTGTCCGCTATCTGGCAACCAGCGGTTTTTTCGCATGGTTAACGGGACAGGTCCGTCCAGGGCTTTATGCGAAGCTCGGCCCGCAAATGAAGCGGGAGGTTTACTGGTCCTTGCTGTCCGCCGGGATATATGGCGTTCCGGCTGGTATCGTCGCCTGGGGCTGGCAGAACCGGGGCTGGACGCAGATCTACACCGATTTTGGCGACTATCCGCTCTGGTATCTTCCGCTGTCGGTTTTCCTGTTCCTCGCCGCGCATGACACCTGGTTCTACTGGACGCACCGCTGGATGCACTGGCCGAGGCTGTTTCGGGTCGCGCATGCCGTGCATCACGAAAGCCGCCCACCGACTGCCTGGGCCGCGATGAGTTTCCATCCTTGGGAAGCAGTGACAGGCGCTGTTGTTATCCCCGCGCTGGTTTTCGTGATCCCTATCCATGCCGGAGCCTTAGGGTTTGTGCTGTTCGTAATGACGCTGATGGGCATCACCAACCATATGGGCTGGGAACTATTCCCGCGCAGTCTTGTTAATGGACCATTGGGTCGCTGGCTGATAACGGCGACGCATCATCAAAAGCATCACGATGCGTATAAGGGAAATTATGGGCTCTACTTCCGTTTCTGGGACCGTTTTTGCGGGACCGATCTTGGCCTTGGCGATTTTGGCGGGGCAGGGCGCGGCAAAAGCAGCTGACGACGCGACACTGACCGTTTCCGTCACCGGATTGCGCAATCAAAAGGGTAATGTGCTTGTCTGCCTGACGGCCAATGCAAAGGCCTTTCCCGATTGTTCGAAGGACCCGGCGGCGCACAAGCGCACGGTGCGGGCTTCGGCAGCCGGATCGATTAGCTTCTCTGGCTTGGCCGATGGCACCTATGCGCTGTCGCTGGTCCATGATGAAAATGCCAATGACAAGCTCGACACGACGCTCGCGATTCCGAAAGAGGGTTTCGGGTTCTCGCGCAATCCCAAGATCGCCTTTGGACCGCCCAAATTTGCTTCGGCGGCTTTCGCTCTAAAGGGCTCAGCGACGCAGACCGTTAAAATGAAATATATGCTCTAACTTTCACTTTTTGATTTTGGTCAATTGCAACTTGCAACCGACCAGCAATTATCTCCCTCAGCAGAGGAGATAGAAGATGCTGGATACACTGGAACGCAACGATTCGGATGGTGCCGCCGCGAATGCAGAACATTTTGATGTCCTGATCGCAGGTGCCGGGATTTCCGGGATAGGCTCAGCCTATCACTTGCAACAGCAATGTTCGGGCAAAAGCTATGTTGTCCTTGAGATGAAGGACACATTTGGCGGCACTTGGGAAACGCACAAATATCCCGGCGTCCGTTCCGACTCCGATCTGTACACCTTCGGCTATCGCTTCAAACCCTGGGTCGGTGCGCCGATTGCGAGCGCGGACGAAATCCTGAAATATATGGGCGAGGTGATTGAAGAGAACCATATCGGCCCGAACATCCGCTATGGCCATCGCATCACCGCTTGCAAATGGTCGAGCGCCGACAATCGCTGGACGATTGAGGCTATCCGGCTCGCCGACGGATCTAAAGCGACGTTCACCTGCAACTTCCTCTGGATGTGCCAAGGCTATTACGACCATGAAAAGCCGTACATCCCTGATTGGGAAGGACTGAGCGACTACAAGGGGCAATTCGTCCATGCCCAGCTGTGGGACCCGAAAACCGACTATGCCGGCAAGCGCATTTTGGTAATCGGATCGGGCGCGACTGCCGCCACCGTTGTCCCCGCCTTTGCCGAAAAGGCAGCGCATGTGACTATGCTGCAACGTTCCCCGACCTACTTCTTCTGCAGTGAAAACAAGAATGAACTGGCTGACCGGTTGCGCGAAATCGGCATTGATGAGCCGACCATCCACCGCGTCGTGCGCGCGCAGATCATGTACGATCAGGACATGATGACCAAGCGTTGCCAGACCGAGCCGGAAGTGGTGTTCGAAGAATTGAAAGAGCTGGTCCGCGCCTTTACCGGCAAACCCGATTTCGAATTTGAACCGCATTTCACGCCCAAATATCGCGTGTGGCAACAGCGGCTGGCCTTCTGCCCCAATGGTGACGTGTTCCGTGCCGCCGTCGAGGGCAAGGTGACAGTGGTGACCGACACGATCGACCGCTTCACTGAAAAGGGTGTGCGCACAAGTTCAGGCGAAGAAATCGAGGCCGATATCATCGTCGCCGCCACCGGTTTCCGCCTATCGGTCATGGGCGACATCCCATTCAGCGTTGATGGCAAGCCCGTCAACTGGAGCGACACCGTCACCTATCGCGGGATGATGTTCACCGGTGTTCCGAACATGGCGTGGGTGATGGGCTATTTCCGCGCCAGTTGGACATTGCGCGTCGATATGATGGGCGATTTTGTCTGCAATTTGCTCAACCATATGGACAAGGTCGGTGCCAAACGGGTCGATGTGCAGTTGCGTCCGGAAGATGCAGGGATGCCACTGGCGCCTTGGATCGAAGAGGACAATTTCAATCCGGGCTATTTGATGCGCGGGCTCGATAAAATGCCCAGGCGCGGGGACAAACCCGAATGGCGGCACAACCAGGATTATTGGGCCGAAAAAGACCAGATCCCGGCAACCGACTTAACCGGCGCCGAATTCAAATATAGCTGACACTCCGGACAGGACCAGAAATATGCAAATTCCAGCAAATCTCGCCCAGACCATTGTGGATTCGCGCGCTTATGCGGCGGGTGATCCGGTCGATGAAGCGTTCCGTACTATCCGCGCCGAAATGCCGCTTGCGGTTGCCGAGCCGGAGGGGATGGAACCTTTCTGGGTGGTCAGCCGCCATGCCGATATCATGACGGTCGAAAAGCAGCCGGACATTTTCCACAATGGCGACAAATCGACCTTCCTGACTTTGAAGGAAATGGAGCCGATGGTGCGCTTCATCACCGGGGGCGAACCCAATCTGGTGCGCAGCCTCGTCTCGCTTGACGGGCAGGAGCATAAGGATTTGCGCGCTGTCGTCTTTCCGTCGGTGACCCCCAAGGCGTTGCGCGGGCTGGAAGACGACATCCGCAAGATTGCCAAGACATTCGTCGCTGAAATGCTGGCTAAAGCGCCCGAATGCGATTTCGCAACCGACGTGGCATTCCTCTATCCGCTGCGGGTTATCATGACGGTGCTGGGCGTTCCGCAAGAGGATGAGCCCTTCATGCTCAAACTGACACAGGAACTGTTCAGCAGCGCTGACCCGGAGCTCAACCGCGACCGGAAGGAAGTGAACCCCGCCGAGGCCCTCGATGGCCTGCGCCGGACGATGGAGGATCTGGAAGCCTATTTCGGCGTGATGACCGAGAAGTTCCGCGCAAATCCGACCGATCAGGTCAACAGCCTGATCGCCAATGCCAAGGTCAATGGCGAATATCTCAACCGCCGCCAGCTGATGGGCTATTATATTATCGCCGCCACCGCCGGGCACGACACCACCTCAAACACCACGGCAGGTGCCATGTGGGCATTGGCCGAACGCCCGCTGCTGTTTGAACAGTTGAAGGCCGATCCAGGCAAGGTGAATGCGTTTGTCGAGGAATCGATCCGCTGGGTCGTTCCGGTGAAGCATTTCATGCGCAGCGCGACGCAGGATGCCGAAGTGTCGGGGCAGAAAATCAAGGCGGGGGACTGGATGATGCTGTCCTATCAATCGGCCAACCGCGACGAGGCGGTTTTCGACGACCCGTTCGACTATCGCATTGACCGTGAACCCAATCGCCAGATCGCCTTTGGCTATGGCGCGCATGTCTGTCTTGGCCAGCATCTTGCGCGCATGGAAATGCGGATACTGTGGGAAGAATTGTTCCCGCATTTGAAATCCATCGAACTGGCGGGCACGCCGCAACGGACGATTTCCAATTTCGTCTGCGGGCCAAAGCATGTGCCCATCCGCTTCACGCTGAACTGAGATGGCAGAGCCGTTCAAGCGCTACCGCTGCACCTATTGCGGGCAGGAATATGATGAGGCCGAGGGCTGGCCCGACGATGGCATCGCGCCCGGCACGCGCTGGGAAGATGTGCCCGATGACTGGTATTGCCCGACTTGTGGTGCGGAAAAAGCCGATTTCGAAATGGTCGAAATCGGCTGATTCCTGGGTTCAGATCGCGTTGACAGGTAGCTTGAAATAAACATGCCCGCCTGGTGAAGCGGGCGGCATGGCACCTGCGCGGATGTTGACCTGCAACGAGGGCAGGATCAGCAGCGGGGCCTCCAGCGTCTTGTCGCGGGCAGTTCGCATCGCAACGAATTCGGCTTCGCTGATGCCATCATGCGCGTGGATGTTGCCCGCCCTTTGTTCGGCCACCGTGGTTTCCCAGCGATACTCGTTGCGCCCGGCGGGCAGATAATCATGGCCGACGAAGACCCGGGTTTGCAGCGGCAGGGCAAGTATCTTGCGGATTGAGCGATAGAGTGTTGCCGCATCCCCACCCGGAAAATCGGCGCGAGCTGTGCCGTAATCGGGCATGAACAGCGTATCACCGACAAAGGCTGCATCGCCGATCAGATAGGTTACGCAGGCGGGGGTGTGCCCCGGCGTGTGCATTACGGAGATGCCGAGGTTGCCGAGCGGCAAGCTTTCGCCTTCGCGCACCAGCCGGCCAAAGTCTCCTCCATCGGGTTTCATGTCGTCGGCTTCGAAAAGTGCGCCGAAAACCTGCTGCACATCGGTGATATGCGCCCCGATAACGATGGGCGCGCCGGTCTTTTCGTGAAGATAATGCGCCGCTGACAGGTGGTCGGCATGGGCGTGCGTTTCGAGCAGCCAGTCGAGCTTCAGGTCATGCTCATCGACATAACTTAGCACCGCATCAGCCGACTGGGTCGAGGTGCGCCCGTTGCGCGGTGTGAAATCAAGAACGGGATCGATGATCGCTGCATTCTTCGTGGCGGGATCGTGCACGACATAGCTGACCGTGAAAGTGGTGGGGTCAAAAAAACCTTGAACATGGGCGTTCATGAGTCGTCTCCTTATGACCAATATATTAGCACTTGCTAAATTAGAATCAATGCATATAATGAGGGCATGTTCGATTTGGCTCGCTTTGACCTCGCATTGTTTGAGGAAAGTGCCGGACGCGCGGCTGCGCTGCTCCGGCTGCTTGGGAATGAAAAAAGGCTGATGGTGCTGTGCCAGCTCGCCGACGAGGAATTGTCGGTGAGCGAGATTCAGCGACGCGTTGGCCTTTCGCAGTCTGCTTTGTCTCAGCACCTTGCAATGCTGCGCGAGGAAGGCGTGGTTTCGACCCGCCGTGAGAGCCAGTCGATTTACTACCGCATCGCCGATCAAAGCGCGCTGCGGATCATCGAAACCTTGGCGGAGCTCTATTGCCCGCCTGAAATGAGGAAATTGCCATGACGGCCATTTTGCACAAGCTTTCGCCGCAACAGGTGCGCGAACGGATCGACGCTGGGCGTGCGGTGTTGATCGATATCCGCGAGCCTGATGAATATGCGCGCAGCCACATCAAGGGCGCGCAATCACAGCCGCTTTCGGTTTGGGAAAAGGCGCATCTCAGCGTCGATCCAGACGCCGATGTGATCTTCACCTGCCGTTCGGGGATGCGCACTACCGGTGCGTGTGACCGTTTGGCTGCCCGCGTTACCGGAGACGCCTTTGTCCTCGACGGTGGCCTGAACGCCTGGGAAAAGGCGGGCCTGCCGGTTGAAACTAATGCCGACGCGCCGCTGGAAATCATGCGGCAAGTTCAGATTGCCGCCGGTTCGCTGGTGCTGATCGGTGTGCTTCTCGGCTTTTTCGTTGCTCCGGCATGGTTTGGTCTTTCCGCCTTCGTCGGTGCTGGCCTGACCTTTGCTGGCGTCACCGGGTTTTGCGGAATGGCGCGGCTGTTGATGTTGATGCCCTGGAACCGGGTGAAGACTGCCTGATATGGCCTGGGAATCGCTCCTGCTGGCAGGTTTTGGCGGCGCGCTGATCGGGCTGTTGCTGACGCTGTTTGGCGGCGGCGGATCGGTGCTGGCGACGCCCTGGCTGATCTATGTGGTTGGGGTGGTCGATACCCATGCGGCGATCGGCACTTCGGCAGCAGCGGTAGCAGTGAATGCAGCGATTGGCCTTTCCGCACAGGCGCGGGCAGGGCGGGTGAAATGGCCTTGCGCCATCACCTTTGGCATAGCAGGTCTCGCCGGTTCGCTGGTTGGGGCACAATTTGCCAAGCAGGTGGATGGGAAAGCACTGCTGATGTGGTTCGCTTTTGCAATGATCGCGATCGCCATTTCGATGCTGATTCCGAAGAAGAGCGAGGGCGATCCCAATGTGCACCTGACACCGCCGATGGTGCTGAAACTCGCACCCGTGGGTTTACTCGCTGGTTTGGCAGCAGGCTTTTTCGGCATTGGTGGCGGCTTCCTGATCGCGCCGGGGCTGATGGCATCGACCGGCATGACGCTCGCCAATGCCAGTGCTTCCTCGCTCGTTTCGGTCACACTCTTCGGAAGTGCAACCAGCCTGTCCTACGCGGCGTCGGGGCAGTTGCTGTGGCCGCTATTTGGCGCGCTGGTGGTGGGCGGAGGAGTCGGCACTCTTGCCGCAATTCCGTTGGCCAAGCGCTTGGAAAAGCGCACGGCACTCGCGCGGACCATCTTTGCTGTGATGGTCATCGGTGTGGCGCTGTTCATCCTGCTGCGTTGAGTGCGCTCAACCAGTTTGAACCCAGAATCGGATCGACGACGGCCATTGCATCCCCGTCTAGCGCCGCATAGCGCGCGCGCAGGTCTGCAAGGCATTTCACCTGATATTTGAACGTGCCCTGTTCATAGGGCAGGCCCATCGCCGTCATCGAGAATGTTTCCGCGCCGGTCTCTGAGGCTGCCGCATTGGCGAGCAGGAAGGGTGCATAAACCTCGCCCGCTATGCGAACCAGTTCTGCAACGACGGGTGCGATTTCATCTTCCCACTCGCCATCTACGCCAGACATATCGTCGACATGCGCCAGCCAGCGATAGCTGTACGGAAATTCCGCGCGCATCATTGCCTGCGGGGTCGGGTCGGTGCCCAATTGCGATAGCTGTCCATAGATCGAAAATTCGGCGAGGCTGGGCCGGGTTCCAAACAGGCTCTGCCGGTTCACCACATGCGCTTCAAGCGCGGCCAGTACGGCTTTGGTGCTTGCCTCTATCAGCGGGAAGTTTTCGCGGGTGCAGCCGACAATCGCCATGCGCCCAACCTGCCGTGAGCGAAATGCCTCGGCAAAGCCCTGACTGGTCTGGAGCCCGCCGCCTTTGAGATTGTCGAACGCGAGCCAGCGGCTCATCTGGATCTGGTCGACTTCCTCCAGCCAGCGATATCCGAACATGGCCTTGGTCAGCCATTCGTCGGCAAAATCCTCCAGCAGATGCGCGAGAAAGGCGTGGGCGGGGGAAGGCGGAACCAACGAGCGATCTGCATGCCGCGCCTCAAGATCATAGACCAATGGTGTGGAATCATTGGCGAAATGGCCGTCGGGATATTGCAGAACCGGAATGACCGGCGCCTTGACCTGCTGAAGTGCTTCGCGTGCGGCCGCACCATCCTTCCAGATGTGCGCAATCCTGCGATAGCGCAGCAAGGCGCGCATTTTCATCGAATAAGGCGATCCTAGCGCGCCATAGAGTGTGTACATCGAGTCTATCCTTGACGGCGGGCGGTCGGGTCGGCCGGCCACCATGGTGTTGCCGGCGTATCGCTCGACACTTTGCTCGGAAAATTGGGTGCGCGCTTTTCGAGGAAGGCGGATACGCCCTCATGCACATCGGCACCCTTTCCCAATGCGATGTTGAGCGGTGCATCGACCGAAAGTGCGCCTGATGGATCGGCATCGGTTGAAAAGCGCCACAAAAGGCGGCGGGTAAGCGCGATGGCCACCGGCGAGGTGTTGGTGGCGATTTCCATCGCCAATTCGCGCGCCCGATCATCGAGTTGTTCGGCGGGGCAGGTTTCCGCCAGCAAGCCTTTTTCAAGCGCTTCGCTGGCAGGAACAAGTGCGCCCGTCAGGCACCATTTGAGCGCCTGGCTCAGCCCGACAATCTGCGGCAGGAACCAGGCCGAACCCGCCTCTGGCACCAAGCCGCGGCGCGTGAAGACGCAACCGAACTTGGCATTGTCTGCAGCAATGCGGATGTCGCAAGGAAGGGTGAGCGTGAGGCCCACGCCAGCGGCCGAGCCATTAAAGGCGACGATCGAAGGCTTGCGGCAATTCATGATCGCAGCGATGAAATTGGCGTTGCGGCCTTCACTACGGGCGCCAAAATTCTTCGCACCTTCGCCGCTCTCGGTATCGAATGAGCCTGCACCGGCCGAGACATCGGCTCCTGCACAAAACACGCGGCCCAGCGCGCTCAAAATCACAACTCGGATCGAATCTTCGCCATCGGCATGGTCAAACGCCGCCGCCAGTTCGGCGCCCATCGTTGCGGTATAGGCATTCATGGCTTCGGGGCGGTTGATGCGGACCCACAGGATCGGCCCTTCCTGCTCAACCACCAGCGTGCTGTATTCGGTCATGGGTTCAAGCCTCCATGATCTTGACGGGCATGGCAGTGAAGCCGTGCAGGAAAGGGCTGGCGAGCCGTGTGGGTTTGCCTTGTGGCACCACCCGACCGGGCAGTTTCAGCATCTGCTCTATGACGGCGTGCAATTGTACTTCCGCCAGGCGTGCGCCCACGCAGCGGTGGATGCCATGGCCAAAGCCGACATGGCGACGGGCATTTTCACGGCCGACATCGAAGCGTTCGGCATCCGGGAAAATCCGTTCGTCGCGATTGGCGGAGATGTACCACATCACGACCTTTTCCCCTTTGGCAATGCGCTGTCCGGCAAGCTCGGTATCCTCAAGCGCGGTGCGACGCATATGGGTGACCGGCGATTGCCAGCGGATGATTTCCTGCGCGGCATTGGGGATCAGCGAGGCGTCGGCGCGCAACCGATCCATCTCGCCGGGATATTTGTCGAACGCCTCGACCAGCGCGGACATCGAATTGCGCGTGGTATCGTTTCCGCCGACAATCAACAGCGCGATATTTGCGATACGCTCCATCGCGTCCATGTTCCCCATCGCTTCCGAATGGACCATGCGGCTCAGCAAATCGTCCGTAGGCGGCTTACTCCGGCGATCCTCCAGCTCACGGTCAAAGCGGGCGAGCATCTCGCCCATCTGCAACAGAAATTGCGCGCGATATTCCTCGTTCAGATTGTCTTCCGAAACGCCGCTCGCCCAATCCGACCAGCGTTTGATGTCGCGCCATTCCTCGAACGGCATGTCGAACAGGATGCACAGCATTCCCAAAGTGAGCGGGAGCGAAACCCGTTCAACCCAATCAAATTCCTCGCCGCGCGGCAGTTCCGAAAACAGCTTTTCGGTCCGTTCGCGCACCAGCTTTTCCAGCTTGAGGATCTGGCTCGGGCTGAAAGCAGGGGCGATGACCTTGCGTTGCGCGGTGTGGATGGGCGGGTCCTGCGCGATGAAATTGGGGAAGCCTTCGCCATTCACCGCTTCGGCGATGGTGATATTGCCCATATCCCAACGTGAACTGAACACATCGTGGCGCAGCTCGACTTCCTGCACCAAGTCATGCGTCACCACTGACCAATAGGCGCCGAAGGGGCTTTCCGGACGCCAGCTCAGCGGCATTTCCGCGCGCAATTTGGCAAAGGGTTCGCGCCACTGGTCTTCGGTGTAAATGGCGTTCGCACTGACTTCGAACGGGTTGATCGGGCGTTTGTCCAAAACAGTTGCCATAGCTCAAGCCTCCTCCATCTGGCGCGAAGGCACGGGCAGGGCATTGCCCTTGGCCGCCGCACGTTTCGCACCCTTTTCCAGTTCCTTGTTCAAAGCGCGGACATAATGGTCGAAATCGAGCTGGATGGTATGCCGCCGTGCCGCATAATATTGTCCGGTGTAGTAATCTTCGTCGGCAGTGATGATGCGGCGCATTTCATCTTCCGACGGCGGCGCATATTTGCCGGCTAGATAGGTCGCCACCAGCTTTGATTGCTGTTCGGCAAAGTTGACCAATGTCGGCAGCGGCTGCGCGAGGCCCATATAGAAAAGATCGGGAACTCCGGGCTTCATGATGCGCTTGAACAAGGGTGGGGGCCGATTGTCGCTGTCGGCGGTAAAGGCTGGATCGTCGAAAAAGGGGAAGTTGATGTCATAGCCGGTCGCCCAAACGATGATATCGACCTTCTCCCGACTGCCATCGGTGAACACCACGCCGTCGCCATCGAGCCGTTCGACCGCTGGCTTCATGTTGATATCGCCCGATCCGGCACGAACGAGGAATTCGCCCGATACCGTCCCATGGCTTTCAAACGGGCCGATTTCTGGCTCGGGAAGGCCATAGTCGCTCATCTTGCCGACAAGCCCCTTCACCATCCGCGCACCCAGCCATTGCTTGATGCCCTTGGGCAGCCACGCCGGGGCTGGATTCTTGTCGAGTGGTTGCCCGCGATAATATTTAGGGAAAATCCAGACACCTCGACGGGTAGAGACGAACAGTTTTTCCGCCATCGGCCGCTGCGACAATTCGCTCGCAATGTCCATCGCGCTGTTGCCCATGCCAACGACGAGAACGCGTTTTCCGATGCAGTCCACAGGCTCGAAAGGCGTGCGATATTGGTGTGAGTGGATCTGTGCGCCATCGAAATGGCCTGGATATTCCGGGATTCGCGCCGCCCAATGGTGGCCATTGGCGACCGCCAAAGCGTCATAATGTTTTGTCTCGCCAGTCGAGAGCGTCACATCCCAACCGCCGCTGTCGCGCCGCTTCGCCTTTTCGACGCGGGTGTTGAAGCGGATATGGGGGCGCAGCCCGAAATGATCCACATAGTCATGGAAATATTGGAGCAGCTGCGAATGGTGCGGGTAATCGGGCCAGTTGGCGGGCACCGGATAATCTTCAAATGCCAGCCGCCATTTCGATGTGTCGATGTGCAGGCTTTGATAACAAGCCGACATGCCATTGGGATTGTTGTAGTACCAGGTCCCGCCAATATCGTCCGATGCCTCGAAAATATCGAACGGGATACCATGGTCTTTCAGTCGTTTTGCTGTCGTAAAGCCGGAACAACCGGCACCGATGATACACACCTTCGGCAGGTTCATGTCGATCTCTCCTCCCCGCCTGTGCGGGCTCCAGAGACGACTATGTTTAATCGCGCGATTAAAGTCCAGCCCTTAAGCGGGTGTCACGAGAAGCTGGCGCCTATCTGGGCTTTGCTGACCGCGACTTCCAAAAATTGAGGCTTGGTCTTGGGCGGATGGATGAGCACAACATTGCCATTTTTGCCCGAAGGACCCGTTTCAATCCGCATGCCCGCAGAGGCCAGCGCATAAGGTGACGCTCGGTGCCGGGTGCAAAGGCCACCCGCACCGTCGCTGACCAATGCCGTTTCAAATTCGACAGCAATCATCGCCTCTTGCGAGCGATTGACCGTGCATACCACCAATTGACCGCCCGTTAGATCGAGCACGAGCTCGGTACCGACTGGTACGCCCACCAGACCCTCGATTCGTGCGCCGGTTTTTGAAAGGTCACGCAGCAAAGCTTCATAACGATGGTCATCATGGATGACGCCGATGCGCCGGTACACCGATCGCCTTTCGGAGCGGTGCTTTTCCGGACCTTCGGGTTCAATGCTGAATTCGCCTGATTTCATGCGTTCGACGATGACGTCCTGCTTCAGCGCCTTCGAATATATCCAGCCCTGTATGAAGCGGGCACCCTTTGATTTTACAACCTCGAGCTGATCGAACGCTTCGACCCCTTCGACGGTAACCTCCATACCCAATGCATCCGACAGGCCAATGATGGCGGCGATGATCTTATCGCTGTTCTGGTCTTTCTGGGTGCAGCTGTCGACAAAGCTGCGGTCGACTTTCAGCTTGTCAAAAGGCGCGGAACGTAAATAGCTGAGCGAAGAATAGCCGGTCCCGAAATCGTCGAGTGCCAGCCGGACGCCAAGTTCTTTTAGTACCTTGAAAGTGGTCTCGACAGTTTCGCTGTCGCCCATGAAGATGCTCTCAGTCAGTTCCAATTCCAACCGGTTGGGGTCCAGTCCGGATGCATCGAGTGCATGGGTGACTGCGTCTACAAAATCACTATGTGCGAATTGCGCCGCTGAAACATTGACGGCGACGCGGACCGAGCTTGGCCATTGCATTGCATCCTGACAGGCCTTCACCAGTGCCCATTCGCCAAGCTTGAGGATCAGATCGGATTCCTCGGCAACCGGGATGAAAACACCGGGAGCAACATTTCCGCGCTCGGGATGGGTCCAACGCATCAATGCTTCGAACACGACGACCATATTGTCTTCGGTGCGCACGATCGGCTGATAATGCAGCTCCAGTTCCTCATTGGCGAGGGCGTCACGCAAATCTTCTTCGATGATACGGCGTTCCTCGGCTTCGTCCTTCAGATCGGCCGAGTAGAATCGGAACTGTCCGCGACCGCCATTTTTGGCAGCATAAAGCGCAAGGTCCGAATTGTGGATCAGGTCGTCCTTGTGGTTGCCGTCATAGGGTGCAACGGCAATGCCAACAGAGGTGCCTATGGTCGCGCGCTTGTCCTCGATAGGATAAGGCTGCGACACCACCTGGATCAGCTTGTTTGCCAGTTCGCCCAATTTTCCGCGGTCGTCGATATCTGGCAGCAATATCTGGAATTCGTCTCCACCGAGGCGGCCGACTTCCCCTCGCGAACCAATAACACGCTCAATGCGTCGCGCGACCTGCCGCAGAAGCTCGTCGCCTGCAGGATGCCCCAACGTGTCGTTAACTTGCTTGAACCGGTCGAGGTCCATCATGATCAGCGCACAACTGCGGTTGCCACCCTTATACGATGCCAGCGTTGCCTCGATCCGCTTGTTCATGCGGTGGCGGTTGGCAAGCCCGGTCAGCGAGTCGAACTCGGCTAGTCGCGAATCTTCAAGCTGGCGCTGATATTCGACCGTGATGTCCTTGGCCGATCCGCGATAGCCCTGGAACTTCCCTGACTTGTCAAGTTTAGGATGGCCGGAAATCGACCACCAGATGTGGCGACCTTCATGTTTGGATCGTCCGATTGTTAGCCGTACAGTCAGATCTTTGATCTTGTTATGCGCCGTGAGCTGAAAATTTAGCGGCCTATCCGATTTTCCACCGGGGCTGTCCGGGTCGGTTTCAAATATTGTAATCAGCGACCGGCCCAAAAGTTCCTCCATCGGAATTTCAAGCGTCTGCAATGCGTTGTCGGACAGATAAATCAGTCGGCCATCGGCGTCGGTCGCCCACAACCAGGCAATCCCGGCGCGTTCAAAGTCGTCGACGATTTCCAATCGGCGCTGGGCATCGGCTTGGGTGACAACGACAGCGACGACGCTTCCATCTGCCGAATCGGTGTTACCTCCGGTCAGGCTTTTGAAGATGTTGAGGACTGCCATATCGTGTCTAATTTCGCTTTGCGCCAAATGGTTGCAATTTGCCTACTTCACCGTTTTCTGTAGGATATTTTGGTTTACGGAACCCTAATTTTGCAGAAAATACTTTGGCCGGTCGTCGGCTTAATCGCCCATTTCATGTAAGTATTTCTGGGGGCTTGTCGAAGACGGCAGCCACTGGCATGGCCGTAAATATGCAGCAGAGTTTTTCGATTTATCCATTCGATCCGCCCGGTGATGTTGCGGCATTGCGAGCCGAGGTCCGCGCCTTTCTTGCCGCGCATGAGCCCAAGCTCGGCGTTCCTAATTGCTGGGTCGTCGGCGATCCGGAATTTTCCAGTGCTTTGGGTGCGGCGGGTTTCCTTGGGATGATCCTCCCCAAAACGGTGGGAGGACACGAAAGGCATCCGCTTGAACGCTATGTCGTGATAGAGGAATTGCTCGCGGCGGGAGCACCCGTTGGCGCGCACTGGATTGCAGATCGGCAAACTGCACCACTGATTCTGCGCTATGGCAGCGAAGAGGCGAAGACGCGTTACCTGCCCGGTATCTGCAAAGGCCAGTTGTACACCTGTATCGGCCTGTCTGAACCTGGTGCAGGGTCGGATCTGGCTGCAGTCCGGACAACTGCCCGTTACACGCTAGACGGCTGGCGCATTTCCGGCCAGAAAATCTGGACCTCGGGCGCGCATATGAGCCACGTGATGCTGGCACTGGTGCGCAGTGAAGAGGGCAGTGAGCGCAATGCTGGTCTTTCGCAGTTCCTCATCCCAATGGATGCTCCCGGAATTACGATCCGGCCGATTATCGACATGGGTGGCGATCATCATTTCAACGAAGTGTTTTTCGATGACGTGCTTCTACCAGAATGGGCAATGGTCGGCGCCCGGGGGCAGGGGTGGGCGCAGGCAACAGCGGAGTTGGCGCTCGAACGTTCCGGTCCTGAACGCTATCTTTCCAGCCATGTGTTGATGACCGCATTGATTGATGCAGCAGGTCCTGATCCGGATCTGCAAATCAAGGGTTTGATAGGCGAGTTGACCGCAGAGCTTTGGACGCTGCGGCAAATGTCGCTTTCGACTGCAGCCAAGCTGGCAGCCGGTGAAGATCCGATGGTTGAGGCGTCGATGGTCAAGGATTTGGGTAACAGCTTTGAGCAGGCTTTGCCGCAGCGCGTGCAGGCGCTGGTAGATTGCCCTTCCACCCGTGATGACGACCTTGCGCGGCTGATGCGCGCGCTTTTGATTGCCGCTCCGAGCTTCTCGTTGCGAGGCGGCACGCGTGAAATTATTCGCGGTATTATTGCAAGGGGGCTGGGACTCAGATGAGCGAACAACGTGCTTTGCTATGCGATACGGCAGAAGCCGTGTTTGCCGAAGCTGCGACGCTGGGAATGGCTCCCGTTGAAGAGGCCGGGTTTGGTCAGCTTTTGTTAGCGGAAGCAGACGGCGGTTTCGGCGGCGATTGGGGCGATCTGTTTGCTGTGCTGCGGATTGCGGGTGCGAATGTGCCAAGCATGGCGATTGGCGAGCATATTGTCGGACAATGGCTTGGTGGCGAAGTCACGAAGCCCTATGGAGCTTTCATCCGCGTGGCGCAGGCCGCAGGCGCGATGGATGCTGCACTAGCGATGAGCATCGACTATGTGAATACCCGCCAGCAATTCGGCAAACCGCTCGGCAAGTTCCAGGCAGTGCAGCAGGTATTGGCGGTTTTTGCAGTAGAGGCAGCAGCGGTGAATGTAGCAGGCGCTGCAGCGGCCGCCGCACTTGACCGGGCTGCGGGTGATGCAGAGACCGCCTTATTCGAAATTGCCTGCGCCAAATTGCGGACCAACAAAGCCATTGGGCAGGCCACGGCAATCGCCCACCAAGTGCACGGAGCCATAGGCTTCACCCGCGAATATGACTTGCACAAGTTGACGGGGCCGTTGCTCGATTGGCGTTCCGACCATGGCAACGACGCCTATTGGGGGAATGTGCTTGGAACGAAAGTTGCGAAACTGGGCGGTGCGGGTCTGTGGGCCGATATCACTGCACGGTAGCTGCTGCAGACATCGTTCACACCGCTATCGCATCCGGTGCGCAAAAAGACCCGGTTGGCGCACGTCAAAAACTTTGGACACTGTGCAAGTAAGCTTATCTTTTTTGCAAGATAAATTCATCGCCTGTTCGGCTCGTTTTTCGGTTTGATCTGCTGTGAAACTGTCGCCTTTGTCTGTGCGATAGCTGTACAGAAAGCCATTGCCGGTTCCCATACTCACCTCACATTTTGCATCGGCACCATTGTGCTTTCGGCATGCTGCTAAAGCCGCATCAACGGCTTCTGGATAGGTTGCATGGCCGGTTGCAACAAATGATGTGCCGTCATAGCCCGGTCCCATAAGCCACGCGACAGCACCATATCTTTTCCGCAAAAGTGCGGCATTTTTGGGTTTGCGGATGTTAATCCACTGACCATCGCTTTCGTAAGTATCGGTCGATTTGAAAATGCCGATAGGCAGGCAACCAAGAACATAGCCTTTGCATTGTTCATCCAGCAGCTTCTTCACTTTGCTTTTGCTACCGTCGGCTGCCCAGTGGATATTCCCGGTGGCACCTAGTGCTGCGCCAATATATCCGTTCACCTGCCAAATAACCTGACAGCCCGAGCCCATCACTTCGGTGCAGTGACGCAGGGCCATATTGTCGGCAGCAGCGCGTTCTTGGTACCTCGCTGATGCCCAGACATCGTTCGCATCCTGATGCCAGGCGACCGCTGAATAGTCATTCCTTGCAGGAGCAGGAGGCGCCGCCTGTTGCGGTGCCGAATTGGGATCATCTTCACACATTGGAACAGAAGCTACGCCATTTCCGCCGGGGCTCATCCCGACCATGATCCGGCCAGGCCCCGGCCCGTTGCACGGATAGGCAAAGGCAGCGGCTGGTTCTGACGACAATAGTACGGACAGACAAAAAACGGCGAAAGTGCAAAGAGCGATGCTCAAACGGTTTAGCATGATCATCCAGAAAATAGAGAAATCCGGCTTTCAAGATACGGCAGAACCGCAAATCGCGCCGCCACTTTTGCGCACTAGTTCATCTTTACAACGCACATTACAGGCCCTAGTCGCGCAGGCCTGAATTCAGACATTGGAGTTTCCCCATGCGCGCCGAAGCGCAAGCCTTGGTCGACCGGATCGACGCCGCCCTAAACCTTGTCAAAATGTCGCTCGATTGGGACCGCGCCTTGCGTCGCCTCGACGAGCTGAACGCACGCGTCGAAGACCCGACTTTGTGGGACAATCCCAAAAAGGCCGAAGAGGTGATGCGCGAACGGCGCCGTCTCGATGCGGCCATTGCAACTGTTCGGGAAATCGATGCTGACAAGGTTGGTACAGTCGAATTGATCGAGCTTGCCGAGATGGAAAGCGATGAGGCTTTGGCCGACGAAGGCGTTGCCGCACTTGCGGCACTCGCCGACAGGGCGGACAAGGACAAGGTTTCGGCCCTCTTGTCGGGTGAAGCCGATCCGCTTGATACCTTCATCGAAATCCACGCAGGCGCAGGGGGTACGGAAAGCCAGGATTGGGCAGAAATGCTGTTCCGCATGTATACACGCTGGGCGGAAAAGCGCGGCTTTAAGGTCGATACCATCGAGTATCAGGCAGGCGATACCGCAGGAATAAAGGCGGCGACTATCCAGGTCAAAGGCGAGAATGCGTACGGCTATGCAAAGACCGAAAGTGGTGTGCACCGGCTCGTGCGCATATCGCCCTATGACAGCTCTGCACGGCGGCACACCAGTTTCAGCTCGGTCTGGGTATACCCTGTTATCGACGACAGTTTTGAAATCGATATCAATCCCGCTGACCTGAAAATCGATACCTACCGTGCGTCGGGTGCAGGTGGTCAGCACGTTAACACGACCGATTCTGCAGTACGCATTACTCACGTCCCTTCGGGCATAGTCGTCGCCAGCCAGGTTGACCGCAGCCAGCACAAGAACCGCGAAATTGCGATGGGTATGCTCAAGGCGAGGATGTACGAAGCGGAAATGCGCAAGCGCGAAGAAGCGGCCAGCGCTGAACATGCTGCCAAGACCGATATCGGCTGGGGGCACCAGATTCGTTCTTACGTCCTGCAGCCCTATCAAATGGTCAAGGATCTGCGCACTGGCGTCACCAGCCCGACACCCTCGGATGTGCTCGATGGCGATCTTGATGCGTTCATAGCAGCGGCGCTGGCTCAGCGGGTGACGGGTGAGGCTGTCGCGATTGAGGATGTCGACTAAGCTGTAAATCGCTTGGCAGTGTACTAGCACAGCCCCAGCTATTGCATTGGTTATAGTGTATGAGCGACACTATACAGTGGATTCTCCTGCCAATCATGGCTGGTTCCCAAGGTATTACCATGCACTTCAAAGCCGTCATTTTTGCCTGTTCCATTTTCTGCTGCACCAGCGCTGTCCAAGCCCAGTCCGCGCTGGATGCGCAGCTTGCCAAGGCGATGAAGCCTTTTGAATCCAAAGGTCAGCAGCATGTGGGCAAGCCAGACGGCAAACCTGCTGCTGCGGCACAACCTGGCTGGAGCGTCGACAATGACGGGAGCAAGGCGGATCAGCCTTGCGGAATGACATTTGCGGCACCCGGCAAGGTAATGGGCTATATAGGGCCGTATAAGGACTGGAAGGACAGCTATTTCTTTGTCGGTGGGCCGGAAGTGCCAGCAACGGCGAAAGTCAAAAAGGTAAAGGTCACGCTTGCGACTGGCGGTGATAGCCCGCAGACGGTAAAGGCAATGCACTTTCCGGTGAAAAACGGGGCACCTGTCATACTGTTCCAATTGACCAACTTCGCAGCGGCGCTTGATGGTTTGGACGATGTCGAGAGCGTTTCGGTAACGATGAACGGCGCATCGGTCTTTGATGGCAATTGGACTGGCGGCTTTGCAGCGCGCGAGAAAGTGCGCGCCTGCCTTCTGAAGGCTCAGTGATTTCTGAAGGCTGGGCGAATGCGTAATTGGGCTTCTAGGCGATTTGCGGCTGGACCATGTTCCGCCTTCGCGTTGATGGTATGCATCGGATTTTGTCTGGTGCAGCCTTTACAGGCTCAGCAGGTTGTGCCGAGCGACAAGGAAGTTAAAGAGCTGGCCAAGCGCCGGGCAGCTGCAGAATGCAAGGATGCTATTTTCAAGAAGGATTGTCGAAAGGCCGAAGCGCAGACGTTGCAGGCGGCCAATGAGATCGACAAGATTTTCCCGCTCGCGCTGAAAGAAGGCAAGGCGATTGTGGCCATCGCTACGCTCGATATGGGCTATAAATACCCCGATGCCCCGTCATGGGAGAACAATCTTGCGGACCATGTTACTGATACCGGAACATCGGTTGCGGTCGAACTGGGTACCACGGTTGAATGGCGCAATATTGCGCAGTCGGACAAAAAGCTGATCGTCGGTGAGGAGCGGCCGTTTGCAAAAGTGGGCGGCTCGGGATTTCTGCTGGAACTGCCGGGCAAAGGCCCGGTCAAATATCAGGTCTATATTGTCGATCCCGGTACTTACCGGTTGAGCCGTATCACCCATCCCATGCCCCGGACGAGCTTGCCCGTCGCTGATGGAACCGCTTCCGTCGACAAATCCTATGTCGGAAGTGTCGACCTAACCGAAACCATTTTCAACGAGACAAAGTTTGAGTCTCAATGGTTCAATGAGCAATGGTCGACGCGCCCACCCTATCAGGAGTGCGCCGCGGTGCATGTCACTGCGGGCTGCGTCGAGCTGCGCTGGGTCTATGGCGAGGAATATATCTCACGCGAGGCGGGATATTATGACGTCTCTGTTGCCGTGCCGGCACCCGGACTGAATGTCGGCATAGGCATTAACGGTGAATTCGCCTCTTTTTCGGTTCAGGCCAGTGAAGCGATCGTCGTCGATGGATTTTTCCCGCAGCCGCCAAATACGCGCTTTTCGACCGCCGATTGCGAAAAAACGGATACCAAGTCGATGGTATGTGACATTGAAGCGGTCGACCTCTTGTATCTGCCGGCGTCCTCCGATGTCCTGCATAGCCACGACTATTCGACCATCGGCATGCCGCGTTTCAACCAGATAATTGGCAAAGCACAACTCCGCCCGCTCGACATAAAGGCGCGTCCTGTTTCGAAAAGCGAGCTTGGAGCAATCTATCAATTGGCCGCAAATTGAGGCCGTATCCCGATGGCGCGGTTTCGCCAGAACTGAAAAGTCAGGTAACTGAAAATGCGTAAACTCCTTACTTTCTCCCTTCCGTTTCTGGCTTTGTCGACTGCGGCGCAGGCCGGCCCTTATATTACCATTGGGTCGGAACCTGACAGGGCCCCAAATCGCAGCATCTATGTTGCTGATTTCGATCTGATTACACGCAGCCTTGATGGTGGCGGCGATCCGAGCACTATGGCCAATGCGGCTATGCAATCGGCCAATCCCATCGACTTCATTGAGGCGAAAACGATCTACAAGATCAACGTCTATCAAGTGATGGAAAATGGTGGCCCCATCGAAAAGGGCGGGTCAACCAACTTCATCCAATATTTCCTGGCTTTCAAATGCCGGGACCGGTTGGTGAATATCGAAGAGGCGACAGCCTATGACCGGGCTGGCCGTACCCAGAAAAGCAGCATGACGGAATGGATGCCTGTTCCAGATAACTGGGTTGCCCAAGCCTATAAGATTGCATGCAAGGCGCCTGAATGGGAAAAAGCAATGGCGACCGCGCGCCAGATGGCGACCAATTTTGAGCAGGGCAAAAAATCGAAAAAGCAACCGACGGACCCGTTTGCGCCGCTGCAGATGCAAATGGTCGGGAGTTATGCCGCCATCACCGACATGATCGACCAGATTTGGGGGCGCTACTGGCCAGATGCCAAGCAACCTGAATATGAAAATACAATGTCTCCCGCTGAACTGGAAAAATACAAGGCTCAGAAAATCGCAGAGCTGGAAGCGCAGTCCAAGAAACTCGGCCAGATGGCCAGTGACATTGAAAACGATCTGAAAATGCAGGACAGCATGGATCGGGCGTCCGATGTCGCCGGGCGCCGCTTTGTACAAGAATTGCAGGGAATGGCAGGGAGAAGCGAAGAAGAAGTCGTTGCCACCTTTGGTGTGCCCAATACGCTGAACGTCAACGGCAATGTCCGCCAGCTCGACTGGTATTGGAGCGAGCAGACCCAAGAGCAGGTTCCTATCACGGTCGATGTGATCGGCGGATGCAGCCATGGCGTTTGCGGTGCCAAGATAGGTGAGACTACCGAATATCAATGGCAGACGGTTCAGGTAAACTGCCGTCGCACGCTTTACTTCCGTGAAGGCGGAACCCAGCCGGGTTATCGCCTGTTTGATTTTAGGGCTGGGTGTGATTGAGCAGCGTTGGAATCATTCCGCTGGCGGCTGAATTGGAACTGTCGGAAGCTTCACATCGCGCAAGGTCGCGGCCGGAATGGCGGTGCCTGCCGGAATTTTTGCGCTACGCCCAGTCATGCCAGGGGTCAGGACAATAAGGCCTGCGGCTGCGCCTGCGGTAACAGTGCCCTTTTTGAAAACACTTCCTTGCAGTCTGATCGTTGTTCCGTTCAGTTGGATATAGAGCGGTTCGATCTTTAACTTACCGGATTGGCCAAACGCGCCTGTATCCTGTGCAAAAGCGATCCGGCCTACGGCCAACGTGCCTTTTCGGATAACGACAGCGCCATCGGCCATCACATCTTCAGTTACCACCAGAGCAACTTGATCGCCCTTATGTGCTTTTTTGCTGGTCAGGTCTTGAACTGTACTCAGCGCAATTTCCGTGTTTGCAGGCAATGTAGCCGCTGTGGACGTTTCGGCAGCGAAACCAATGGCCGATGCCGATAATGCTGCAGCGACCACAATTGAACGTTTCGCAAAGCTGGAGATCCGGGAGATCACGGAAGCACCAAAGTCGTATCTTGTGCGACAAAGGCGTTGATGATTTCGCCAGCCTTGATTTTTGCGTTGTTACCTCTGTGGAACAATCCTGCGACGCCTGCAAAAATCACCGCAGCTCCGGCTGATCCTGCGCCGGTGCCTTTGGTGCTGATTTCACCTTCGAGAGGTATCTTGTTCGAACCATATTCAAGATAGAGCAGTCGCGCGGACATTTTTCCGGATTTTCCAAGGCCGCCAGAATCTGTCGCTGAAACAACTTCCCCATGCGCCCATGTTCCAACCGGGATGGTCAAACCTTCGGCGATAATCACAGGCTTGTTAAGGCGCAGTTTGAAACGCGTCCCAGCGGTAACATCTGCCGTACTGACTTCTTTGGTTGCCATCAATTCGACTGGTGTATCGATACGGATAACAGCGGGTGCAACAACTACAGTCTCTGATGGAGCTGCTACTGCTGGCGCAGTCTCCCCTATGTCCTGAACCAACATTGCAAGTATGACTAGCATCCTGGAACTCCCCCTATCCCAGCCTCGCCACTTCGGACGATTCGAATTATTACCTGCCGTTACTCTAAGCGATTGACTCGAAGTTGAAAACAATCATGGATTGAGCGAGTATCAATACAGGGAGGCAAAAATGAAAGCAGTAAAATACGCCATAGTAGGCGCGCTTATCGTGACTGCGGGTGCACAGGCGGGACTCGCAAAGAAAAAGGAAGAAAAGACGTTCGTTGTTGTCAACGAAGATGTTGGCCTTCCGGTTTTTGCTTATGATATCACTGATCGCCCCTATGAAGTCGTAGGTGAGGTTCAGGCTGGTGTCCGCAAAGCGACGGTGTTCAGCAAGGAAGCCAGTCAGGAAAAAATCTACAAGGAATTGTGGGAACGGGCAGAGAAGCTGGGTGCCGATGCTGTAATCAACGCCAAATATGGTGACAGCCATGTTTCGGCATTCAGCTGGGGCAAAACCAATGCCACGGGAACTGCAATAAAGTTCAAGCCGATTCCTACAGTTGATGCAGCGGCACCGGCGGCGGACGCGGCTGCTGCCCCAACACAGCCCTAAATTTTCCCGTAAAGTTCAAGATGGTGGCCAGCAGGCATATCCCATGCCTGCTGGCCGTTTCACTTTAGTCCCCCGGCGACGCCGCGCTTCCAGCGAGTAATCCGCCATCTAAGTGCAATTCGCTGCCGGTCATATAGGTCGCATCATCGGATGCCAGCAGCAGGGCCAGCGCAGCGACTTCTTCAACCGTGCCAAAGCGCTTCATAGGTGTATCTGCCACCATCGCGGCCATCCGCGCCTCGCGATCGGGGCCGTCACCTATCAAAGCTTCCCACATCGGGGTCAGGATGGCCGCCGGGTGGATCGAGTTGCAGCGGATGTTGAGGCCCTGCTGCGCGCAGTAGAGCGCAACCGATTTGCTATGGTTGCGGATAGCTGCCTTCGATGAAGCATAAGCCGCAGCCGCCGGTATTCCGACGAGGCCGGAACGCGATGAAATGTTGATGATCGCGCCAGCGCCTTTTGCGCGCATTGCTCCGATCGCATAGCGGCAGCCAAGAAACGTCCCGTCCAGATTGACCGCATGCACGCGGTGCCAATCGGCTAGGCTGGAATGCTCGGGGTCGTGCGGGCCGGGTGAATCCTCGAATCCGGTAATGCCGGCATTGTTGACGACAATGTCTATCTGGGGATGGGAGGCGGCCAAGCGGTTCCATCCACTCTCGTCGGCGACGTCGAGTTCGAAATAGGTGCCGCCAATTTCGTCAGCGACGCGCCGACCATTTTCGCTATCGATATCGGCGATGACCACGCTCGCGCCTTCGCGGGCGAAGCAACGGGTAATCGCTTCGCCGATACCGCGGGCACCCCCGGTCACGAGGGCGGATTTATTCTGTAATTTCGGCATGGGTAGTCCTTGCAATTCGAATTGAGTAATTGGGATGTTACTCGTCATCCCTGCGGAGGCAGGGCCAACTCCTGTTATTGCAAATTGAGCAGTAGGAGACTGGATTCCCGGCTTCGCGGGAATGACGAAAAAATGGGATTACTCTTGAATCACCGGACTTACTCCACCAATGCTGAAAGCGTAGATAGCCCGATTGTCTGGAGAGAGCAAGTGAGCGAGCATCAGGATTGGTTCCCCGTCCCCGAAAGTGCGACCAAAGACACGCATTGCAGCGCAGCAGATTATAACCGCCTATATACCGCGAGCATATCCGATCCTGACAGCTTTTGGGCCGAACAGGCCAAGCGCATCGACTGGTTCACCGCGCCGACGAAAGTGGGCAACTGGTCCTACGATCCGGTCTCGATCAAATGGTATGAAGATGGCGTCCTGAACCTCTGCCACAACGCCGTCGATCGCCATGTGGCCGCAGGCAAGGGCGATGCGATCGCTTTCATCTTCGAACCCGATGAGCCATCAAAGCCCTCGCGCAAGGTCAGCTATGCCGCGTTGCAGGCCGAGGTAATCCGCATGGCGAACACGCTGAAGAAAATGGGCGTGGCCAAGGGTGACAGGGTTACCATTTACATGCCGATGGTGGTCGAGGGTGCGGTGGCGATGCTCGCTTGCGCACGCATCGGGGCGATCCATTCGGTGGTGTTCGGCGGCTTCTCACCTGAGGCCTTGGCGGGCCGTATTGAGGATTGCGCCAGCCGCTTCGTGATCTGCGCCGATAGCGGCCTGCGCGGCGGAAAGCATGTACCCCTCAAGGCCAACGTCGATGCGGCGCTGGAGCGTGTGTCGGGTGTCGAAGGCGTGCTGGTGATCGAACATACCGGCGATCCCTGCAACATGACGCCGCATCGCGATCATTGGTATCACGAATATGGCGCGGATGTGCCCAGCGAATGCCCGTGTGAGCCGATGAATGCGGAGGATCCGCTGTTCATACTCTACACCTCGGGCAGTACTGGAAAGCCCAAGGGCGTTTTGCACACAATCGGTGGCTATTCGGTCTGGACCGCGACCACCTTCCATTATGTGTTCGATTACAAACCGGGAGAAGTCTTCTTCTGCTCTGCCGATATCGGCTGGGTCACTGGCCACTCTTATGTCGTCTATGGTCCGCTGCAAAATGGCGCGACCAGCCTGATTTTCGAGGGTATCCCCAGCTACCCCGACAATGGCCGATTCTGGGACATTGTCGACCGGCATCAGGTCAACATTTTCTACACCGCGCCAACTGCACTGCGCGCGCTGATGCGTGATGGCGATGCGCCGGTGAAGGCGCGCAGCCGCAAATCGCTGCGCTTGCTTGGTACAGTGGGAGAGCCGATCAACCCCGA
Organism: Sphingorhabdus pulchriflava; assembly: GCF_003367235.1. Classification (GTDB taxonomy): domain Bacteria; phylum Pseudomonadota; class Alphaproteobacteria; order Sphingomonadales; family Sphingomonadaceae; genus Sphingorhabdus_B; species Sphingorhabdus_B pulchriflava. The sequence continues at coordinate 410,930 of NZ_QRGP01000001.1, forward strand.
GGCCTGGCGCTGGTACCATGCGACAGTGGGAGAGGGGAAACTACCCATCGTCGATACATGGTGGCAGACCGAAACCGGCGGGACGATGATCACCACGCTGCCCGGTGCGCACGGGATGAAACCGGGTAGCGCAGGACGCCCCTTCTTCGGCATCCGCCCGCAGCTTGTCGATGCCGAGGGGCAGGTGATTGCAGATGAAGGCGATACGCGCGGCGATGTCTCGGGCAATTTGTGCATCACGCACAGCTGGCCGGGGCAGGCACGCACCGTCTATGGCGATCATGAGCGTTTCGAGCAGACCTATTTCTCGACCTATAAGGGCAAATATTTCACCGGCGATGGATGTCGCCGCGATGGTGATGGCTATTGGTGGATAACCGGCCGGGTCGACGATGTGATCAACGTATCGGGCCACCGCATGGGCACCGCCGAGGTCGAAAGCGCGCTTGTGTTGCACGACAAGGTGGCCGAGGCCGCAGTCGTCGGCTTTCCTCATGAGATCAAGGGGCAGGGCATCTATTGCTATGTCACGCTCAACGCTGGCGAGGAGCCGGGCGCTGAGTTGGAGAGCGAGCTGCGGATGCAGGTGCGTCAGGAAATCGGCCCGATTGCATCACCCGACCATATCCATTTCACCCCCGCTCTGCCCAAGACCCGCAGCGGCAAGATCATGCGCCGCATCCTTCGCAAGATTGCCGAAAACGACTTCGGCGCATTGGGAGATACCTCGACCTTGGCCGACCCCAGCGTGGTCGATAGCCTGATTGAGGGGCGCAAAAACCGCTAACCCGAACTGGCGGCTTGTCGATAGCCTTAGGAGCGGTTATGGCCGTTTAATCGCACGATTAAACGGAGAGAGAGCATGTCCACTCGCAAAGGGCCACTGAACGGCGTCAAGGTTATTGAACTCGCAGGGATCGGCCCCGGCCCCTATACTGGCCAGCTGCTGGCAGACATGGGCGCGGATGTGATCGTTGTTGATCGTCCCGGCCCGGCTTTGCCAAAGGCCGTGGACGGTCGCGGCAAACGCTCGATCATGCTCGATCTCAAAAAGCCTGAGGCAGTCGAGGCGCTCCTCAAGATGGTTGCCAGCGCCGATGTGCTGATCGAAGGTCTGCGTCCAGGCGTTACCGAGCGGATGGGTGTAGGCCCTGAAGCCTGCCACGCCGTCAATCCAAAGCTGATCTATGGTCGCATGACCGGATGGGGCCAGACCGGCCCATGGAGCCAGATGGCAGGCCATGACATCAACTATATCAGCATGACTGGCGTTTTGAACGCAATCGGCAAGGCAGGACAGCCACCGGTGCCGCCGCTCAACATGGTCGGTGATTTCGGCGGGGGCACGATGTTCCTCGTCACTGGCATTCTCGCAGCCGTTGTCGAGCGCGCGACCACGGGTAAGGGCAATATCGTCGATGCCGCGATCATCGACGGCACGCACAGCTTGATGAGCTTTGTCCACGGTATGGCGGGGCTCGGTCAATGGCGCACCGATCGCGAGGCAAACCTTCTGGACGGAGCTGCACCCTTCTATCGTTGCTATGGAACCAGCGACGGTAAGTTCGTCGCTGTCGGTTGCATCGAACCGCAATTTTTTGCCGCGATGATGGAGCGCCTCCCTATCGACAAGGAAGCCTATGGCGGCCAGCATGACCAGTCCAAATGGGCGCAACAGCATAAGATGTTGGAAGAGGTGTTTGCTTCGAAGACCCGCGATGAGTGGGAGGCGATTTTTGCGCTGACCGACGCCTGCGTTACGCCAGTGCTCGATTATGTCGAAGCTGCGTCGCACCCGGCCAATGCAGAGCGCAAGGCGGTGGTGAAGGACGGCAAATGGCTGCACCCGCAAATCGCGCCGCGTCTGTCGAGCCAGACACAGGCCGACAGCTTCACTATCGCGTCACGTGGTGGCGACTATGCCGCTGTGCTGGGCGAAGCCGGGCTTGCTGCTTCGGACATCGAAACGCTGGTTTCGGGTGGCTCTGTCGTGACCGGCTAAGATCACTGTCCAAGGCAAAGAAAAGGGCCGGCCTCCATATGGAGACCGGCCCTTTCTGTTATGTGTTGTCTATCAGAACTTGGCGCGCACGGTCAGGCCGTACATGCGGGGTTCTTCGACGAAACCAATGCGTGAGCGCGTGCCAGCACCGCCACGGAGCGGGGTGTTGGCGGTGATGCCGCGGGTGATTTCGTTCGACAGGTTGGTGCCCCAAAGTTCGAAGGTGAAGCGCTCATCGGGCGTCGTCAGGCCGATACGCGCATTCATCTTGAAATAGGCATTCTGGTAATCGAACGGCACTGGCAGTCCGTTGGTGTCCAGCGGAATGGTGCTGGTGCGACGCTTGCTCGAATAGTTGATGTTGCCGTTGACCAGCAGGCCCCAACCCGAGCTATCAAGCGGACCGTCATAGGTCAGCCCCATGACACCCGAGAATTTGGGTGCGTTAGTCAGGCTGCCACCACAGAGACGGGCAACCGCTGCTGCAGCAGCAGGCGCAACGCCTACACCGCAGTTGCTCGGATAACGTGAGTCTGCGTAGGTCATGGCGACGTTACCGGTGATGTAATCGCTCAAGCTGCCAAAGACTTCGAGTTCCGCACCCGTCGAACGTGCCGAGTTTACGTTGAAGGTGAGGAACTGGATGCCGGTAAATTCCAGCACCTGGAAGTCGCTCATCTTCATGTCAAACACGGCAAGGTTAGCCTTGAAGCGACCGAGCGTCGCTTTCACACCAACTTCGATCTGGTCAACCTTTTCAGACTTGAACGAAGGGTCGGCATATTGCGGAGCAACAATAACCGGAGTCGGTTGTGCAAGACCGGCAAGGATCGCCGACGAGTTCAGCAGGTTCGCCGAAGTGGCATCGAGGTTGAAACCGCCCGATTTGAAACCGTGGCTGTAACCGGCATAAAGCAGGACATCGTCCGAAGCTTTGAAGCCGAGCTGGGCCGTATAGGTGATTTCATCATCCTTGAACGTCTGCGCCCATTCGCGCGGCAGCGGCAACAGGCGGCTGGCAAGACCACCACCCAGTGCTGCCGGAGCGGTCAGGTTGACCGGAGCGACAAACGGGAAGCAGTTGAGGCCGACCAGGCCCGGTGCCAATGCGCCAGGAACCAATCCATTGAGGACGCCCGTGACGCTTGCCTGGCAAGCCGCGTTCGACGCTGACAACTGGTCAAAGCTTGCGACCTTCTTCTCGTCGACATAACGCGCGCCGAGCGTCAGGCTCAACCGGTCGGTGAAGTTGATCACATTGTGGGTGAACACCTAGAATGTGGTCGCTTCCTGATCAAACAGGTTGACCGCATTGGCACCGTTAGAGTTGACCGGAATGCCGCCATTGCCAAGCGCTGTCAGCGCGAACAACGGGTTTACTCCGGCAGCAGGACCGAAGTTGAAGGCGCTGTTGGCACGCTGGAAATCCGCACCGAGTGTCATCACGCCCTGCGCTTCAATCTTTTCCTTGCCGTAAAAGCCGCCGATTAGCCAGTCGAGCTTGTCGTTGAATGCAGTGCCCTGCAAACGCAGTTCCTGTGTAAAGGCCTTGATGTTGTCGCCATTGGGCGGCGTGCCGGGAGCGGCAGTTACACCCTTGGTACCAACCGAGTAAATCTGCAGACCAACAAAATCGTCCTGGCTCGATTGCGACTGGAAGTCACGATAAGCGGTGATCGAGGTCAGTTTGGCACCGCCAAAGTCCCACTTCAACTCACCCGAGACACCCCATTGTTTGGAACTGTTCAGATATTGCTGCCCATTGGTGGACAGGTTCTGCAGCGCAGGGCGGCCGACTTGGTCGATACCGTCGCTTGTCAGGCCGTGGAATGCAAAGAATGGCTGCAGTTCTGTTTCCCGCATGACAACGGCATCGCAGCATTTTTCGTCGACCTTCGAATAATCGGCGAGGATGCGGATGCTCACGTCTGAGTTGGGCTCAACATAGAGCTGGCCACGCAGCATGTAACGATCACGATCGTTGCTGGTTGCGCCGGTTGCGCTTTTCAGGAAGCCATCGCGCTTGCGCCATGTGCCCGATACACGGACAGCGGCTACATCCTGTGCAATCGGAACGCTGACACCCGCCTGCACATTCATGAAGTCGTAATTGCCGTAAGAGGCGTTGGCAAAGCCTTCGAACTCGCTCAGGCTCGGGCGACGCGTTGTGATGTTCAACGCACCTGCCGAGGTGTTACGACCGAACAGCGTGCCTTGCGGGCCACGCAGAATTTCCAGACGCTCAAGATCAACAAGATCGCCGAGGGCCACGCCGGGGCGCGACTGGTAGACGCCGTCAATAAAAACGCCGACAGAGCTTTCGAGCCCGGTATTGTTACCAGTGGTGCCTACTCCGCGGATCTTGATCGAGGTACCTTGCGTTTCAGTTTGCGAAGACTGGATATTAAAGCTCGGCGAAATCGAAGCCAGATTCTTGATGTCGGCAACGCCCTGACGCTCAAGCGTTTCGGGGGCGACAGCGGTCACCGCGATTGGAATGTCCTGCACATCCATCGCACGCAGGGTTGCGGTAACGATGATGGGTTCATTTTCGTAGGATTCTTCCTCGGCCTGCGCGTCCTGCGCATAAGCTGGCGCGAAACCGAATGTCGCGAGCATGGTTGAACTGAGTGCAATTGCACTGAGTCGATTCAATCGACGCATGTACCTCTCCTTAGTTTACGTAAACTGTGCCTGCCGTATGCCGGTCTGGGCGTTTGAATTTGCTTCCTTGACGGATTCTCCCGGGGATAATTGGAAACAGTGTACTTACTAAGCAGCGGATTTTCCATGCCCACAGCTTTAATCGTTCGATTAAACTTTGTTTTTTGCTGTGGCATTTATGCAGCATCTGGCTAAACCCTCGGCGCATGTTTGACCGACCAACGATTATCGATGAAGGCTTTGCCAAACGTGTTTTGGCTGGTGATTTACCGACCGCCCGCAGCAACCACTATCTGCCCGTTCCACCGGCGCACCAACTGGTCGATCTGTTCGATAGCCAGATCATGTCGCGCCATCTCGACCTTTGGGCAAGGCGTTCAAAAGGAAAGACATTTTATTCGATTGGCAGTTCGGGGCATGAAGGCACGGCGGCGATGGCTGCGACCACGCGCCAAACCGATATGGCATTCCTGCACTATCGCGACGCGGCCTTCCTGATCCAGCGCAAAAAGCAGGCTGGCGGGCTGACCCCGCTTTACGACATGGCGCTGAGCTTTGCGGCCTCGGCTGAAGACCCGATTTCGGGCGGGCGGCACAAGGTGCTGGGCTGTGCGCAGACCTTTGTTCCCCCGCAGACCAGCACCATTGCCTCGCATTTGCCAAAGGCCGTTGGCGCGGCACACAGCATCGGTATGGCGCAGCGGCTGAAACTCGACGATGCCGCGCTGCCCCACGACGCCGTTATCCTCTGCTCGTTCGGCGATGCTTCGGCGAACCATTCGACTTCGCAAGGGGCAATCAACTCGGCTTGCTGGGCCGCTTACCAGCACTTGCCCATGCCGCTGATATTCCTCTGCGAGGATAATGGCATCGGCATTTCCGTGCGTACGCCCGGCGGTTGGGTAGAGGCCAATTTCGCAAACCGCCCCGCGCTGCATTACATCCAATGTGACGGCGTCGACATGCTTGATGCGATGCGCGGATGCGAAGAGGCCGTTACTTATGCGCGCAGCCGTCGCAAGCCGGTTTTCCTGCACATGCGTACTGTACGTTTGATGGGGCATGCAGGAGCGGATGTCGAGGCAAGCTATTCGGCGCTAGAAGCCATTGAAGCCAATGAGGCACAGGATCCTCTACTCCACAGCGCCCGCATTTTGCTGCAGCATGGCGGGCTGAGCCGCGAAGAAATTGTGGGGCGCTATGAAGAAATGCGTCAGCGGGTCGAGCGGGTTGCCGCCGAAGCGCTGACCAAGCCGCGCCTGTCGACGAAAGAAGAGATCATGACGCCGATTGCACCCAAGGTGGGCGGCAAGGCTTCTCCCGAATTTCCCGATACTGCGTCACGCGACACGCTGTTCGTCAAGGATGCACGCAATCTGGCCAAGCCGGTAACGCTGGCGAAATCGATCAACTTCGCGTTGGCTGATCTGATGCAACGCTATCCCAATGTCTCGCTTTTTGGCGAGGACGTGGCGCGCAAGGGCGGCGTCTATGGCGTGACCCAGGGATTGCAGGACAAATTCGGACCAGCACGGGTGTTCGACACACTGCTCGACGAACAAACTATTCTCGGTCTTGCAATCGGCATGGGGCATAACGGTTTTGTCCCGATCCCCGAAATCCAGTTCCTCGCCTATCTGCACAATGCCGAGGACCAGATCCGTGGCGAGGCAGCCACGCTCAGCTTCTTTTCAAACCAGCAATATCGCAATCCGATGGTCGTCCGCATTGCCGGGCTTCCCTATCAAAAGGGCTTTGGCGGGCATTTCCACAACGACAACAGCCTGGCGGTTTTGACAGACATTCCGGGCATCATCGTCGCTGTGCCAAGCTGCGCCGCTGATGCGCCTGCCATGCTGCGTGAATGTGTGCGGCTGGCCCATGAAGATGGCCGCGTTATAGTCTTCGTCGAACCGATTGCGCTCTATCACACCACCGATCTGGCCGAGGCGGGCGATGGCGGCTGGGCGGCCAGCTATACCGCGCCCTCAGACTCCAAGCCGATCACGCTCGGCGAACTGGGCGTGCATGGCAAGGGCAAGGACCTTGCCATCGTCACCTACGGCAACGGCTATTACCTCTCGCGGCAGGCCGAAGCCGAACTGCGCGCCAAGGGTGTCGATCTGCGCATCATCGATCTGCGCTGGCTCCACCCGCTCAACGAAGCGGGGATTGTCGGGGCGGTGGCGTCGGCGAAGAAAATCCTCGTGGTCGATGAATGCCGCCGCGCGGGTAGCCCGTCGGAAAAGCTGATGACCATTCTCGCGGAAGCGGGGCGTGGGAATGACAGCAGCCGTTTGACTGCGGATGATTGTTTCATCGCATTGGGCCCGGCGGCGGAACTGACCTTGCCCAGCAAGGCGACGATTATTGAGGCGGCGCTGAAGGCGGTGGGCAAATGACGACCAAAACCGTAGTGCTGAGCCTGTCGAAGCACGCCTCTCCGACAAGCGCCCTTCGACAAGCTCAGGGCTACGGTTTGGGGTTAAACGTATGAAAGAGAAGCTTCTGGTAGTCTGCCCTGGACGCGGAACCTATAATGCGACCGAACTCGGCTATCTGAAACGTCATCATGATGGTGGGGGCGCGCAAGTTGCGCAGCTCGATGCGTACCGCGCAAGGCTCGGTCAGCCGACGATTTCGGCGCTCGACGGCGCAGAGAAATATAGCCCGTCAATACACATGCCCGGCGATAATGCTTCGCTTCTGATCTACGCCTGCGCGCTCGCCGACTTTGCGGCGATTGATCGTGACCGGTTTGAGGTCGTTGCGGTCACCGGTAACTCGATGGGCTGGTATCTGGCGCTTAGTTGCGCCGGCGTGGTGGATTTCGATGCAGGCGCTCGGTTGGTCAACACCATGGGTGGCTTGATGCATGAAAAGGGACAGGGCGGTCAGGTCGTCTGGTCGCTGGCCGACGCCGACTGGCGTATCGACCCTGCCAAGGCTGCTGAGGCTGATGCGGTACTCGCCGAAGCCACACAAGATGGTCGCGCGGTGCATGTTTCGATCCGGCTGGGCGCAATGATCGTTTTTGCTGCCGACGAAGCGGGCATGAAATGGCTGATGGAGCGGTTGCCCAAGGATGACCGCTTTCCGATGAAGCTCAATTATCACGCCGCATTCCACTCGCCTTTGCTCGACCATATTGTGCCTTTGGCGCATGATGCGAACCCGGTTGCGGATTTTGGCGAGGGTGCGATTCCGGCCATCGACGGTACCGGCAAAATCTGGTCGCCCAAGGCGTTCGATGCGGAGGCGATCTACGATTACACGCTGGGTGCACAGATTAATCGCGCCTATGATTTCACCCGCGCAGTGCAGGTTGCTGCGCGCGAATTTTGCCCTGATCGTATCGCCGTGCTCGGCCCCGGCACCACATTGGGTGCCCCGGTTGCGCAGGCGCTGATTGCCTGCGGCTGGCGCGGACTGAAGGGCAAGGCTGATTTCCAGCAACGGCAGGCAGCGGATCCGGTGCTGGTTTCGATGGGCATGGCCGAGCAGCGCGGCGTGGTTACCGCTTAGGGGCATCGCGTTACATACGAATAAACGCTTTCCGGCACTCCTAGCCATTTGACATCGCTGCTATATGGTTGTCGAAGGCGCGCGACCATGCGGCTGGGAGAAGGACTGAAATGAGCCAGCATAGCGAGACCCTTTTGCTGTTCGGCGCGACCGGCGATCTGTCGCGGCGGATGCTGCTGCCTTCGCTTTATGCGCTGCATTCGGACGAATTGATTGCACCCAATTTGCGTATATTCGGTACTGCCCGCAGCGAACATGGTGACGAAAGTTTCCGCAGCTTTGCCAAGGAGGCCTTGTGCGAATTCCTGCCAGACGACCGCAAGGATGAAGGCAAGATCGACGCCTTTCTGATGCGGCTGCACTATCAGGCACTTGATGCGTCAAAGCCCGAAGGCTTTGCTGCACTCGCCGAAAAGATTGGCGACATTTCCGGCGGGCTTTCGATCTTCCTGTCGACTGCGCCCTTCCTTTTTGAGCCAACGATCAAAGGCCTGCATGCAGCGGGTCTTGCCGGGGACAATGTCCGCATCGGCCTCGAAAAGCCGCTGGGTAACGATCTGGCCTCCAGCCGCTCAATCAACGACGCCGTCAACGCGGTTTTCCCCGAAAGCCGCACCTTCCGCATCGACCATTATCTGGGCAAGGAAACCGTCCAGAACCTGATGGCACTGCGTTTCGGCAATATGTTGTTCGAACCGCTGTGGAACGCCAATGCGATCGAGCATGTGCAGATAACGGTTAGTGAAACGGTGGGCCTAGAAGGTCGCGCAGGTTTCTACGACGATACCGGTGCGCTGCGCGATATGGTGCAGAATCATATGTTGCAACTGGTGGCGCTGACCGCGATGGAGCCGCCTGCCAATCTTGATTCCACCGCCATACGCGACGAAAAAGTCAAGGTTCTCCGCGCCTTGCGCGCGGTTCAGGAGGGCGATGTCGTCACCGGCCAATATAGCGAGGGTGCGGTTAAGGGCGCGCCGGTTGCAAGCTATGACAGCGATCTGGGCAAATCTTCGGACACCGAAACCTTTGTCGCGATCAAAGCCTTTGTCGATAATTGGCGCTGGCAGGGCGTGCCGTTCTATTTGCGCACGGGCAAGCGCCTGGCCGAACGGCGCAGCGAGATTGTGATCCAGTTCAAGCCTGTACCGCACAACATCTTCAAAGATCGTGGTGGACGGTTGGAGGCGAACGCGCTGATCATCCGCTTGCAGCCCGAAGAATATGTCCGCCTGCTTGTGATGGCGAAAGAGCCGGGGCTTGATCGCGGCGGCGTAACCCTTCGCGAAGTGCCGCTGGACCTGTCGCTGACCACGGCCTTTGCAGGCTCGCGCCGCCGCATCGCTTATGAGCGCTTGCTGCTCGACCTTATCGAAGGCGACCAAACATTGTTCGTCCGCCGCGATGAAGTGGAGGCGCAATGGACTTGGGTCGATGCCATCCGCCAATTGTGGGCTGACACCGGCTTGAAACCCAAAAATTACGGTGCTGGCGGATGGGGCCCCAATGCAGCAATTGCACTGGTCGAGCGCGATGGAGTGAGCTGGCATGAATAAGCTTCATCCGGTCGTCGAGGCGGTTACCAACCGCATCATTGAACGCTCTAAACCGGGCCGCACCGCCTATCTTGATTTGATTGCCCGCGCCCGAGATGCCGGGGTCAATCGTGATGTGCTGTCTTGCGGAAATCTGGCGCATGGTTTCGCGGCTAGCGGTGATGACAAAGCCGCGATCCGTGGCGGCAAGGCGATGAATATCGGCATCATCACCGCCTATAATGACATGTTGTCGGCGCATCAGCCCTATGGCCGCTATCCCGAGCAGATCAAATTATGGGCGCGCGAGAAAGGCGCAACCGCGCAGGTCGCAGGCGGCGTTCCGGCGATGTGCGACGGGGTGACTCAAGGCCAACTGTCGATGGAATTGTCGCTGTTCAGTCGAGACAATATCGCAATGGGCGCAGCCATCGGCCTCAGCCATGGCATGTTCGAAGGCGCATTGCTCTTGGGTCTATGCGACAAGATTGTTCCCGGCCTGCTGATCGGTGCGCTGCGTTTCGGCCATCTGCCGATGATCCTGATACCGGCCGGGCCGATGCCGTCGGGCCTAGCCAATAAGGAAAAGCAGCGGGTCCGCCAGTTGTTCGCCGAGGGCAAGGTCGGCCGTGAAGAACTGCTCGAAGCCGAAGCCGCTTCCTATCATGGCGCGGGCACCTGCACCTTTTATGGAACCGCCAATTCCAACCAGATGATGATGGAGATGATGGGCCTCCATATGCCCGGCTCGAGCTTTTGCAATCCCGGCACCAAGCTGCGGCAGGAACTGACCCGTGCAGCCACGCATCGGATTACCGAGATCGGCTGGGAAGGCCAGGATTACCGCCCATTCGGTCAGTGCGTTGATGAAAAGGCGATTGTGAATGCCATCGTCGGGCTGCTGGCAACCGGTGGATCGACCAACCATGTGCTGCACCTCCCCGCGATAGCACGGGCGGCCGGGATTACCGTCGACTGGCAGGATATGGACGAACTGTCGTCGGTCGTGCCGCTGATCGCACGCGTCTATCCCAACGGCGCTGGCGATGTGAACTATTTCGCGGCGGCGGGCGGGATGCCGTTCGTGATCCGTGAGCTGGTCGAGGCGGGCCTCGCGCATGACGACATCATGACCGTTTACGGTGGCGGACTGTCGGCTGGCGCACAAGAACCGCGGATGGATGGCGAGAAGTTGGTCTGGGATGCCGCGCCAGCGCAGTCCGGTGATGATAGCATCTTGCGGGGTGTGGCCGATCCCTTCCGGGCCGATGGCGGAATGCGTCTGGTGCAAGGCAATCTCGGGCGCGGTACTTTCAAGACCAGCGCAGTTGATGAAGCGCGTTGGACCATCGAGGCCCCGGCTCGTGTCTTCAGCGATCAGAATGAGGTGCTCACAGCGTTTAAGGCGGGCGAACTTGACCGCGACGTGGTCGTCGTCGTTCGCTTTCAGGGGCCAGCGGCCAATGGTATGCCCGAATTGCACAAGCTGACCCCGCCATTGGGCGTGCTGCAGGACAAGGGTTTCAAGGTCGCGTTGGTCACCGATGGCCGCATGTCAGGCGCTTCGGGCAAGGTTCCGGCCGCCATCCATATCAGCCCCGAAGCCGTCAAAGGCGGACCGTTGGGCAAATTGCGCGACGGCGATATCGTCCGGCTCTGCGCCAACAAAGGCAGCCTTGAAGCGCTGGTTGATGCCGCCGAATGGGATGCGCGCGAGCCTGCCAAACAACCACCTGCCGAACCGGGTGTAGGCCGCGAGCTTTTTGCCATCATGCGCCATTTCGCCGACGAAGCCGAAAAGGGCGGGTCGGCGATGCTGGCGGAGGCCGGGCTGTGACCCGGCTCGTCACCGTCGACATCGGCGGCACCCATGCGCGCTTTGCGCTCGCTGAAGTGGCTGATGGTAAAGTGGTTTTGCTTGGCGAACCCGTCACTATGAAAACCGCCGAACATGCGTCCTTCCAAACTGCATGGGAGGCGTTTGACGAGATGATCGACGAACCCATCCCGCAGGCAGTGGCGATTGCCATCGCCGGGCCGATCAACGCCGAGGTGATCAAGTTCACCAACAATCCGTGGATCATCCGCCCCGCGCTGATCAAGGAAAAGCTGCGGGTCGATGCCTATACGCTGGTCAATGATTTCGAGGCGGTTGGCCATGCCGTGGCGCAGGCCGATGCCGAACATTTCGTCCATCTCTGCGGCCCCGACCAGCCTCTAGCTGCGACCGGCACAATAAGCATCATCGGCCCCGGCACCGGTTTGGGCGTTGCGCATCTGCTGCGCACGGGTGGGCATTATCATGTGCAGGCGACCGAAGGCGGGCATATAGATTTTGCGCCGCTCGACAGCATAGAAGATGCGGTACTGGCCAAGCTGCGTAAACGTTATCGCCGCGTATCGGTCGAGCGCGTTGTATCAGGGCCCGGCCTCGTCGAAATCTATGAAACGCTTGCGAGCATAGAGGGCAGGGCGATCCAGCAACTCGACGACAAGGAATTGTGGGCGCTCGGCACGTCGGGTGAAGACAGTCTTGCGGCTGCTGCCGTCGATCGCTTCTGCCTCTCGCTGGGCAGCGTAGCTGGCGATATCGCGTTAGCCCAGGGCGGTTTTGCCGGGGTGGTAATCGCAGGCGGGCTCGGCCTGCGTATCAAGGATACGCTGCTGCGTTCGGGCTTTGCAGAACGTTTTCGCGCCAAGGGGCGGTTTGAGGGATTGATGGCAGGCCTTCCGGTAAAGCTGATTACCCATCCACAACCGGGGCTGTTTGGTGCGGCGGCTGCCTTTGCCCGCCAGCACGGATAGGAACAAGACATGAAACCAATCGAAAGCATCATGCGCACCGCGCCGGTTATCCCGGTGCTGGTAATCGACGATGTTGCACATGCCAAGCCAATTGCCGAGGCGTTGGTCGCAGGCGGGTTGCGCGTTCTTGAAGTGACCTTGCGCACAGAGGCAGGCCTTGAAGCCATTCGGGAAATGAAAAAGGTTTCGGGCGCGATTGTAGGTGCGGGAACGGTCGTCGACGTCGCCGGTCTGCATGCGGCGATTGCGGCAGGCAGCGAGTTTATCGTTTCGCCGGGCCTGACCGACAAGCTGGGCGCAGCGGCGGTTGAAAGTGGTATTCCCTTCCTGCCCGGCATCGCAAATGCAGGCGATATCATGCGCGGACTCGATCTTGGCCTCACACATTTCAAATTTTTTCCTGCAGAAGCCAATGGTGGCCTGCCAGCGCTGAAATCGCTCATCGGGCCGTTCGGGCAGTGCAAATTCTGCCCGACAGGCGGCATCCGCCAAGATACCGCAGCTGACTGGCTTGCGGTTCCGGAGATTTTATGTGTTGGCGGCAGCTGGCTTGTTGCTAAAGGAGCCCCCGATGTCGCAGCGATAGAGGCTGCGGCGCGCGCAGCCGCTGCGCTGGCGCGCTAAGCCAAAGGAAAAGGTACATGGCCGAAGAAATCGAGTGGTGGGAATTTGATTCGGCAGAAGAGTTTATCGACGGTGTTGTCGGTGACGTAACTTTCATCATCGAAAGCGCGCTCGATGCGCGTGGGCAGGCACTGGTGGCTTTTCCCGGCGGCAATACGCCCAAGCCGATTCTCGAAAAGCTTGCCGAAGCGCCGCTGCGCTGGAAGGGTGTGACGATCATCCCGACCGACGAACGGCTGGTGCCGGTCAGCGATCCGCTGTCGAATGTCGCAATGCTGGCAAAGATTTTTCTGCCCAAGGGCGCGCGCGTATTGCCGCTCAACAGCGAGGCTGCGGATTACAAATTGGCAGGCAATGCTGCAAACGCCCGGCTTTCCGAACTGCACTGGCCGCTCGACTTGGTCTGGCTGGGCATGGGTGCCGACGGCCATACGGCATCAATATTCCCAGGCCCAGATTTTGACGAGGCACTGGCACCGGCCAAGAACGTCCGTGCCATTGGCGTCAAACCCGATCCAATGCCGCCTGAAGCACCAGTCGACCGAGTGACTCTAACCCTTCCGGCTATTGTTGAGGCGCGGACGACGATGTTCGTAATCAACGGGACGGATAAGCAGACAGTTCTGGAAAAAGCGATCGAGGACGGGAAAAAGTCGAATTATCCGGTAGGCCGCGTCTTTGACGCCTTGACGGTACCAGTCGATATTTATTGCCTGACCAGCTGAGCTTTCAAATACGACGGAGCGGCGGCTTTTGCGTTGCCTGCTGGTTCAGTTTGCGCAAATAATGCGGCATGGTTTCGTCAACCTTGCTGGTGCCGACGGCTTGACGCGCCGCTTTGGGGTCGATCGGATAGTCGAACGCGATTCCGATGCGCGACTCTGCAACCCATGCGACCTTGCCGGTTATCCAGCCGATATTTTTCAAGTTGATTTCGGCCACTTCGCCACGGCTCGCACGGAGCGGCGCTTCGGCCATCAAGCCTCCGGAGGATAGGTTGCGGATGCGGACTTCGTTTTCCGTACCCGAAGAAGGAAAGCGCAATACTGCTTTCAGAAGCAAGCTATTGCGATCATTCGACCGGTTCGATTCCGAAGTGTCGTCCATGTCAGTCTGTTCCAGCGGCTTGTTCATGGGATCTCAAAGGTCCACTTTGTGATTGAAGACCTTGAAAATAGGCGCAATTGGTCGCCAATTGGTTAACAGGCCGCACATATTTATAAAGAAAAGGGCGAGAACCAAAAGGTTCCCGCCCCATGTCTTTCGAAGGTACCTGACTGTTGTCAGGTCAACGATTTGGCAGATTACTGCTCAAGACCGTTGTTGACTTCGTTGAAGGTGTTTTCGAGGTTGTTGCCCAGCTGACCCATGGCAACAATAGCAGCAACTGCGATAAGAGCGGCAATCAGGCCATACTCGATTGCGGTTGCGCCTTCTTCATTCTTGAAAAGCTTTTTGATCATTTTCATCTCAGGTCTCCTGTTCAATTTGTTCACCCGGCAGTCTGTAAAAAACCGACTGTCCCTGAACTGATATTACAAATTGTCCTACCAATTCGTTAAACACCGAAATTATTCCGTTGCCGTAACAATCTCGTTCGAAACTCTATTCCACATATTGTTTGTAGAGTTTGCGACATTGCCAATCGCCGCCATAATGGCCACGACTACCAATGATACTATCAGTCCGTACTCAACCGCCGTCGCCCCTGCTTGGGACTTCAAAATGCCCCTCAAAAAATTCAACATGAGCTGTTCCAATTCATGCATGGGTTTCGACGCCCTTGTTTTTTCACATAGGTGTTAACAAAAACTTTCCAGAAGGAAGCGAAGTGCAAAATAATCCGACAATGCTTTACGTTGTGGCCGCCGTTTTGAAGGATGGTGCTGGTCGGATTTTTTTGCAGAAACGCCCGGAAGGCCGCGAAATGGCTGGGCTTTGGGAGTTTCCAGGAGGGAAAATCGATTCAGACGAAACGCCGGAAGCAGCCCTTGTCCGCGAGCTGTCGGAAGAGTTGGGCGTCCAGGTTGATGTCGAAGATTTGACGCCACTTTGCTTCGCAAGTGCCGATCTCGGCAACCGGAATCTGATTCTGCTGCTCTACCATTGCAGTAGATGGATGGGAGAACTGACATCGCTGGAGCAACAGGAAATCGGCTGGTTTACGTTACAGGAGATGTATTCTCTCGAAATGCCACCCGCCGATTTGCCGCTGCTGCCATTGCTGCAGAAGCTCGAATTATAACCCTGTCTTTCCCAATGTTGTGGCGAGCGAAACTTTTCCGCTGCCACGCGCAGCCGGGCGGGGTTGATCGGGCGAGGGTGCCCAGCCGCTCAAGTGGATGAATTCAAATCGTTCGGTGACCTTGGCGTCGTCACCTGCCTGTTGAGCCCAAGCCATATCCAGTTTTTGCGGATAGTCTCGTCCAAGATATCGCCGATGGCCGGCAAGGCAATTGCCCAACCCCGCATCGCGCAAATCAGCCACCGCGGTTTTCCAGGACGAATATCTCACATCATAGCCGATCTTGTCGGCAACGGGCAGTGCAAAGCCTGTCCGCGACAACAAATCTGCGGCCGATCGCAACTCAATTTGGGGGTGAATATGCGCCGTCGTTTTTTCCCCATCGGCTGTGAGCATCGTTTTTTTCAGGCTAGTCAATGTTCCCGCACCAAACATTGCGCCCAGGAATAGCCCGTCCGGTCGCAGTGACCGGCGGATCTGAATCAGCGCACCGGGCAGATCGTTGACGCTATCCAGCGTACCGGCTGCGATAATCAGATCATACTCTTCGGCGCTCAGATCAAGTCGATCCTCATCAGCTATCGTTAAGGTTGCAACCGCTCCGGCTTTGCCAGCTGTCAATTCCTCGGCTCGGCAAGCCAGCGGCCCGATTATCAGGCAGCTTTCGAAATCGCGCGTTGTGCACGCAAGCCGATCCGCGACATCGTCGAACAATATGTCCCACAGGAATTGGCGCCTCTGTGATCGATGCATGGCACGCACTTGCAGGGCCCGGCGGCGATGTCGGTCGAAAATTTCAGGTGGGCTGGCCTGTTGCATATGCCGCTTGTGCCGCGCTTGGGAATATCGGACAAGTAGCATATGCAATCTTTAGCGCTTCCCCTGCGAACGCTGGTCAACTTTGCGCTTCCCCCGCGCTGCCCGGCTTGCGGCGTGATCACGCCAGACCAGAATCAATTTTGTTCGGGCTGTTGGCAGCAACTGCATTTCCTCGCGCAGCCTGCATGCTCGACATGCGATTTGCCGTTGCCATTTGCGGGCGGCGTGAATGCACAATGTGGAGCCTGCCTGACGAAGCCGCCAAGGCATTCTGGCATCAAGGCCGTCTTAGCCTATGGCGACATCGCCCGTGATATTGCGCTCAAGCTGAAATATGGTGGAAAAATCGGTTTGGCACGCTTGATTGCCAGTCTGTTGCAGCGGCATGCTGCGGATCTGTCGACCGATGCGATTTTCGTTCCCGTTCCCTTGCATTGGACTCGACTATGGCGGCGGCGTTTCAACCAGTCGGCGCTTATCGGGCAGGAACTTGCCCGGCTTAGCCGGAGAGATTATTGTCCGGATGTACTTTTGCGCACCCGGCGCACGACCCCATTGGGCGGACTTTCGGCCAAACAAAGAGCGGCAATGGTCAAAGGAGCGTTTTCCATCAACGAACGCATTAAAGCCCGCATCAACGGCAAAGACGTCGCCTTGGTGGACGATGTGTACACCAGTGGTGCGACAACCGACGCCTGTGTTGTGACCTTGCTTAACGCCGGCGCGAGCAGCGTTACCATTTTTTGCTGGTCACGGGTTCTACCCGAGGCACTCGAACTTGGGCATTCCATCGACGGTCTATCTTGACGCGCGGCGTGCAGGCTCCCATCTGGGTAGCATGAGCGCATCCGTTGAGATTTTCACCAAATTCGCCTGCCCATTTTGCTATCGGGCCAAGGCACTGCTCGATTCAAAGGGCGTCGCCTATAAGGAACTCGACGCAAGCGGCGGGCCCGTGCGGGACGATATGTTGGCGCGATCCAATGGCCGCACCACCGTTCCCCAAATATTCATCAATGGCCACCATGTCGGCGGCTGCGACGATCTGATGGCTTTAGAGGCCGCTGGTCGGCTCGATCCGTTGCTGGCAGAGATCTGACTCCATGATTGCCTATGATCTGATTTGCACCGCTGGCGCGCATCGGTTTGAAGGCTGGTTTGGCTCGTCAGCCGATTACGACCAACAGAAGCTAAGTGGACTGCTTTCCTGCCCGGTGTGTGGCGATGCAGAAGTGCATAAGACGGTTATGGCGCCTAATGTTGGACGCAAGGGAAATCAGGTCGATGTGCCAGCTGTCCGAAATGAAGGTAATGAACCTGTTGTCGTTGCCAACATGCCGGAAATGCCAGCAGAAATGGTGGAGATGATTGGCAAGATTGCCCAGATGCAGGCAAAAATGCTGGAGAAATCGGACTGGGTTGGCGATCGCTTCGTCGATGAAGCGCGGGCAATCCACTATGGAGATGCGCCGGAGCGTATCATTCATGGCAGCGCATCGCTGGATGATGCGCGCGAGCTGCATGACGAAGGGATATCCGTCGCACCTTTGCCACTGCCGTTCGTTCCTCCCGACGCCAAAAATTGACGCTATCGAGCCGCGCGGCTAAAGCCGTCAGTGGCGCACCCGTAGCTCAGCAGGATAGAGCATCAGATTCCTAATCTGGGGGCCACAGGTTCGAATCCTGTCGGGTGCACCAGCATATAAAAGCCTTTTGCACTTACTGCGAAGAACACGCGACGCTCCGAAACCGGCCAAAGAAAAGCCCGCCACAGCAAGCTGGGCGGGCTCTCTGATTGTGGGTTTACGAAGCCTTACTTTGTAGCTTCCTTCGCGGCATCGCCAGCAGCTTTGGCGGCATCGCCAGCCTTGGCAGCAGCATCCCCGGCAGCAGCAGCAGCATCACCAGCAGCTTCTTTCATGGTATCACCAGCGTTGGCAGCAGCATCACCTGCTGCGTCTGCTGCACCTTCTGCCGCATCGACTGCTTCTTCAGCAGCTGCATCAACGGCTTCGCCGGTTGCTTCGACAGCTTCACCGGTTTCTTCAGCAGCTTTATCAGCTTCCTGACCGCCGCACGCGGCCAACGGCGCGAGCAAAATCGCAGCGACCGCGACTTTCGTAAATTTTTTCATGCAACTTTCCTCCCCGGATTGATTCCGGAAAGGGCAAGCTAATCCAGCGATATGCAGCGATGCAAGCGGAATCGAATGCGCTTGAATCACACGCCTGAAGTTAGAGGCAGGCCTCGAGATAAGGCTGGTCAAAGCCAAACTGCCGCGCCTTTTCGAGCGTGTAAGGGCGAACACTGCCTGAGACCCATTCACCCTGAATTTTGCCATCGGCATCTTCGTCGCGATATTCGAACTTGAACAGATCCTGTGTCACGATGACATCGCCTTCCATCCCGATGACTTCGGTGATCTGGGTGGTGCGGCGTGAACCATCGCGCAGTCGCTTAACCTGGACGATCATGTCGACCGAATCGGCAATCTGCTTTGAAATCGCTTCCTTTGGAATCTTGATGTCGCCCATCAAAATCATATTTTCCATACGGCCAAGGCATTCGCGCGGGCTGTTGGAGTGGAGCGTGCACATAGAGCCATCGTGACCGGTGTTCATGGCCGCCAGAAGGTCGAAACATTCCGCGCCACGAATTTCGCCGAGGATGATGCGGTCAGGGCGCATACGCAGGGCGTTCTTCACAAGGTCACCGATCGTAATCGCCCCATCGCCTTCAAGGTTTGGCGGACGGGTTTCCAGTGGCAGCCAATGCGGCTGCTGCAAGCGAAGTTCGGCGGCGTCTTCAATGGTCAACACACGTTCGCCCGGATCGATCATTTTCGACAGGGCATTGAGCATGGTCGTTTTACCCGAACCCGTACCACCCGAAATGACGATGTTCATCCGGCTGGCACCCGCAATTTTCAGCACGGTAGCCATACCCTCGCTCATCGAGCCAAAGCCCTTGAGCATGTCGATGGTAATCGGCTTTTCGGAAAATTTACGAATCGAGATCGCTGTGCCGCGCAAGGAAAGCGGAGGTACGATGACGTTCACACGGCTGCCGTCCTTCAAACGGGCGTCGGCAAGCGGTGTGGTCTGGTCAACGCGACGGCCGACCTGGTTCACAATACGTTGGGCAATCTGGAACAAATGTTCCTCGTCGCGGAACTGGATACCCGAAAGCTGCAGCTTACCCTTTTTTTCCACATAGGTCTGCATCGGGCCGTTGACCATGATATCCGAAATATCGGGGTCGCTCAGCAGCTCTTCCAAAGGACCGAAGCCCAAAAGCTCGTCGACGAGGACCTTTTCCAGCGCGAACTGTTCGCGGCGGTTCAGTGTCAGTTTGAGTTCGGCGAGCACCTCAAGGATGATGGGGCGAAACTCTTCGGTTAGCTCTTCCTTGTTGAGCGTCGCAGCAGCCTCGGGGTCCACGCGTTCGAGCAGGCGCGGCAGCACCTGTTCCTTGATCTTATGAACAGAGGCTTCAAACCCTTCACCACCCGCATTGACTTCCGCTGAACCGGCCGCACGCTCAGCAAGCCGTGTCATGGCGTCACTTTGAACCGGCTGCGGAGCGCCGCCACCAGGATTCAGATCAAGCGATTCGATGGACGGAAACTGTTCACCGCCGGGAATGGCTGAAGGTGCTGCAGGCTCGGCCCGTTGCGTAGAGGATGCTGGTGCACCGCCGCCGGACATCGGGCGGGCGACGCCGAAAGCAGGACGACTATTGTTCAATCCCGGTCGTTTGCCAAATGCGCTCACTGGAACCCCATATGCTGTTGCGAGTTTCGTTCGAGCCAGCGTGGTATCCTGAAATGGTGAATAATTAGGTAATGGTGGACGTACGACGGCTGCGCATTAGGTCAGAACATTCGCTTCGATGATGGCAACTTAGCGGCTAGGGATGGCTTTCTGACATCGCAAATTCGCATAACTTGCCTTGCGGTTTCCCACCATCGGAGTTCTTCATGCGTCACCAATCCGGCTTCACCCTTGCGCTTGCCGGGTTTGCGCTGCTGACTTGCGGCGATGCTACGATCAAATCGATGGCGGGCTTGTGGCCGGCACCTGCAATCGCCGCATTGCGTTTTTCGATTGCGGTCCCGCTTTTGGCGACATTTGTAACAGCTTCTCAAGGGCCTGCCGCATTGCGCGTGTCAAAACCGCTGATCCAGTTGGGCAGGGGCTTTTCCATTGCCGCATCATCAATGCTGTTTTTCATCAGCCTGTTTCTATTGCCATTGGCAGAGGCGACCGCGATCGTCTTCGTCAGTCCGGTGATTACCGCGTTGCTTTCTGCCTTGTTGCTGCGCGAACATCTGCAGCGCTCTGCATGGCTGGCAACGGCGTTGGCGTTGGTCGGAGTTGCATTGGTGCTGCGGCCTAATCTGGCTGAGGCAGGCGCTGCCGCATTCCTTCCGCTTATTGCCGCGTTCTTTTTTGCAACCATGATGATTTTGAATCGCCTCGCTGCGGGCACAGGATCGCCAATGGCCTTGCAATGGATATTGGCGACGGTGGCCGCGCCGATATTGATCATAGTTGCGACCGCTGGCCATATGTCGGGGTTGCCGGCTTTCCAGATTGGTTGGCCTGATGCCAGCGTTATTGCCAGATGTGCGATTGTCGCTGTGACGGCCAGTACGGCGCATTGGCTCATCTACCTTGGCACCACGCGCAGCACGGCAGCAGATGCCGCTCAAGCGGTTTATATACAGCTGCCCGTGGCGTTGCTGATTGACGCATTGCTGTTTCGCCACTTCCCCGATGCGATGGCATTGGGTGGTTCCTTGCTGATTGTTTGCGCAGGTTTGGTGATGTGGCTAAACCAAAAGCGGACAATCGAGGGCATGGGGCCATGAAAAACATCTTCGCCGCGCTGCTGTTGATAGCATCGGCACCAGCCATCTGCGACGACGCCAAAACGGACCTTCCAGCATGGATGACCGGTTCGTGGGAACGGATAGAGGGCGAAAAATGGGCGGACGAGTTTTGGACGCCACCCAAGGCCGGGATCATGATTGGTGCCAGCCGGTCAGGACATGGCGGAAAACTCGGTTTCTGGGAGCATATGCGCATCGTGCGTGAAGCTGACGGCAGACTTGCTTTTTGGGCAATATCGGGTGACCAAAAGCCGGTGCGTTTTGCGGCTGTCAGATCGGATCAGAAAGAAATCGTCTTCGAAAATCCGGCCCATGATTACCCGCAACGCATCCGCTACTGGCGCATGGACCGGAAACTGAACGTACAGATTTCGCTTTTGGATGGAAGCAAGGTGGTCGATTTTAGCTTTGAGATGATGGGGAATTGACGCACGCTGTATTGTCACTGACTAGCACATAAGAAGCCTCGCCTGAAATCGGGCGACGGGCTATTTATTTGCGATGCACATCCTGCGAATTCGGTGTCTGGCGATTGGCTGTTTGTTGCCGATGTCGCCATTGGCCGCAGAAACCCCATCCTACGGGATTTTGCGATCTTGCATCCTGACAATGGACACCGGTGATGGAGAATGGATTGCGTCGCGTAATCTCACCGAACAAGACAATCATGTCGAGGGGTCGCGCGACAGTTTTCGCTGGGAACCCAAAGCGGCGATCGAGTTTCAGCCGGGTGCCATGCTAAAATGGAGCATAAATTATCATCAGCTTGATACAAAAGCGCGATCCAAGCCACCGGCGGATCGCGACATTGGCGTGCTGTTGTATTTCAATTTTGCTGTTCTGAAAGAACAAGGCGAGCCCCGCAAACCGGAAAATAGCTGGTTACATTTGTTTCGCTCGACGGACCCCAAGGAACGGCGGTTAGGCGCAACAAGCCTTGCGACAGACATGTGGTGGGACAAATTCCGGGATGGCAGCATTTCGGGTAAGGCCTCGCTGCCATTGGACCATCTGCTCGCCTTCGGACAAGGCTATGATGCGCTGGCGTGGGACATTCAGTCTGCACCTGACCAATTTCGAGCGACGCAAAAACTGGCGAGGGGAATGTTGCCGATCGCCGCGATGCGTAACCGATTGGATGCCATCCCGAAATTGCGCAAAATGCTGGATAAAAAGACTGCGCGTTACAAACAGGAATGCGACATTCCGCTCACTGTGGTGCAATGAAAAAGGCCTGCCATTCAATCGAATGCAGGCCTCTTATAGGCTGAAAATTTTGCGATTGGGCCGGTGTCAGCCCAGCTTTTCAGCCAAAATCGTCAGGCCTTTTTCGCTGACCTCGGCCACACCACCATCGAGCGCGATGGTTTCGGGCGCTGCCCCTTGCGTCTTGTAGATCGCCACCTCGCCTGCGCGCAGCGTAGAGACCATCGGGCTGTGCCCTTCGAGCACGCCAAAATCGCCCTCTGTGCCGGGGACGGTGACCATATAGACCTCTTCTGAGCGAACGAGGCGTTCCGGGGTGACGAGTTCGAAATTCAGTGCCATGTTTTTTCAATCCTTACCCCTCCCGCAAGCGAGAGGGGCTGAGGTAAATCAAGCCGCTTCAGCAGCCAGTTTCTTGCCCTTTTCGACGGCTTCGTCGATGCCGCCGACCATGTAGAAGGCAGCTTCAGGCAGATGGTCATATTCGCCGTCGACGACAGCCTTGAACGACTTCACGGTGTCTTCGATCTGCACGAACTTGCCTGCGATGCCGGTGAAGACTTCTGCGACGTGGAACGGCTGTGACAGGAAGCGCTGAATCTTGCGCGCGCGGCTGACGACCAGCTTGTCGTCTTCCGACAGCTCGTCCATGCCGAGAATGGCGATGATGTCCTGCAGCGACTTGTACTTCTGCAGCGTTTCCTGAACGCGGCGGGCGGTATCATAATGCTCTTCACCTACGACCGAAGCGGTGAGAACGCGGCTGGTCGAATCGAGCGGGTCAACCGCCGGATAGATGCCGAGTTCCGAAATCGCACGGTTAAGAACGGTCGTTGCGTCCAAGTGGGCGAACGAGGTTGCAGGGGCAGGGTCGGTCAAGTCATCCGCAGGGACGTAAATGGCCTGAACCGAGGTAATCGACCCCTTGTTGGTCGAGGTGATGCGTTCTTGCAACTGGCCCATGTCGGTTGCCAGCGTCGGCTGATAGCCCACAGCCGAAGGAATACGGCCGAGAAGTGCGGACACTTCCGAACCCGCCTGCGTGAAGCGGAAGATGTTGTCGACGAAGAACAGCACGTCCTGGCCTTCCTGGTCGCGGAAATATTCCGCGATGGTCAGGCCCGACAGAGCCACGCGAGCGCGCGCACCCGGGGGTTCGTTCATCTGGCCGAACACGAGAGCAACCTTCGAACCATCGGGGGTCGGGTTGCCGTCCTTGTCCTTGGCGATAACGCCGGCGTCGAGGAATTCGTGGTAAAGGTCATTACCTTCGCGGGTACGCTCACCCACACCGGCGAACACCGAAGTACCGCCATGGCCCTTCGCGATGTTGTTGATCAGTTCCTGAATAAGAACCGTCTTGCCGACGCCCGCACCGCCGAACAGACCGATCTTGCCGCCCTTTGCATAGGGTGCGAGCAAGTCGATGACCTTGATGCCGGTGACGAGAATTTCGGTTTCGGTCGACTGGTCGACAAAGAGGGGTGCTTCTGCGTGGATCGGTGCGCGCAGATCGGTTGCAACCGGGCCCTGCTCGTCAATCGGCTCACCGACTACGTTCAGGATACGGCCGAGCGTGGCGGGGCCGACAGGAACCGAGATTTGCGCACCGGTGCTGCGCACGGGCTGGCCGCGGGTCAGACCGTCGGTTGAGTCCATCGCGATGGTGCGGACGGTGTTTTCACCGAGGTGCTGCGCCACTTCGAGGACGAGGCGATTGCCGTTATTGTCGGTTTCGAGTGCCGACAAAATGGCGGGCAAGGTGCCGGTGAAGCTGACGTCGACAACAGCGCCGATAACCTGCGAAACGCGGCCGGTTGCACCAGCGACGTTCAGCTTGGTTGCGCCGCTTGCCTTGGCAGCGGGGGCCTTTTTCGCCGGAGCCTTTGCGGCAGCCTTGGGAGCAGCCTTTGCAGCGGCGGGCTTTGCGGCTGCCTTGGGTGCGGCGGCCTTAGCAGCGGTTTTCTTCGGGGCGGTAGCCATGTTCGTCTTCCTTGCCTTTTGGATATCTTAGAGCGCTTCGGCGCCCGAAATGATTTCAACGAGTTCGGTGGTGATCGCAGCCTGACGGGTGCGGTTATACTGGATGGTCAGCTTGTTGATCATATCGCCTGCGTTGCGCGTGGCGTTGTCCATGGCTGTCATCTTTGAGCCTTGTTCCGACGCCGCATTTTCGCGCTGGGCGCGCAGCAGTTGCACGGCAACATTGCGCGGCAGCAGGTCGGCGAGGAGTTCTTCCTCATCGGGTTCATATTCGACCGAGGCCGATGCAGCGGCAGGAGCGTTGTCGTTCGACAGCGCAACCGGCATCAGCTGCAATTCGGTCGGCTCCTGCGTCAGGACGCTGACAAATTTGTTGAAGAACAGGTGCGCGACATCAAATTCGCCACCTTCAAAGCGTGCGATCAAATCGTCCGACCAGCCTTTGACGGCGTCATAGCCGAGCTTGCCCAGATCGCCGGGTTCCACGCTTTCGACAATGTCATTGCGATAGAAGCGGACAAGTCCGTCCTTGGCCTTTTTGCCGATTGTGTAGAATTTGACGGTCTTGCCCTGGCCCTTCAACTCGTCGGCGCGCTTGCGGGCGAGGCGGACGATGTTGGTGTTGAACGCACCTGCCAGGCCCTTGTCGCTGGTGGCGACAACGAACAGGTGGACATCGTCCTTGCCCGTTCCGGCAAGAAGCTTGGGTGATTGCGGGCCGACGGTGACCTTGGAAGCGATGGACGAAACCACCTTCTCCAAACGCTCGGCATAAGGACGCGAGGCTTCAGCAGCCTCTTGCGCGCGCTTCAGCTTCGCGGCGGCGACCATCTTCATCGCCTTAGTGATCTTCTGGGTCGATTTGACCGAGTTGATCCGTATTTTGAGGGCCTTTAGGCTAGCCATCTAACGATCCGATCAGGCGAAAGTCTTCACAAACTTGTCGAGTGCGGCAACCAGCGCCTTCTTGCTGTCGTCGCTGAAGTCGCGACTGTCGCGAATGCCCTTCAGCACGTCGGCATGATTGGCGCGCAGGTCGGTGAGCATCGCTTCTTCAAAGCGGGTCACGTCGCTGGTGGCGATGCCATCGAGATAGCCGTTGGTGCCAGCGAAGATCGAGCAGGTCTGCTCTTCGAACGGCAGCGGGCTATACTGCTTCTGCTTCAGAAGCTCGGTCAGGCGCGCACCGCGGTTAAGCAGTTTCTGCGTCGAAGCGTCGAGGTCCGAGCCGAACTGGGCGAAGGCCGCCATTTCGCGATACTGGGCAAGTTCGAGTTTGATCGAGCCCGACACCTTCTTCATCGCCTTGGTCTGCGCGGCAGAACCCACGCGCGATACCGACAGACCGACGTTAATCGCAGGGCGGATACCCTGATAGAAAAGGTCGGTTTCAAGGAAGATCTGGCCGTCGGTGATCGAGATCACGTTGGTCGGAATGTAGGCCGACACGTCACCAGCCTGCGTTTCGATGATCGGCAGCGCGGTGAGCGAACCGCCGCCATTGGCGTCCGACATCTTCGCGGCGCGTTCGAGCAAACGGCTGTGGAGATAGAAAACGTCACCGGGATAAGCTTCGCGGCCCGGAGGACGACGCAGCAGCAGCGACATCTGGCGGTAAGCCACAGCCTGCTTGGAAAGATCGTCATACACGATCACGGCGTGCATGCCATTGTCGCGGAAATATTCGCCCATGGTCACGCCTGTATAGGGTGCCAGATACTGGAGCGGAGCCGGTTCCGAAGCGGTCGCAGCGACGACGATCGAATATTCCATCGCGCCCTGTTCTTCGAGTGCGCGGACGATCTGTGCGACGGTCGAGCGCTTCTGGCCGACAGCGACGTAGATGCAATAAAGCTTCTTCGATTCGTCCTTGCCCTGATTGACGCCCTTCTGGTTGATGAAGGTGTCGATGGCTACGGCGGTCTTGCCGGTCTGGCGGTCACCGATGATCAATTCGCGCTGGCCGCGGCCAACGGGGACGAGCGCGTCGAGTGCCTTGAGGCCGGTCTGAACGGGTTCGTTCACCGACTGGCGCGGGATGATGCCGGGGGCTTTGACTTCAACGCGGCTACGCTGCGTGGTCTTGAGCGGGCCCTTGCCGTCAATGGGGTTGCCGAGGCCGTCGACAACGCGACCGAGCAGTTCCTTGCCGACGGGAACGTCCACAATGGTGCCGGTCCGCTTGACGACGTCGCCTTCGCGAATTTCAGCGTCCGAACCGAAGATCACGACACCGACATTGTCTGCTTCAAGGTTGAGCGCCATGCCCTTGATGCCATTGGCGAACTCGACCATTTCACCAGCCTGCACATTGTCGAGGCCGTGAATACGGGCGATACCGTCACCCACCGAAAGCACGGAGCCGACTTCGCTCACTTTGGCTTCGGTACCGAAATTGGCGATCTGGTCCTTGATGACCTTTGAAATTTCTGCGGCGCGGATATCCATGGTTTAGCCTTTCATCGCTTGCGCGAGGGAGTTCAAACGGGTTTTGATCGAATTGTCGATCAGGGTGCTTCCAATCTTGACGGTCAGGCCGCCAAGGATCGTGGGATCGATTTTGCTGGCAATCGCGACATCGCGACCGACGCGGGCTTTGAGCTGTGCGCTCAAGGCTTTGGTCTGTGCGGCAGACAATACGTGGGCGCTCGTCACCTCTGCTGTGATCTCACCACGATGGGCCGAAGCCAGCGCAGCAAAAGCGCGGGCAACACCAGCGGTTTCGGCAAGGCGACGGTTCTCTGCAAGCACGCCGAGGGTCTTGGTGGTCAATGCGTCCAGCTTCATCGCCTTGGCGATGGCGGCAACAACCTTTTTAGCCGTATCGCGCGAGATTGAAGCATTGGTCGTGAGCGCGGCAAAATCGCTCGATTCGCTCAGCGCTTTCTGCACTTTGGCAAGGCTGGCTTCGACAGTGTCGATGGCCTTTGCCTCGCGCGCCAGTTCGAACAAAGCGGTGGCATACCGCCCTGAAAGACTGGCTTGAACATTAGCCTGATTGCCGCTGGAATTGTCCACGCGTTTCGTGTCCCTGTACAGACTGGAATATGGTCGTGACCTGAAGCACGAAGGAATCGATCCTTCGCAAAGTCGACGGGCCGGTAGCAGGGGATTTGCTGCGATGCAAGATGGCCTGACGTCGAATTCTCGGCTTCTGCACTTACACGTCATGAGGCGGGGCAGATTAAAGACCGTAAGAGCAGTTTTGACGACAAGCAGCTTAATGGCAAGCCCTGTCATGGCATCGCGGTCGAACCCGTTCCATTCAAAAGCGAGGCGCAATCCATATCATGTGGTTTATCAGGGGCTATTTACTCTGCGCAGCTTGACCGTCTGACATCCCGGCACCTAAATGCAGGAGATCTAAAAGGCATTTGTGGGGAGCGGGTAGGTGATCTTCAAATCAGCAATCAAAATGATATCGACGGTATCGGTCCTGGCTCTCTCGGCCCCCGCAATGGCCGAATGGAAAGTTGCCACCAGCGAGCATTTCGAAATGTACTCGCAGGAAAAGGAATCGGAGGTAGTCGACTTCGTCGCCAAACTTGAGCGGTTCAACATGCTGCTCACTTATTTCAGTGGCGTGGCGCAGGAGCGCCCTGGGCGACGATTGAAGGTTTATTGGGTTCGGAACGCGAACCAGGTTCAGGAGATTATCCGCGCCATCAACAGCGGCGTTCAGGGCTATTATGTGTCAGCCACGCCTTATGGTGCGATTGCAGTCGTCCCAGGCGAAACCAAAGCCCGCGGAAGCCGGCACGCCGGGGCAGACAAGCAGGAAGGCATCGATCCTGAGGAAGTCATCTTCCACGAATACAGCCATCATTTCATGCTGCAGAATTTTCCGGTCGCGTTACCCGGCTGGTTTATCGAAGGCTTTGCCGAATATTATGGTTATACAAAAATGGATCCCAATGGCGATATCCGGCTGGGAAATTATGCCGAATCGCGCACCGCCGAGATCAACTATTTCGGTATCGCCAATCTGGAAAAGCTGCTCGATCCCAACGAACGATCCGGGATTGGCAGCTTTTACGGGACATCGTGGCTGCTGACGCATTATCTCAATTTCGATCCCGCCCGCAAAAAGCAATTCGATGGCTATCTGGCAGATGTGCAGAATGGGATGCCGAGTGTCGATGCGGCGAACAAGAATTTCTCCGGTGGCATTTCGCAACTCCGCAAGGATCTGGACAAATATTGGCGCGGACGGAATTTCAAATTCCAGACATTGTCCAATGTCCGTGACTATGATCGCGCGAAGATCAAGGTGACTCCGCTACCGGCAGATGAAAGCGCCGCGATTATCCAGTCGATCCGTTTCTATTCCGGAGGAGCCGAAGACAAAACCGAACGACAGCGGTTGCGCGGATTTCTGCAAGATGCCGCGAAGTCGCAGCCACAATCAGCCTTTCTGAAGGCGTTCCTCGCCGATATCTATTACCAGAATGACGAGGATGATCTGGCAATTGCGACGGCGGCCGAAGCCCTGACGGTGGACCCGAGCCACCACCGAGCCCGTCTGGTCAAGGCGGTTTCGTTGATGGAAAAGGCGCAAACGCTCGAAGGTGGCGACACCAAGCGCAACGAATTGAGCGCGGCAGAAGCCAAAGTGACACCGCCCGATCCCGACGGCACAATTGTGGTGACAGCCAGTCGCAACGCCCAATCGCAGCCTTTATGGGCAGAGGCGCTCAAGCTGATTTCGGCCGCTAACCGAGCCGACCCGGACGATCCCTATCCGCTCTATCTCTACTATGAATATCTGCGACGCAGGGGTGAGCCATTGAACGAAGTGGCGGTAGACGGCCTGACGAAGGCGCATGTCACTTCACCCCAATACACGCCGTTCCGCTTTGCACTGGCACAGGCCTTCTCGGCCGAGGGTGACAACAAATCCGCCGCCGCGCTGGCCAAGGCGATGGCATATTCCCCGCATCCCAGCACCGATCGCCGGATCGCGAGGGCTTTGCTCAAACGCTACGAATGTCTGATTGCTGATCCGAAAGCGGCGTGTGATTTCAAGGTTTTGACAGCGGAAGAAGAAGAAAAGGAAGAGAAGGCGGCAAAGGATAAGCCAGCTTGACCACCACCTGCTTGGAGAGAATGACATGGGCCAAATGACCAAGATGAAAATGTCCGACGGCGCCGAAATCGCCGTCTATCATGCAGAGGCCGGAGGTGAGCGTAAGGGCGGGTTGGTCCTGATTCAGGAAATCTTCGGCGTCACCGACCATATTCGCGAATTGTGCGACGAATATGCGGCGGACGGCTATGAAGTGCTCTCACCCGCCTTGTTCGACCGCGAGCATCCGGGGTTCGAATGCGACTATACCGGCCCGGAATTCGAACGCGCGGTTGAACTGGCGCGTAAGCTGCATCCTTTTGATCAGTCGCTCGCCGACGCGCAGACCTGCATAGATGCGCTGAAAGACAATGGTCCGGTCTTTATCACCGGCTATTGCTATGGCGGTTCGGTCGCATGGCGGATGGCGCAGATCAGCCCCGATCTGGCGGCCGCGAGCAGCTATTATGGCAGCATGGTTCCGACTATCTTTGCCGATCCGGCCCCGCGCTGTGCGACCATCGCCCATTTCGGACGCTTCGATCAGGGCATACCAATGGAGGGCGTTGAGGCGCTGATCGAAAAGGCGCACCCGACCGCGCAGATTTTCGTCTACGACGCCAATCACGGCTTTAATAGCGACCGGCGCAAGGATTATCATGAACCGAGTTCGGAGTTGGCAAGGGAACGCACGCTGGCGCTCTTTAAGGCGTGCGGCGGCTAGGTTTATTCAAACCAGACGGGCGTTGCCTTGAAACTAGGTGTCTTTGAACGCGGGTCGATTTTGGTGCCGGTCAATATATTGGCCTCAGGATAATAGGCCATCACACTGCCTTTGGCCAAATCAAAGGATTTGATCGTCACTCCTTCCATTCGGCCTTGCGCCGAAACCAGCGTAGCGGTGCCCCCATCGTTCAGCCCGTGTGCGGCAATGTCTGCGGGTGACAGCATGACCGTCCACCGGTCGGCATCGCCGCGATAGCTGTCAGTGCGTTCGTAGATGATAGTGTTGAACTGCCCTTCCGATCGCACCGTCGTCAGGATCAGGGGCGCATCGTGCGGTTTGGGTGTTGGTCGGGTGACGAAATGCGCCTTGCTGTCTGCCGTCTGGAAGGCGGGGGTGTGGAGCAAGCGGTTGGCGATGTGGAATTCCTGTTTGGCGACATCGATGTCGGCGAGCGGCTCCATACCCGGAACGATTTTGGCGATTGCTTCCCTTATGGTCCGGTGCTGCTTGAACGTCTGCCAATCAATCGGGCAGTCGGGCAACAAACGGGATGCCAGATCGGCCAGGATGGTCACCTCGGGCCGGACATTGTCGAGCCGGTCGATGCCGCCGTCGGAAAGTCGGACAAAGTTGAACATCGATTCCTGCGTTGTCGGCTGCCATTCTTCGTCGCGCGCGGTGACGGGCAGGATCAGGCTCTCGCCCGCATCGACGCCTTCGATATGGCCGCGGTTGATCGTTGTCGTCAGGAACAGCTTGAATCCGATCCGATCCATCGCGGTGCGCGCCCATCCTGATTGCGGGTTCGCTTGAAACAAATTGCCGCCCATGATGATCGCAGCATCGATATCACCTGTTTCGGCTGCCTTCATCGCGGCCATGGTGTCGTAGCCTTTGCTTCGGGGCAGTTTGAAATCGAAGGCCCGCTCCATCGCGACTATAACGTCGTCGGCCAGTACCGGTTTGACCCCGATCGTACCAATGCCCTGCACATTGCTATGTCCGCGCAAGGGAAGAAGTCCTGCGCCTAGGCGACCGATCATCCCGCGCAGCAGCGCCAGATTGGCGATATATTCGACCGTATCCGATCCGTGAACATGATGCGTCACGCCCATGCCCCAGGCAAACACCGCATTTTTGGCGCTGGCATAAAGTGCCGCGACGCGTTCGATGTCTGCGCGTGATATTCCCGCCGCAACCTCGATTTCGGTCCAGTCCTGCCGTTCGATATCGGCGCGCCATTCGGCAAAGCCGGTGCAGTGGTCGGCGATGAATTCGGTCGCTTCAGCGCCTAGAGCCAGCACGGCTTTTGCGAGTCCTTTGAGCAAGGCTATGTCGCCGCCGATGCGGGGTTGCAGATAGTCTGACGCGATCTCTGTCCCGCCGGTCAACATAGAGCGCGCGCTTTTGGGGACGGCAAATTTGATGAGGCCGGGTTCCTTGGCGGGATTGATGAACACCACATCACCCCCACGTTCGCGCACGCCTTTTAACTGGTGGATGAAGCGCGGGTGGTTGGAGGAGGGGTTGGCGCCAATGACCAGCAGAAAATCTGCCAGCCCCAAATCGGCCAGTTCGACGGTCGAAGTGCCTGTGCCTATGGTGGTGTCCAGCCCGACGCCCGTTGCCTGGTGGCAGTAATAGGAGCAGTTGTTGACATTGTTCGTGCCCCAGACGCGGGCGAGCAGCTGGAAGACAAACCCAGCCTCGTTTGATGAACGGCCTGACGAGTAAAAGAAGCTGCAGTTCGGGTCGATATCCCGCAACCGCGCCGCTGCATGGTCGAGCGCCCAGTCCCACTCGACCGGCTGATAGCGGTCGCTGCCTGCAGGTTTGTAAATCGGCGTGCCCAGCCTTCCAAGATGCTCGAGTTCATAGCCGTCGAGTTCGCGCAGGTCATCAAGGCTATGGGTCAGAACTTCGATCGGGATCGGCTGCTGTATATCGGTTGATTGCGCCTGGATCGACTTGTTGCAGACGCTTGGAAATTCACCCAGTTCGTTGACCATCCCGCCCCGTTGACCGCCCATACCGAGCCCGCACGCCTTGCAGGCATTATGCGAGGTGAGCGCCTTGGCGCTGTTTTTGAGGCCGATACGCCGCGCTGTTGCAAGCGCATATAGGACCTTTTTTGGGCCGCCGCCGACTGTCTGTTTGGTCATGCTTTTGGAATAGAGACAGATGACCGACTTTGAAAGCAAGATACGGGACGCGGCGTTTTTTGGTTGCGCTTATTCAGCAGAGAACGACCAAAGAAGGACATGACATGACTTACAAGATCACAGGACTATCGCCAGTCGCATATGCTCACCTGTTCGAAATGGATGATGCACAACTGGCCCAGATCAACGCTCGCCGCGTAAAGGCAGCGGCCAGCAAGGGCTTTCCTTGCCGCGTTTCTCTTGAGGATGCAGAGGAGGGAGAGAACCTCATCCTTTTCCATCATGTCAGCCATGACGTCGCTACGCCGTATCGATCTGCCTACGCCGTCTATGTTCGGGAAAAAGCGACAGATGCGGCAGAATATGTCGATCAGACACCACCGGTGTTTGAAGGCCGTCCGATTGGATTGCGCGGCTTTGATGCCGACGGAAATCTGTGCAATGCGGCACTGGCGCTTCCCGGACAGGCGGACATGCGAATTCGCGAACTGTTCGACAGCGCTGAAATCGCCTATATCCATGCGCACAACGCCGCGCATGGCTGCTTTTCGGCAGCAATAGAACGAAACTGAGATGATCGACCCCGACACCGCATGGAATGCCGTACAGCGCCGTGATCGTGCCTTTGATGGGCGCTTCGTAACCGGCGTGCTGACAACCGGCATCTATTGCCGCCCAAGTTGTGCAGCCCGGCACCCTGCACGCGCCAATGTGCGCTTCTTTGCGGATGGCGCAGCGGCGCAGCAAACCGGGCTGCGGCCGTGCAAACGTTGCCTGCCCGATGATGTGGCGCGAGATGAAATCGCCGTGACGAAAGCCTTGAAGTTACTCCGCTCCGATGCGCCACCGGCTCTCGAAGAACTGGCAGCAGCCGTTGGCTATGCGCCCTATCACTTCCACCGGCTGTTCAAGCGCGCTACCGGTGTAACGCCAGCAAGCTTTGCGCGCGCTGAGAGGGCAGGAAGGGCGGAGTCTGCCTTGGCGACGGAAGCGCGGGTGACCGATGCCATTTACGAGGCAGGCTATTCGGGCCCCAGCCGATTTTACGAAGACACGAAAGGACGTTTGGGGATGACGCCAAGCGCATGGAAAAATGGCGGGGCAGGGGTGGTCATACGCTGGGCGGTGGTCGACACGTCGCTTGGTCAAATGCTTGTCGCTACAACGGAAAAGGGGATTTGCCGTTTGTCCTTCGACGAAGACGAGCAAGCCTTGGTAGCGCGCTTTCCAAAAGCGCACATCCTGCCAGCCGATGCGACGACCAGTGCGATGATATCGGGGGCTGTGGCGGCCGTCGAAAACCCGGCACGGATGCCTGATTTGCCATTGGACGTAGCAGGCACGGCGTTTCAGGAGGCGGTTTGGCAGGAACTGCGTCGCATTCCGATTGGAGAAACCCGGACCTATGCAAACATTGCGGCAGCGGTTGGAAAGCCCAAGGCAGTGCGCGCGGCAGGCTCGGCCAACGGTGCAAACAATGTCGCTGTGCTGATCCCATGCCACCGCGTTGTGCGAACCGATGGCAGTCTTGGCGGCTATGCCTATGGTCTGGAGCGAAAAGCAAAGCTGCTCGAGCGGGAAGGTGCTGGCTGACCCGGCACGCATCCCCATGCTATAACTTCCGTCATAGCCCGGATTCGCGGCTATTGGCGGATATCGCAGGGTTTTTACATCCCTGACTTAATAATACTAACGGTCTGTTCACCCTTTTCCGCCATAGCGAATGCGATGCTGTGCGCAGTACAGCTTGTTTTTCAAGCGTCACCCTGCGGGCTTCGCGTGGGTTGAAAGGGAATGGGTATGGGCAAATCTTTGAAGTTTAAAGCTTTGTTGGCAATCAGCGCCAGCAGCTTGGCAACCACCGGTTGTTCGTCGGTCGGTGGTTCGAATCTGCCCGCAGCCCCGGCCATTCCGGCCCAACAGCAGGCGAGCGATGAATATATAATTGGTCCGCTCGATCAGATCACCATCTTCGTCTGGCGCAATCCGGAATTGGGCGCGAAAGTGCAGGTTCGACCTGATGGCCGCATTACCACCCCTCTGATTACGGACATGCCGGCTGCCGGCAAGACCGCAACGATGCTGCAACAGGATATCAAGTTGCAGCTTTCGCAATATATCAATGATCCGATCGTGTCAGTGATCGTCAACGAATTTGCCGCGACCAACAGCCAGCAGGTGAGGATTGTTGGCGCGACAGAAAAGCCAGCGTCTATTCCCTATCGCGCGGACATGACATTGCTTGACGCAATGATTGCTGTTGGCGGGCTGTCCGAATATGCCGCAGGCAACAAGGCCCGGCTCGTCCGTCACAACAAGGCGACCGGGCAAAGCCAGGAATATGCGCTGCGCATAGGCGACCTGATCAAGCGCGGCGACAGCAAGGCCAACGTACTGCTGCAACCGGGCGATGTGATCATCATCCCCGAAAGCATGTTCTAAAAGGTAGCGGCTCAGCGATATGAACGGATTGTACGACGAACTGCGCATCGCCGTCCACAGTGTGTGGAACCGCCGCTGGCTGGCGCTCGCCATCGCCTGGGGTGTGTGCCTGCTCGGCTGGCTGATCGTGTCGTTGATCCCCGCCAGCTATGAATCGAGCGCGCGCATCATGGTGCGAAGCCAGACGGTTCTATCTGAGAAGGTTGGGATTACTGCCAACGAACGGCGCAAGTCTGTCGAACGTTTGCAACAGACGCTTAACTCCTCCGCCAATTTGGAAAAGGTTGTCAAAGGTACGGATCTCGGGCGCTCTGTCGTTTCCGAGCAGGAATTGGCGAGCGCAATCGATGGTATTCGCAAGAACATCGCGATCAAGCCGGATGTAACCAACGAAAACAGCTTTTCGATTGCCGCATCACATACGTCGCCAAAGATGGCGCGGGACATTGTCCAAAAGCTGATCGATATTGCCGAGGAAGAGAGCATCTCGGGTGACCGCGGCGAAATGAATACGACGCTGCGCTTCCTCGATGCGCAGCTTGAGGCACGGCAGAAAGACCTGCAGGAAGCAGAGGCGAAGCGGGTCGCATTTGAAACGCAGAATCTGGGTATGTTGCCTGGTGTGGGTTCGGTTTCGGCACGCATGGAAGCAGCTCGCGCCGAACTTGGTCAGATAGATTCACAACTCATACAGGCGCGTAGTGCATTGTCCGCGTTGAACAGCCAGCTGGCGGGAACACCGCGAACGCTCGCCGGTGCCGGCGGCGGCGGCAGTCCGTTGGCCTCGGCCCAGGGTGAACTCGCCTCGATGAAAGCGCGCGGCTATACCGACGACCATCCTGACGTCATTGCAATAAAGAGTCAGATTGCGGCCTTGCGTGCACAAAGTGCAGGCAGCGGCGGCGGCAACTACGGCATGCCGAATCCGGCTTATGCTTCGCTGCAATCGATGAAGGCGGAACGCGAAGCTGCGGTTACCGCACTATCCGCGCGCAAATCGGCCTTGCAATCCGACATGACCCAACTCGCGGCCAAGCAAACATCCGAACCCGGCGTGTCGGCGGAATATGCGCGGATCAATCGCGATTATGAGGTTCTGAAAACTCAATATGACAAACTGCTCACTGACCGCGAGGCGATCCGCCTGCGCGGGCAGGTAGAAAACCAGACAGGTGCGGTGCAATTTCAGGTTGTCGACAAGCCTGCCATTCCGGGTTCACCTGCGAAGCCGAACCGGCCGCTATTGCTTGCCATGGTGCTGCTCGCGGGCCTCGGCGCGGGCGCTGGAACGGCATTCGCGCTGGGCCATTTACAGACCAGTTTTCCCACAGCGGCCAAGTTGGAAAAAGCCAGCGGTTTGCCGGTCATCGGTAGCATTTCGCAAATGCTGACCAGCGCCCAGCGTGAAGAGCGCAAGAAAAAGATGAAAATGTTCTTCGGCGGCACCAGCGCATTGTTCGGTGTTTTCGTTCTGCTGGTCATCGTCGAGTTCATCCAGCGTGGCATGGCGGCATGAAGGGGCCTGATAAAATGAACAAGCATACCCCAATCAAGCCGCCGGCGTCTCTGCTCGAACGTGCGAACGAACTCTATGATTTTGGAGCAGCCCTGCGTGGCGGCGCACCCGCGCCTGCGCCAATTGTTGATGAACAGACGCTAGAGACAGCACCGGCGCAGCCTGTTGCGCCCGCAGCTGCTCCGGCAGCGGTTGTGGCGTCACCAACTCCGGCTCCACGTTCGCCGACACGCGGGACAAAGCCCGTGGCCAAGGTCGATCGCGAACGTCTGTTGTCGCTCAATTTCATCGATCCCTATGGCTCGGTTACGGGCCTTTCGGAAGAATTCCGCATCGTCAAACGCCAGCTTCTGTTGGCCGCACGTGGAGGCAAGGGCATTGATGCCATTCCGCACGGCGAGCGGATACTGATCTGCTCGGCAAACCCCAATGAAGGCAAAACCTTTTGTGCCGTCAACCTCGCCCTGTCGATGGCGTCGGAAAAGGACAATCGCGTCCTTCTGGTCGATGCCGATTTCGCCAAACCCAGCGTGCTGGCAAGATTGGGTATCGAAGGCGGACGCGGTTTGATGGATGCGTTGGCGGACCCCGCTATCGACGTTGAGGATTTAGTAATCGAAACCGATATCGAAGGTCTGTCGATCCTGCCCGCCGGTGCGCAGACCAATCAGGATACCGAATATCTGGCTGCGTCACGTACGGCTGCTGTGCTCAACCAACTCACCAGCCACGATCCTTCGCGCATCATCATTTTTGATTCTCCCCCCGCGCTAGCTGCATCACCCGCTTCGGTATTAGCATTGCATGTGGGACAAGCGGTGATGGTCGTCCATGCGGATGTGACAACCGACAGTGCGTTGCGTGATGCACTCTCGCTGCTCAGCGGCTGTGAGCATATTCAGCTGCTTCTCAACCGCGCCAAATTCTCCCCAACTGGACGCAAGTTCGGCAATTATTATGGATATGGAGCATAATATGCCCAGACTATTCCCTCCTAAAGCAAAGCACGCGCTGCTGCTGGGCATGGCAGCTACTGCCGTGCCGCTGCCTGCATTTGCGCAGATGCTGGAGACCGAATGGGAGCCGATGGAAGCAGAATCTGCGCCGGTTAAATCGGATGAAGCCGAACCCAAAAGAGTATCGGCAGAACGTCAACGTCTGGAAGTCACTCCTTATATCGAGGCGCAGCAAGTTCTGCTTGCGGACCTTGATGACGGTGGCGACGTCCTGACCTATTCGACTATTGCTGTAGGTGTCGAAGCCTCAGTCAGCGAACGCAACGCACAGGCGCAGGTCAATGTCCGATATGAGCGGCTTATCGGGTATGACAGCAATGTCCGCGACCAGGATATCATCAGCGGCCTTGCACGCGGTACCGCGCGGTTGGGCAAGAATGTCAGTATTGAGGCGGGTGGTTATGCCAGCCGGTCAAAAATCGACAGTCGCGGTGTAACGCCGGGGACGATATTGGGGCGAACCGACAATGTCAGCCAAGTCTATTCGATTTATACAGGTCCGACCTTCGCCGCACAGATTGATGACCTGACGGTCGCTGCGGCCTATCGCATGGGCTATACCAAAGCCGAGGATGGCAATGTCGGGCCGCTCGCTCCCGGCCAGATTGCAGGCCCCGCTTTTGACGACAGTGTCAGCTATTCGGCCAATGCGACCTTTGGAATGCAACCTGGGCGCCTGCCTTTTGGCTGGGCTGTCGGCGGCGGTTGGGCACGCGAGGATGCAAGCCAACTCGACCAGCGATTTGACGACCGCTATCTGCGTGCAGATATTACCGTTCCGGTTTCGCCGACGCTGGCTGTGGTTGGCGGAATTGGGTACGAAGATGTCGAAATTTCGGAGCGTGATGCGCTGCGCGATGGTGCAGGTATCCCGATCACTACTGCCAGCGGTCGTTATATCACCGACCCCAATTCTCCGCGTCTGACAGCTTATGAAAGCGACGGTCTGATATGGGATGCAGGTGTTTTGTGGCGGCCTAGCCGTCGCACCTCGCTAGAGGCGCGCTATGGCCATCGCTATGGCAGCGACACCTATTATGGCAGTTTCTCTTATGCGCCATCCGAACGGATGGGTGTCAATGTTTCGGTCTATGACACGGTCTCGGGCTTCGGCACATCGCTGAACCGGACATTGGCCTCGCTTCCGGGACAGTTCACGACCATTCGCAATCCGTTGTCGGGCGATCTGGGTGGCTGTGCCTTTGGGCAAGCAGGTGCAACCTGTTTTAACAACGGTCTCGGGTCGCTTCGTCCCGCACCCTTCCGGACGCGCGGTATCACGGCATCGATGGTCACCAATGCTGGCGGGTGGAGCACAGGCCTTGCCGCTGGTTATAACCGTCAGAAATTCCTGACCTCTGCATTTGGCGCATTGCCCGAACTGTCCGGATTGATTGACGAAAATTACTTCATTGTCGGCACCCTGGGTCGCGAACTTGACCGCCGGTCGCGCTTTGAAACCAATGTCTATGGCAACTATATCGATCCGGGATTCAACCTCGCATCTGACATTTACAATATCGGTGCCAACGCGGCCTATTATCGCCAGATTTGGCGCGGGCTGACTGCAGGCGCAGCGGTTGGTATCGATAGCGTCAAGCAGGAAGAATTTGACGGTGAAGTATCGGCGTCAGCGCTGCTCGGTATGCGGTATAGCTTTTAAGCCTTGGCGACAGGAAAGATTGGATAAATCATGTACGATCAGTTTTATGGCCTGTCCGGACGTCCGTTCCAGTTGACCCCCGATCCGCATTATTATTTTGAAAGCGGCACGCACCGCAAGGCGCTGTCCTATCTGGGTTACGGCCTTGCCCAGGGCGAAGGCTTCATCGTTATCACGGGTGAGGTTGGATCGGGTAAATCGACGCTGGTCAGCCATTTGATGCAAACCATCGACAAAGCCAGGTTGACCGCAGCGACGGTGGTGACCAGCCAGCTCGAC
This sequence comes from Sphingorhabdus pulchriflava, assembly GCF_003367235.1. Taxonomy (GTDB): domain Bacteria; phylum Pseudomonadota; class Alphaproteobacteria; order Sphingomonadales; family Sphingomonadaceae; genus Sphingorhabdus_B; species Sphingorhabdus_B pulchriflava. Next base: position 450,102 of record NZ_QRGP01000001.1, read on the forward strand.
GGCGAAGACATGGTGCAGATGGCCGCTGAAAGTTTCGGTATCGACACGCGCGGCCTCGACAAGGCTTCGACGCTCAAGGCGATCGAGAATTTCCTCCACGCCGAAGCGCGCGCCGGACGCCGCTGTCTGTTGGTCGTGGACGAAGCGCAGAATCTGGCGATTGATGCGCTCGAAGAGCTGCGCATGCTGTCCAACTTTCAACTGGGATCAACTGCATTGTTGCAGATTTTCCTGCTCGGTCAGCCGGAGTTTCGTGATCTCGTGCAAGCCGCGCCCGAATTGGAGCAGCTACGCCAGCGGGTGATTGCGACGCACCATCTGGAGGCGATGGATGCGGACGAGGTTGAACCTTATGTGATCCACCGTTTGCAGCGTGCCGGCTGGACCGGTCGCCCCCAATTGACGCCCGATGCCTTTGCGGCCTTGTTTGATGAAACCGGCGGCGTGCCGCGCAAGTTGAACGCATTGATGAACAGGGCGCTGCTGATGGGTGCGGTTGAGCAACTCGACACGCTGAATGGCGATCTGATAGCGGCGGTCATTGCTGACATGTCCGGCAAGCGCTTCGCTTATGAAGCACCGCTTTCCGATCATGCGCCTGCTGAGGCGATCGCCCATTTCGAACGTCAGGCCGCAGCCGAGGTTGCAGAGAAAGCTGGTGCGCCAATGCCTGCGCCGGTTGCCGCTTCGGTGCAGGCACCTTCCGTCGACCAGGCCGCGTTGGCTGCCTTACAGAGCCGGATCGAGCGACTTGAGACGCATATGGTTGAACAGGACGCTGTCCTGCGACGCGTGCTTGCAATGTTGATCGACTGGATGGAAAAGGAAAACCAGACGCTTGCCGGTGAAATCCGTTCGATCCGTGCGGCATAGTTCTCGGTCGACAGAAAAAGGAAATCATTTGTGCGCAATGCACTATCTGTCGATGTTGAAGACTGGTTTCATGTCGGCGCGTTCGAACGCGTCATAAAGCCCGGCGATTGGCGGGGACTTGAATGCCGCGTTGAACGCAATACCGATATTTTGCTCGAAATGTTCGAGGCAAGCGGGATCAAGGCGACATTTTTCACTTTAGGCTGGGTGGCAGAGCGCTATCCGGCGCTGATGCGACGCATAGCCGAAGCCGGGCACGAACTGGGCAACCACGGCTCAAATCATGACCGGGTGTTCACCCTGACGCCTGAGCAATTCCGCGACGATATTGAACGGGCGCGCAAGATGATTGAAGATGCCAGCGGCGCAAAGGTCAACGGCTATCGCGCACCCAGCTTCTCGATCGATAAGCGGACCCCTTGGGCGCATGAGGTGCTGGCCGAGCAGGGCTATGTCTATTCCTCCAGCGTCGCGCCAATCCAGAGCGATCATTACGGCTGGCCCGAAGCGCCGCGATTTGCCTTCAAACCCGTGGCGGGTTCGGATCTGATCGAAATACCGGTTACAACGGCGGTTTTTGCCGGAAAGCGGTTGGCGGCAGGCGGTGGCGGCTATTTCCGGTTGCTGCCATACGCCTTTTCCCGTTGGGCGATGCGACAGGTCAATGAAGAAGACCTGCGCCCGGCGATCATCTATTTCCATCCGTGGGAAATTGACCCAGGCCAACCGCGCGTTGCCAACGCCCCGATCAAGTCAAAGCTGCGGCATTATACCAATCTGAAAACGATGCAGGGCAAACTCCAGCGCCTGATATCTGATTTTGAATGGGACCGGCTCGACGCGATTGTCACCGAAGAACAAGGGCGGATCCGATGAATGCGCCTCTATTGTCTGAAACCGTTATCATTCGGCGTGCCAATTTGTGCGACGCAAACTATTGTGCGCGGTTGGACGATTGGGTTCGTGTTCAGCGGGGTTCGACGCCCTTTCATCTGACGCTATGGCTTTCTGCCATATCCAAGGCGACCGGCCATGCGGCTTATGCGATTGTTGCCGAAAATGAAGCTGGCGACATCAAAGGTGTGGTACCCTTACACGCGGTCGGGTCACCATTATTTGGTCGCGCCTTGGTATCCAGTGGTTTTGCGGTTGGCGGCGGGATCTTGGCTGGATCGCAGGGCGTGGCGGATCGTTTGGCGGACGCCGTTTGGGAACTGGCAGTCGAGTTGAAATGCCCAACGGCTGAACTACGGGGCGGCGCAATCCCGCATCAAGGCTGGACAATCCAGAGCAATGCGCACGCGAATTTCGAACGCGAATTAGCGGGCGATGACGAGGCCCAATTGCTCGCTGTCCCGCGCAAACAACGGGCGGAGGTACGCAAAGGCCTCGATAAGGGGTTGGTGATCGAAACCGGCAATGGCCAGCGCGATCTCGACTGGCACTACCGCGTCTATGCCGAAAGTGTGCGCAATCTGGGTACGCCAGTATTTCCCCGCGCGTTGATGGCGGAGACGTTGAAGGCCTTTGGCAATGATGCCGATATTCTGACCGTGCTGTCGGATGGCAAACCGGTGGCGAGTGTTTTGAGCCTCTATTTCAACGGCGCCGTCATGCCCTATTGGGGCGGGGGTGTGTGGGAAGCGCGGGCGCTGCGGGCCAATGATGTGATGTATTATGCGCTGATGAACCATGCGCGCCGTCGCGGCTGCACGCGGTTTGATTTTGGCCGATCAAAAGTCGATTCCGGTGCCTATTTCTTCAAGAAAAACTGGGGTTTCGAACCGGAACCTCTGTCTTATTCTATACGTACTGCCGATGGATCGGAGCCACGCGACGTCAACCCGAACAGCGCGAAATATAGGTCAGTTGTCTCTGCATGGCAGAAACTGCCTTTGCCCATCGCCAATATGATCGGCCCCTGGATTTCCAAGGGTCTCGGCTGATGCGCGAGATATTGTTCCTCGCCCACCGCGTTCCCTGGCCCCCGGACCGCGGCGACAAGATCCGTTCTTTCCACATCCTCAAGAAACTGCAGACGATGGCACCGGTGCATGTCGGTGCCTTCGCTGATGATGCGCGTGACATCGAATGTGCCGAGGCTGAGCAGGCGGGTCTGGCGTCGCTGCATGTCGAGCTGCGTGATAAGCCGAGCTGGTTTTCAGGTGTTGAAGCACTGGCCAGCGGCAAACCGGTTTCGCTGACAGCATTCGGTTCGAAGGCGATGCAGGATTGGGTTGATGAGCGGCTGGCAAGCGGATCGATCAGCCACATATTCGTCTTTTCAGGCCAGATGGCACAATATGTCTCAGCCGATTTCGATGGCCGATTCATCATGGATTTTGTCGACGTCGACAGTGCCAAGTTCGAAAGCTATGCGAGCGAAGGCAATGCGCTGATGCGCTGGGTCTATGTGCGTGAAGCGAAGAAGCTTTCCGACTTCGAAAGCGAAATTGCCAAGCGCGCCGATGCCAGCCTATTCGTCAGCGAAGCTGAAGCTGCGCTTTTTCGGGAGCGAAGCGGGGTAGCCAATGTCGCTGCGCTGGGGAACGGCATCGACACGGTTTTTTATGACCCGGCTGCGAAGTTCAAGAAACTCCATCCGGTCTTTCCCGATCCCCTGATCGTCTTCACCGGGCAGATGGATTATCGCCCCAATATCGAAGCTGTCAGCGATTTTGCCCGCAATGCCATGCCAGCCATCCGGCAGGCGCATCCGGAAACCACCTTCGCGATTGTCGGGCGAAATCCGACGCCTGCTGTTGTCGAACTGTCAGCGCTTCCCGGCGTGCAGGTGACAGGCGCGGTCGATGATGTGCGCACATGGCTTGCAGGCGCCGATGTCGTCGTTGCACCATTGCGCATTGCTCGCGGTATCCAGAACAAGGTGCTGGAGGCGATGGCGATGGCCAAGCCGGTTTTAGCCTCAGCCGCTGCCGCTGAAGGTATCGAAGCGGTGGACGGCGAGCATCTGCTGGTCGCCAAAAATGTTGAGGAAGAGGCCGCCAAGGTCTCGGCGCTGCTGTCCGATACCGACGAGCGCCTTCGACTGGGAGCGGAGGCCCGTGCGCATGTGATTGCCCATTATGGCTGGGATGCGCAGCTTGCCTCGCTTGAAACGCTGATAAAAGGCGTGGCTGCAAAATGACCGCTAACTGGCGGACATCGCTCGCGCGCCTCGGCATTGTTTGGGCGGCGCTGCTGGCGCTGTTCTGGCGCGATGCGGCGGACATGGCGTCGATCTGGTGGAACAGCTCGACCTTCAACCATTGCCTGATCATCATCCCGATCCTGTGGTGGCTGGTTGATCAGCGCAAATCCGAACTGGCCAAACTTGAGCCAAAGCCTTGGGCGCTTCCGCTGGTCTGGATGGCCGCTGCGTCTTTTGGTTGGCTGCTCGGCGATGCGGCCGGGGTGGCGCTGGCGCGGCATGCGGGGTTGGTGATGATGTTGCAGGGTAGCGTTGCATTTCTACTTGGTCCGGCGGTCACGCGCGGACTGCTGTTCCCGCTTTTCTACATGTTCTTCCTTGTGCCTTTTGGCGAAGAATTTGTTCCGGTCTTGCAAACAATCACCGCCGAAATGTGTATGTGGCTCCTCGGCCTGACGGGAATTCCTGCGCATATCGATGGCATTTACATCGCCACTCCCACCGCGCTATTCCGCGTTGCAGAGGCATGCTCCGGGGTCAAATTCCTCGTCGCTATGGTCGCCCTTGGCGCGCTGGTTTCGAACCTTTGCTTCAAAAGCTGGCCACGCCGGATTGCCTTCATGGCGGCATGTATAGCCATTCCTATCATCGCTAACGGCCTGCGCGCCTTCGCTACCATCTACATTGCGCACCACGGCAATCTCGATTTTGCCGCGAGCTTTGACCATGTGATTTTCGGCTGGGTGTTTTTCGGCATCGTGATCGCTTTGGTGATGGCCGCAGGTTGGCCGTTTTTTGATAGGGCGGCGGACGCGCAATCCATCCATGCGGATCAGCTGGCGAAAGTTTCCGGCATCGCATTGAAACCGGCAATCGCATTGGGCGCGATGGCGGCAATCGTGCTGCTGCCATTTGGATGGAGCATCTACATTGCCAACCGGGCATCGCCGGTTCCTGCGAAAATTGATTTGCCACAGGTGGCAGGTTGGGCGCGGGTCGAATATCGCCCATTACATCCCTGGAAGCCGCATTTTGCCAAGGCCAGCCACACTCTGCTTGGTCGCTATCGCAATGCGCAGGGGCAAGAGATCGATCTCTACGTTGCGGTATATGACCGCCAGTCCGAAGGCCGCGAACTGGTTGGTTTTGGGCAAGGTGCTGCAGGCGGCAAAAGTGATTGGTCGTGGATCGAGAATTGCGAAGCGCCAGCCAACGCCCGTTGCGAGCGCATCGGAACCAAAAGCCAGAATCATCGCGATGTGATCAGCTTTTACCGTGTGAACGGCACGACCAGCGGTTCCGGCACCGCTGTAAAAATGGCGACGCTCAAGGCGAAACTGCTGGGCGGAAACCAGCAGGCGGTGGCGATATTGGTCTCAGCAGAGCAAAAAGGCCGCGAAAATCCGCGTCCGGCTATCGACTCATTCCTCAATTCGATTCGGGATATCGATAAACTGGCTGACCGCATGGCTGGTCTGGACTAAGGCGCTCAAATCATGTGCGGCATTGCCGGTATCTTCCATGTCGAAAGCTCCAAGCCGGTCGACCCAGAACGCGTCCGGCGGATGACCGATGCGATTGCGCATCGCGGGCCCGACGGGTCGGGCGTGTGGACTGCGCCGGGCATGGGCCTTGGCCATCGTCGCCTGTCGATCATTGACCTTGGCGGCGGCGCACAGCCGATGCTGACCGAGGATGAACGCTTTGCGCTCTCGTTCAACGGCGAAATCTACAACTTCCAGGAGCTGCGCAAAGAGTTGGAGGCAATGGGCCACCAGTTCCGCACGCATAGCGACAGCGAAGTCATTTTGGAGGCTTATCGCGCCTGGGGACCAAAATGCGTCGAACGGCTGCACGGCATGTTCGCATTCGCGCTTTACGATCAGGCGAACCGCCAATTGCTGCTGGCGCGCGACCGGTTGGGTGTGAAGCCGCTTTATCATGCACGTTTGGCCGATGGCAGCATCATCTTCGGTTCAGAACTGAAAGCGCTGCTTGAACATCCAGCTTTGCGGCGAGAGCCCGATCTGGCGATGGTCGAAGACTATCTGGCCTTCGGCTATGTCCCCGACCATGGCTGCATCGTCGCAGGCGTGCAGAAACTGGCAGCCGGCCATTATTGGCTGCTGACCCAAGGTAAGGCAGAGCCTGCGCCTACCCAATATTGGGATCTCGATTTTTCCAATCGGGTAAAGGGCAGCGAAGCAGAATTGCAGGAGGAACTGCTCCGCCTAATGCGGCAGGCCGTTCTCAGCCGCATGGTCGCCGACGTGCCTTTGGGGGCCTTTCTGTCGGGCGGGGTTGACAGCAGCAGCGTCGTGGCGCTGATGGCGGAGGCATCACGGCTGCCGGTCAAGACCTGCTCGATAGGCTTCGATGTCGGCGAACTGGACGAAAGCGAATATGCCAGCCGCATCGCCAAGCGCTTTCTGACAGAGCATCATAGCAAAATCGTTGCGGCTGACGATTATGGCCTGATCGACACACTCGCCTTCCATTTTGACGAACCCTTTGCCGATGCCTCGGCGCTGCCAACCTATCGTGTCAGCGAAATGGCGCGCGAGCATGTAACCGTGGCGCTGTCGGGCGACGGCGCGGATGAAGCACTGGCGGGCTATCGCCGCCATGTCTTCCACCATGGTGAGGAGCGGATGCGTTGCCTGTTGCCGCAAGCCATTCGCGGCCCGCTATTCGGAACGCTGGGCCGGCTCTATCCCAAGGCGGATTGGGCACCACGCCCCTTGCGCGCCAAGACCACCCTGCTCTCGCTCGCGCGGACGGGGGCAGAGGGCTATGCCGAGGCAGTGGGCGTCACCCCACCGCACATCCGTGACCGGCTTTATTCGCGGCGCACAAATCAGTTGCTCCGCGGTTATCGGGCTGAATATCATATGCACCGGTTGATGGATAAAGCCCCTGCGCGTAGCGGGCTTGATCAGGCGCAATATGCCGATATGAAACTGTGGTTGCCCGGCGATATCCTGACCAAGGTCGATCGCACCAGCATGGCAGTGGGGCTGGAAGCGCGCGAACCGCTGCTCGACCATCGTCTGCTCGAATTTGCGGCCTCCTTACCCGAAAATATGCGTGTTCGTGGTGGGCAGGGGAAGTGGCTGATGAAGCGCACGATGGAACGCTATTTGCCCGAAGACATCCTCTATCGGCCTAAAATGGGCTTTGTGACGCCGATTGCCCAATGGTTCCGCGGGCCGCTGGCCGAGACGGCACGCGGGATTGCATCTAATACAACTTTGGCGCGGACTGGCTGGTTTGATAGCGCAGAAATTGCCCGCGTGGCCGACGAGCATATTGGAGGCCGGTCAGACCACAGCCGTCTGCTGTGGCAGTTACTGATGCTGGAAAAGTCGGTCGCGCGGATTTTTGGCTAAGGGTAAATCGCCCTCACAAAATACAGGCCGTCCGGCGGAGCATTCAGCGCTAAAGCCGCTCGATCTTTTGCGTCCAGTGCGGCTTGCAAATCATCCGCACTCCAGCGCCCCATGCCGACAAAGGCAAGGCAGCCGACCATCGAACGGACTTGGTGGTGGAGGAAACTTCGCGCCGCCGCTTCGATCAGCACATGCTCACCTTCGCGCCGCACGTCGAGTCTGTCGAGCGTCTTGACCGGGCTATCCGATTGGCAATGTGCCGAACGGAATGTGGTGAAGTCGTGGAGGCCGACAAGGCGCTGCGCCGCTTCATGCATCGCATCTGCATCGAGCGGCTGTGGCACTTTCCATGCGCGCTTGGCCTCCAGCGCAAGCGGTGCACGCCGATTGGCGATGCGAAAGACATATTCGCGGCCGATGCAGGAAAAGCGCGCATGCCAATCATTCGCAACTATTTCAGATGTTAGGATGGCTATCGGTTCAGGGCGCAACTGCGCATTGATCGCTTCCATCAGCCGAAAGGGTTCGATAGCTTTTTCAATATCGGTATGCGCGCGCATTCCCAAGGCGTGGACGCCGGCATCGGTGCGCCCCGCTGCATGCACTGCGACATTTTCGCCCGTGACACGCTCGATGGCTTCTTCAATCGACTGCTGCACCGAAGGGCCATGCCCCTGCCGCTGCCAGCCCATGTAGGGCGTGCCATCAAATTCGATGGTGAAGGCAAAGCGGGTCATGCGAGGATGGTACGCGCCGGAATTTTATTCCCACGCAGAAAATCGGCGAGCGGCATTGCGGGCTTTCCGGCGCGTTGGATGATCTTCGGGCGGATGGCGCCTGTTGCGCATGCGATGGTAAGCCTGTCGTCGACGACAGCTCCGCTTTCACCGGCTGTTTCCACAATATCAGCAGCCAAAATCCGATATCGCTCGCCTTCAAACTCAAAGAATGCGCCTGGCACGGGGTTGAAAGCGCGGATCTGTTGTTCCACCACTTCTGCGATCTGTTGGAAATCCAGCCGCGCCTCGCTCTTGTCGATTTTCCGGGCATAGGTCGCGCCTTCTTCAGGCTGTGCAATTGCAGGATGGCCATCAATATCTGCTAACACTTCCGCCATCAGACCGGCTCCTAGATGCGCCAGTTCTTCGGTGAGCTCTCCAGCGGTCTTGTGATCAATCAGTGTTCGCGCTGTTGCGCGCACCGGCCCGGTATCAAGCCCTGCCTCCATCTGCATGACCATGACGCCGGTTTCAGCATCGCCAGCCAATATCGCGCGCTGCACAGGCGCCGCGCCGCGCCAGCGGGGCAGGAGTGAGCCGTGGACGTTGAGGCAGCCATGTTTCGGTGCGTCCAAAATTGGCTGGGGCAACAGCAGTCCATAGGCCGCGACGATTGCCGCGTCCGCATTGAGGGCCGCAAAGGCTTCCTGCTCCTCGGCGCCTTTGAGCGACACCGGCGTGCGCACCTCCAGCCCCAATTCCTCGGCGCACGCGTGCACGGCAGAGGGCGTCAGCTTTTTGCCGCGATTGGCAGGGCGGGGTGGCTGCGAATAGACAGCGACCACATCATGCCCCGCATCGACCAGCGCGTTCAGCGTCGGCACGGCAAAATCCGGGGTCCCCATGAATATCAGGCGCATCCAAGTCTTTCCTTTGTCTGCAAGGCGCACTAGCTACGCCGCTATGGCATCGCAAGAAATAGACGCATTGGCACAAGCATTGTCGCGGCTTCCCGGTCTCGGTCCGCGCTCGGCCCGCCGCGTTGTCCTGCATCTGATGAAAAAGCGCGAGACAGTGCTGCAGCCTTTGCTCCGCGCGCTCGAAATGGTCGAGGAGCGGCTCAAGACCTGCTCGACCTGCGGAAATCTGGATACCAGCGATCCTTGCGGCATTTGCGCCGATCCGCGCCGCGACACCCGCGCATTGTGCGTGGTGGAGGATGTGTCCGACCTTTGGGCGCTTGATCGCTCGCGTTTGTTTCCCGGCAAATATCATGTGCTAGGTGGGCGGCTTTCTGCCTTGGACGGGGTGCGGCCCGAGGATCTCAATATCGATGGTCTGGTTGTGCGCGTAGCCGAAGGCGGCATTGACGAGGTGGTGCTGGCGATGAACGCCACGCTCGAAGGCCAGACGACTGCTCACTACCTCGCCGAACGGCTGGAAAGCTATCCGATCCGCTTGACGCAGCTCGCGCATGGCGTGCCCGTCGGCGGCGAGCTCGACTATCTCGACGAAGGCACATTGGCGCAGGCGCTCCGTGCCCGTCGTCCGGTCGGTTGACGCTGGCCCACCCAGTCCCTATTTTAGCGCCATGGCCATACTCCCGATCCTTGAAGTGCCCGATCCGCGGCTCAAAGTCATCTCGACCCCCGTCACCGAATTTGACGATGGGCTGAAAAAACTTGTCGAGGACATGTTCGACACGATGTACGATGCGCCGGGCATCGGTCTCGCCGCGATCCAGGTAGGCGTGCCGAAGCGCATTTTGGTAATCGATCTGCAAGAGCCGACCGAGCATGACCATGAGCATGGCGAACATTGCAATCATGATGATGAAGTCGTGCGCAACCCGCGTATATTCATCAATCCTGAAATACTTGATCCTTCCGATGAGCATTCGACCTACACCGAAGGTTGCCTGTCGGTGCCGGATCAATTTGCTGAGGTCGAACGCCCCGCCGCAATCCGTGCCCGCTGGCAGGATCTGGATGGCAAGGTGCACGAAGAAGAGATGGAAGGCCTGATGGCGACCTGTCTGCAGCATGAAATGGACCATCTCGAAGGCATTCTGTTCATCGACCACCTGTCGCGCTTGAAACGACAGATGGTGCTGAAGAAGTTGGAAAAGCAGCGTAAAACTGCAGCCTGAACTACGCCACCTTTCGCTAGGTCCGATACGACGACGATACCTCAAAGGCTGAGTAACTTTGGTCCGGTGCGGTGATTTCTATTACAGCACCGCCAACAATCGCCGGATTCAGCCAACTATTGCATCGGAGCCCTGTTCCGCTACCCAAGCAACTGCATAGCGATTCAGAACAGCCAGTCTCTGCTGCCTAATCGCGCCAAAGCGGGAGAGGAAAACATGAGCGCAGACGTCACCTATGAGGTATCAGAGGGCGTCGCAACGCTGACGCTGAACCGACCAGAACGGTTGAACACTATCTCTGGTCCGATGCTGGACGCACTCAGCCACCTGTTGGTAAAGGCAGGTGAAGACCGTGAAGTCCGCGTCATCATTCTCACCGGCACGGGCCGCGCTTTTTGCGCCGGGCTGGATCTGGGCGCGGCGCAAAAAGGTGAGGGGATTGGGTCTTCATCCGCGACGTTCAGTGCAACAATAGACCTCAGAAACACGCCTCCGACTGTGCTGCATGCACTCGACAAGCCCGTGATCGCAGCGCTCAACGGGTCGGCAGCTGGCTATGGAATGGACCTCGCACTCGGCTGCGATATCCGCGTGATGGCAGCGGATGCAAAACTGGCTGCTGCATTTGTAAAGCGGGGTGTACTCCCCGAATCGGGCGGCACTTGGTTCCTGCCGCGCATGCTGGGTTGGGCAAAGGCAGCGGAGATCATCTTCACCGGTCGAACGCTGTCCGCGGATGATTGCTTGAAAGAGCGACTGGTCAATGAGGTGGTGCCGAGCGATCAAGTCGCTGCGCGCGCACGGGAAATAGCGCTAGAAATTGCTAACAATGCGCCACTGGCAGTGCAGGGCGCAAAACGGTTGATGCGCATGGGGCTGGAAGAGACTTTCAACACCCATGTACAGCATGTCTATCTCCAGTTGCTGCCATTGTTCCAAAGCGCCGACTTCAAAGAGGGTATTGCGAGCTTTATGGAAAAGCGCCCGGCAAAGTTTACCGGGAGTTGACGCCATCCCATAAGTAGCAGCGTTTCTCGCGAAAATGTTCGTGAGCGCGGGGGGGGGGCGGCAGCTTTAATCAAGCAGTCGACGAATTTCTAAGCGGGATCTGTTTTGTCTTTGCCCAGAAATTTCGCGAACACTTCGTCGCCACGCTGACTTCCGTCGTCGAGTTGAGAGAGCACATGGTCATGTTCCGCTTGCCAAGCATCAGCGACAGTGAGCTGTTGTGCATTGCGAACAAGCGTTTTCACCGCTTTCACCGCTTCCTTCGGCTTTTCGGCAATCGAAATGGCCAATTGTCGGGCGCTTTCCAATAGATTGCAGGGCTCGACGAGCTGATCGAAAAGTCCATTGGATAGGCCCTCCGATGCAGTTACAGTTTTTCCGGTCATCAGGATTTGTTTTGCAGTCGTTGGCCCCACTATTGATGGTAAAGACCAGGTGGCGTTTGCACTTCCATAGTTGATCGCTGTTACCTTGAATTCGGCTTTATTGCTTGCGATGCGGAAGTCACTTGCTGCGGCCATCAAAGCACCTGCGCCGAATGCCTTGCCGTTGACGGCCGCTATGACTGGAAGCGGGTGGAGCGCGATCGCCCTGAACAGCGGGTCTCGTTGTACGAATGCATTACGCATCGCATTAGTGTCGAAATCGGCCATTTCCTTGATATCAAAGCCCGCCGAAAAGGCCTCCTCTCCTGCACCTGTGATAATCAGGCATCTGGCATTTTTATCCGTTGCTGCATCGGCCAATATCTCCTGCAAACGTGCTGCCATGGACATTGTAATGGCATTCATCGCTTGCGGGCGGTTCAGCGTAATGGCCCAGATGGCACCGTCGCTGGTATCCAGACCGACGTCGTCGCTCATAAGCCATCTCCATGGATCGCGAGATGTAATTGCGACGAAAGACTTTGCGTCGCCGAAAGTGCGCGCAGAACGTCGTTGAGATGGGTGCACCCCATTTCCTTCGCCAGCATCTGCGGAACTATATCGCGAAGCGAGGTAATGTTCTGGCCCACGAGGCGCTGTATGTTCGTGACCGCAGCCGGGCATTCCTGATGGGGAAGAACATAAGGCGTGGCGGCCAAGGACAAAATCTGTCCATCTGAGGCATCGACCCGTGCGGTTGCGCGATATTCGTGGATCGCCTGTCGCAGCCCGTCCTGCCGCGCGGCGCTATCCTGAAATCCGGTATCGATAACAAGGGTATCGCCGTCGATTGACAGATCAATCCATCGCGCCCGGCGCGAATGTGGTCCCTTGATCTCCGGAAAGGCATGCCAGCCATCGGGATCTTCGGAATTGACCAATGACGGCACAATCGCCGAACTCTGCTGTTCGATATGCGGATGGCCTATGTCGCTTATCGAAGTTGAGCCTTCGGCAAAGCCAATGCAGACACCGCGCATATCGCCCTGATTGCCGCCGATGCCGTGCGTGTGAATCCGGTCTGCCAGCTCCCTGCTGAAGCCTTCCCAAGCGAACCAGCCCCAGCTTGATACCAGAGTCGCTCCCGCAAGATCGTCGAGTAGCAGATATTGCGTAGTATCGCGTTCGGCTGCTGCTGGGAAAAGCGAACGGAGCGCGCTGCGCAACTGCCCACCGGCGCGGACACCGGACAACGCGTCGAGGCGCGAATCTTCGGGAATTGTACGTGCGTTGACCAGTTCCCGGGTGATATGGGCATTCGCCTCAATCTCGGCTTCATCCAGCACATGGAATTCACCGTCTGCATCACTGAAAATGTCGCGCGCCCGGCCGATGATATGCGACAATCCTTCGCGGCCATCAGGCCAGAATATGTCGAGGCTGGAAGTGCGTCGAACGGAATCGGGCTTCCTTTTGGGGATCGGCCCGCCTGGATTGCTGCGCCACTCGCCAGACCGCGCTGCAGGCTGTGGAGACGTCATTGGCTTTCCTCCAAACCCCTATGGGCATGTTCTGCGAGGTCTCTTCGGACCTCTTTTGGGGAAGTGCAACTTCCTTCTTGCTATTATCTACGGTAATTAGATAATAGCAAGCGAGAGTTTCATGAGCAGGAGAATTTGATGTCGTCGCCTATAGCCTTGGCCCATCCCGATCGCCTGTTCATCGGTGGTGACTGGATTGTCCCCAATTCGTCATCGAAGCTGCGGCTGTTCAACCCATCGACCGAAGAAATGCTGTTCGAGGTTGCTGAAGCGGGGCCGGATGAGGTCGAACTTGCCGTCGCCGCAGCGCGCAAGGCCTTCGATCATGGCCCGTGGTCCCGCATGGCGCCGGTAGAGCGTGCTGCGATGATGCGCAAACTGGGCGCGGTGCTTGAGCGGCGTTGTGCGGAGCTTGATGCGGCGTGGATCGGGCAGGTCGGCGTACCGGTGTCGATGGCGCGCGGATCGGGCATTGGCGCTTCGATGCTGCTCTCATACTACGCAGATCTTGCCGAAAAGACTGTGTTTGAAGATGTTCGCCCGTCGCAAGGGTTCGTCTCCAAATATGCCGTCGTGGTGAAGGAGCCTGTGGGCGTCGTCGCTGCCATCAATCCCTGGAACGGGCCGTTGATGGGCATGTTCATGAAGGTTGCCCCGGCACTGGCGGCGGGCTGCACGATCGTGATGAAGCCGTCGCCTGAAACGCCGCTTGAAACATTCCTGATTGCGGAGGCGGCTGAAGAGGTCGGCTTTCCGGCTGGCGTTTTGAACCTGTTGCCGGCCGATCGCGAGATGTCAGACCGGCTGATCAGTCATCCCGGAATCGACAAGGTTGCCTTTACCGGTTCGACTGCCGTGGGCCTGCATGTCGCCTCTGTATGCGCCTCGCGTATGGCGCGCTACACCATGGAACTGGGAGGAAAGTCGGCCGCGATCATTCTCGACGATTTCGATCCGGCGCAGACCGGGCCGATGCTTGCGCCGCTAGTGACCCAGTTATGCGGACAGGCCTGCATCAATTACAGCCGCATCCTCGTGCCGCGTTTACGCTATGCCGACCATGTCGAAAGCCTGGCTGCTGCGATGAAATCGGTCGCCGTGGGCGATCCCAATTCTGAAGACACCCAGATGGGGCCGCTGGCGATGAAGCGACAGTTGGAACGCGTTCAGGGTTACATCGCCAAAGGTGTGGCCGAAGGCGCGCAACTGGCGGCCGGTGGAGGGCGCCCCGCCAGCCTGAATCAGGGCTATTTTATCGAACCGACGGTGTTCGCCAATGTGTCGAACGACATGGTAATTGCGCGCGAAGAGATTTTCGGGCCGGTAACCGGTGTCATTCCCTATGACAGCGAAGAAGAAGCGATCGCCATCGCCAATGACAGCGAGTTCGGTCTGTCAGGCGGCGTCTATACAAACGATACCGACCGGGCTTATGCCGTCGCGCGTCGCATTCGCACTGGCCACTTCACGCAAAATGGACGCGAGTTCGATCTGACCAATCCATTTGGCGGGTTCAAGAAATCGGGGGTCGGTCGTGAAGGCGGGCCAGAGGGTATGCAGCCCTATGTCGAGATCAAGACCGTGTTCCTACCGGAAAAACCAAGCGGGCTTTAATCAGCCCGCATTTTCCGGAAAGCCGCGCTGGCCTTCGGGAAGGTCGACCCAAGGCATTTTCGTCGATGTCCACACGCTGACGACAGGTGCGAAGGGTGCCGGATCGTCTAGCGTACCCACCTTGACGATGGTCATGCCATTGCCCTCAGCAAGGTCTGAAAAGATGGGTGAGCCACATTTGCCGCAGAATCTGCGATGGACAGGGTTGCCCGAACGTGTGTCGCGATCTTCATAGGTGGTGAGTTCGCCGGTCGTTGTGACGCCGGCAACCGGAACCATCAGATTGACCGAAAAGGCGCTGCCCGATTGTCGTTGGCAATTTTTGCAATGGCATTGCGCAACCACGACGGGTTTGCCTTCGATTTTGTAGCGTATGGCTCCGCAGTTGCATCCACCCTCGATCATTTGGATTTCCTTTTCTTGGTCCCGTAACGGGCTTCGAAGCCATCGAACATCAGCTCCAGCGTTTCGACAAACAGCGCTTCGTCCTCTGGTGCCTTAGCGAGCGCTTCGGCAAGTTTAGGGAAGCGGTTCGCGTCAAACACCGGCATGGCCGGGATATGATGAGCCTCGGCCGCTGCTGCAAACAGCGATGCGCCATAGGTGATTTTCTCTAGCGCCTCGAGGATCGCCATATGGTGCTCTGAAGGGTAGGGGCAAATCGCGAGTGTTGCTTCATAAGCCCCCAACATCACATTGCGCGGGAAATAGCGCAGCATCAGTGGGGCGGCATTGGGATGGCGCAAAATGGTCCGCCTTGTAGCCACGGCGAGCGCAATAGCGCGTTCCTTCCACCCGCTGACATCGCCGCCCTCTGCGCCGACTTCGTGCAGCAACGCCCGGGCAACGAGCTGAAGCAGTTCGTCCTTGTCCTTGAAATGATAATAAAGCGACGGTGCGGTCACACCCATGGCACGGGCGACGCCCTGGACGCTCAGTGAGTCAATGCCCTCTTGCTCGACCAGCACAATCGCCGCATCAACTGCAGCTTCTTTTGTGATCAGCGGCTTAAGCGGCCTGCCACGTTTCGCCTTGGGTTTTACCGAAGCCCCCATGAACTCAACTTCCTATCAAATGCCAAGCCCTGCCTTGGCGATAATATTGCGCTGGATCTCGTTTGAACCAGCATAGATCGAACCCGCCCTGTCGTTGAAATATTTAAGCGGCGCAATAGCAGCCGAACGAGGGCCGACGAATTGATTCAAATCATGCGGAATAACATTTGGCCCGCCCGGAAAGCCCGCCTGCGGCTGGAAGGCGTGGCCATATGGTCCGGCAGCCTCAAGGGCGAGTTCGGTGATGTGCTGGCTAAGCTCTGTACCCAATATTTTCATGACTGAACCTGAAAGACCTGGGCGGCCACCGCGAGCCGCATCGCTCATTGCCTTGAATTCATAAGTTTCAAGCACGTCGACCCGCGCTTGCGCCGCCGCCACCTTCGCCGCGAAGGCCGATTCATTGAGCCGCGGCCGTGAGCCTTCGCTCGCCAATTCGCGGACACGTGCAAGGCGGACCTGCAATTCCGGCGCATAGGCGCTGCCGCCGCGTTCGAATTCGAGCAGATATTTGGCAACCGTCCAGCCATCGTCGATCGCGCCGACGACGTTGGTCACGGGGACGCGGACATTGTCGAAGAAAATCAGGTTCTGGATATGCTCACCTGAGGTCATCACGATCGGCGTGACGGTAATCCCGGGCGTATCCATCGGAATCAGCAGGAAGGTGATGCCCTGTTGCGGCCGGGCGAGTTGGCTGGTGCGGACAAGGCAGAATATCCAGTTCGCGACATTGGCATGCGTCGTCCAGATCTTGGTGCCGTTGCAGACGAAGTCGTCGCTGTCCCGCCGGGCACTCATCGACAATAGGGCAAGGTCACTGCCTGCATGCGGTTCCGAATAGCCCTGGCACCAGAAATGCTCACCAGTCAGCATACGGGGAAGGAAATAGTCCTTCTGCGCGTCTGAACCATGGCCGAGCAAAGCCGGACCACACATGGCTATTCCCATGGGAGACGTTGGCGGTGCCCCTGCCAGCACCCGCTCGCGCGCAAAGATGTAGCGCTGGGTGACGCTCCACTCGGCTCCACCATAGCGTTTGGGCCACGAAGGCGCTGCCCAGCCTTTGGTGTGCAACCGGTGTTGCCATTCCATCGACAGGTCATGGTCACCATAGACGCTGGTCATCCAGCGCCCGGCCTCACGCAGCTCGGGCGTCAGTTCGGCGTCGAAAAAAGTCCTGACTTCGTCGGTGAATGCCCTGTCGGCGTCTGACCAGTTCATATCCATAGCGGCATTCCAGCACTTTTAAGCTTGCGATGTCAATAATCTTATACCATTTGATTATTGCGAATTGGATGTGCGCGAAAGGCACGCCGCATGTGCTTTATCAGGAGACTGCAATGGATTTCAACGCTGACTACAGCCTAACAATCAATGGCCAGGCGGTTCGCACTGACGACGAAATGGATGTCATCAATCCCGCCACAGGGAAGCCGTTTGCGCGTTCGCCAAAGGCCGGGCAAGCGGAGGTTGACGCAGCCGTCGATGCAGCAAAGTCAGCGCTTGCAGGCTGGAAAGCGTTGGGGTGGGAGGGACGTCGCGAAAAACTGATCGCCGCCGCGCGCGCCATCGAACCGCATGCAGAAGCCTTCGCACGATTGTTCACCATGGAGCAGGGGCGGCCCTATGATATGGCCAAGGGCGAAATCGATCTGGGCGCCTATTGGATCAAGGCCGTGGCGCGGCAGGATCTGGCCGATGAGATCGTCGAGGATAGCGATACACGCACAGTCGTGGTCCGCCACGAACCGCTGGGTGTCGTTGCCGCGATTGTCCCCTGGAATTTCCCGTTCCTGCTCGGGATCTGGAAAATCGCCCCGGCGTTGATCGCCGGCAACACCATGGTCTTGAAACCGTCGCCCTTTACGCCGCTGTGTACATTGAAACTGGCCGAACTCTGGCGCGACATCTTACCGCCCGGTGTGTTCAACGTGATTTCGGGTGACAACGACCTCGGACCGATGATGACCGCACACCCTGGCTTTGCCAAAATCAGCTTTACCGGATCGACCGCAACCGGAAAACGCGTGATGGAATCGGCTTCACGCGACCTGAAGCGGATCACACTCGAATTGGGTGGTAACGATGCCGCAATCATCATGCCCGATGTCGATGTGAAGGCCGTCGCGCAAAAGCTGTTCTTCGGTGCATTCTACAACAGCGCACAAATCTGCATCGCGACCAAGCGTATGTACATCCATGAAGCCATTTATGACGAGCTGCGCGACGAACTTTACAAACTTGCACAATCCAGCGTTGTGGGGGACGGGCTGGAGCAGGGGACAATGTTCGGCCCGATCCAGAACCAGCCCCAGTATGATCGCGTGATGAAGTTGATCGACGGCGCCCGCAGCCAGAATCTGGTTCTGCTTGAAGGGAGCGCGGTTCCCGACAATGGTGGTTATTTCATACCCATCACCCTCGTCGATAATCCGCCGGAGGGCGCCCCGGTTGTTACCGAAGAGGCTTTCGGACCAGTTCTCCCGCTGCTCAAATTCTCCGACATTGACGATGTCGTCGCTCGTGCCAACGCCAGCGAATATGGTCTGGCAGGTGCGGTCTGGTCGGATGATATTGGTCAGGCGGTGGAGATTGCCAATCGTCTGGAAACGGGTACGGTATGGATCAACGACAATCTGCAAAACGGGCCGCATATTCCCTTCGCGGGAGCAAAGCAGTCCGGCTTTGGTGTCGAAAATGGTAAGGAAGGCCTGCGCGAATATACCTGGCCGCGCACGGTTTTCATACCGAAACAAAAGGTTGGTTGAGGTTGCTGTCATGAATTTTGAGTTGAGCGAAGACCAGCAGATGCTGCAGAATATGCTGCGCCAGTTTCTGGCACAGCGTTATGGTTTTGCCGAACGTACAGCCGCATCGCGATCTGATCTGGGATTTCGACCGGAAATCTGGTCTGCACTGGCAGGCGAACTGGGCTTGCTCGGGGCGACTATTTCTGAGGATCGCGGCGGGCTGGGCGGCGGTGCTGTCGAACAGATGATCATCATGGAAGAACTGGGTCGCGCACTGGTGCTGGAGCCGGTGGCGGAAACGCTGTTCCATGGTGCATGGCTGCTCGAAAAGGCCGGCGGGGCTGCAGCCGGCCTGTTGGCCGATGTAGCAGCGGGCAAGGTGCGGCTGGCGCTCGCGATAGGCGAACCGCAGATGCGCTATGATTATGCGGATGTTGCCGCGACGGCCGAACGCAGCGCGTCAGGTTGGCGATTGAACGGGCAAAAGTCGGTAGTCATCGCTGCGCCTTGGGCTGATCAATTGATCGTCGCAGCGCGCACATCTGGCCGCGCAGGGGACGTGGCGGGGATTTCCCTGATGCTCGTTCCGGTCGATGCAACAGGTGTGTCGATGCACCCTTATCCGACGATTGACGGACGGCGGGCGGCGGACATCATTCTTTCCGACGTCGAAGTTTCGCAAGACGCGCTGATCGGCAGTGAGGGGCAGGGACTCGAACTGCTCGAAGAACTGCGCGACCGTGCGGTAGCGGCGCAAGCGGCAGAGGCGTCCGGCCTGCTCGACAAACTGTTGCAGGATACCGTTGCCTATACGCAGCAGCGCCAGCAATTCGGCCAGCCAATCGCTTCTTTCCAGGTGCTGCAACACCGCATGGTCGACATGTACATGCATGTCGAACTGACACGGGCAGCAGCGTTGCTCGCGACGCTCAAGCTCGATGCACCGGCGGACGAGCGCGCCCGTGCCGCCTCTTCCGCAAAGGCGACGGTTGCCGAGGCTTGCCGCTTTGTAGGGCAGAATGCCGTGCAACTGCATGGCGGCATGGGGATGACGGACGAATTGCCCATCGGCCATTATTTCAAGCGTGCAACCCAGATCGAAGGCGAGTTTGGCACTGCCGACTGGCACCTCGCAAGGCGCGCGCGGCTCGGCTGAGGCCTCAGGCCTGCGCGACCTTCCAATCTTACTTCGCCTGCCAGACGGGCTGGCGCTTTTGTGCGAAAGCCAGCGGCCCTTCTTTTGCGTCTTGTGACTGCATAACGACACGGCCTTCACGATTGTTCGCTTCCCAATAGGCTGCATCATTTGCGATGGCACCTTCTGCAATCCCCATGGCGATGCGCTTGCTGGCCTGCACCGAAAGCGGGGCATTCACGGCTATGCGATTGGCAAGGTCGATTGCGGTTTCCATCAGCTTATCCAGAGGAACCACGCGGTTGGCAAAGCCCAGTTCAAACGCGCGCTGGGCGGAAAAGGGTTCGCCGGTCAGCAGCATTTCCATGGCCACCTTGATAGGTAGCTGCTGCGCTATCCGGAACGCACCCCCGGCAGCCGCATAGATGCCGCGCTTCACTTCAGGCAGGCCGAACTGGGCATGATCGGCGGCGACCACCAGGTCGCAGGAAAGTGCCAGTTCGGTCCCGCCACCAAGCGCGAAACCATTGACGGCAGCGATCATCGGTTTGCTGATCGGATGCTGCACGACGCCAGCAAAACCCCATGCGCGCTGTGCCTTGTCTTCGGGCGTCAGTCGTTCGCCCCGCGAAAGCGCCTTGAGGTCGGCACCTGCGCAAAAGGCCTGATCACCTGCGCCGGTCAGGATGACCACCCGGACTTCAGGATCATTTTCCGCCTGCTCAAGCGCTTCGCCAAGCCCCACATGGACGGCGGCATTCACGGCATTGCGCGCTTCGGGCCGGTTGATGGTCGCGATGAGGACATGGCCTTTGCGTTCAACCAAGACCGCTGGGGATGTTGTTTCACTCATGGGAACGTCCTTTCAATTCACGAATGGCGGTTTCAATGTCAACGCTTAGGGGCTCAATCACGCCGTTTTGGGCCAGCGTATCGATTTCGGTGCTCCCGATACCAAGCCACTCCTCCATCACCTCCGCGCTATGTTCGCCAGCTAACGGGGCAGGTCGCGTGGGGGGAGGTGCCAGACGTTCCGATTTAGCAATCACGGCTTCGCTGAAAAATGCATCGGGCAAGTGGGGATGGGTTTCCATCCGGAAAGTTCCGCGCTCGCGATAGGCTGCAAATTCGGGCAAGTCGGCAATACGGTTCATGCGGCCGGCCGGAATTCCGGCTTGCTGGAGCGTTTCCATCGCTTGGGTCGCGGTGCGCTTTTGGAGCCAGACGATCAACTCTGCCTCGATGGCTTTGCGATGCGCCAACCTATCCGATCGCGCCATACCGGTATCCAGTTTCGGCAGCAGTTGGCACAGTTTCGACCAATCGGCTTCATCGCGGACGGTGATCGCGCACCATTCGTCCTCACCTGCTGTTGGGAAAACGCCCCAGGGCACATCCTGCGGTTCAAGCGGGTCTACCAGTCCGGATTGTGCAGCCGCGATTTGCCAGCCCTGATGTGCGAGCACGATTTCGGCTTGGGACGAGCAAATACGTCCGCCCGTGCCGGAACGCTTGCGGTCGAGCAGGAGCGCCAGCACACCCAATATCGAGATGCGCCCGCCGACATGATCGGGATAGATGGTCACCGAATCGCTATACGATTCCGGATCGTCCCGATAGCGCCATTGTGTTGTCAGCCCAGTGGCAGCGCGGACGAGGGGGCCATAGCCCATGCGTTTGGCCCAGGGCCCGGTCGGCCCAAAGGCGGAGCTTTCGACGAGGATGATGTCGGGTTTGATGCCCTGTAAATGGTCGTAACCCAATCCAAGCGATTCCATCGTCCCCGGCTTGAAATTGGTAAGGATGACATCGGCTTTTGCGACCAGTCTTTCGAAGATGGCCTTGCCTTCATCGCTGCGCAGGTTGAGCCCAAGGCTGCGCTTGTTGCGGTGGCCGGCGGCGAAGCTGGTCGAAATGCCCAATGCGCCGTCGGATTGCCTTGTACCATCCGGAAAAGCACGGGATTCGATCTTGACGACATCGGCACCAAGATCGGCCAGCAGGCGCCCCTGTTCGCCTCCGACCACAATGACGCCCAGATCAAGCACTTTCAGACCGGACAAAGGCAGTCCGGGGACAGGCGGTGGTGACATGGAAACAGGTTCGGCAGCGACCTGAATACCCGCAGCCATGCGCTGACCATCAAGCTCCAGCACGCCATTGGGCAGGCTGATTTCGGTTCCGTCTCGCAGCTTTGCAGGTGCAAAGGTCTGACGGTCCTTGAAATGCTTGGCCGCAACCGCCTCGCTGCCGTCGAGCAGCGCGGATAGCGGAACGCCATAAGTCTTGGCTCCTGCCTCCAGCTCGTCACCGGTCTTGTCCGCAAAGAAGGCCGAGATGGCCGGGATCAAAGTCGGCGACTTGAAACGGGCATTCATCTTCTCGAATTCAGGTGAGGCAAATTCTTCGGGCCTACCCATCCATTCGAACATTCCGCGCCACTGGCGTGCCGCGAGAAGGCATATTCGCACATGGCCGTCAGCGCAGCGGATGATGGGGTAGAGAAAACCGCGCGGCGGACGGTCGGTCGACAACAGATGTGCGGGCTTCCCCATTGTTGCACTGCCACTGATGCCATAGCCCGGATCGAGCGCCTGCATTGCCCCGTCGAGCATGGAGTAATCAATCAGATCGCCGGTGCCGGTTTGCGCACGCTGGACCAAGCCGGTCAAAACTACATAGGCCAGTTGCACCGCAGAGCACTGCACCGCCAGCTCGCCCGGCGGCAAAAGGGGCGCCTGACCTGCTATACCGGACCGCGATAGCTCCCCCGTCAGCGCGTGGAGGACGGCGTCGGTAGCTTGCCATTTCGAACAACTGTTCCCTTGTCCAAAGTCGCTGCACGCCACCACCAGTTTTTGTGGGTATCGGCGGGAAAGGTCCGCTGCGATGAAGCCTGGCTGGCCCGATAATGCGTGGTGAGCGTCCATGATCAACGCATCGGCAGACTCAATCAGGCGGCCAAGTTTTTCGCGATCACGAGGCTGGGCATAATCGATTACTTGCAGCGTTTTTCCATTGTTCGCCGCCGCATCCTTCAATTGCTCGCGGGCCGACCTGCCCGTTTTCGGCGTCTCGATGCGCACGACGTCGGCGCCAAGTTCGGCAAGATAGCGGGTGGCAGGAGCCAGCGGGCCTGCGACGGCATCGACAATGACTATGCCTGCCAAAGGCCGTCTGGGATTTGCCATGGATCCACCTCTCCAAAAGCGGTTCAAATTTAATCTAATGATATTCGATAACAGCTTTGAACCACATATCAAGGGGCCGCTTGGGAAATGCAATGGTAACGATGCGAGGTCAAATGGAAGGACGGACTATTCGCGTCAGCTGGCAGTTGCGACGTTTTGATTCAAATCAAGGCAAGTCATAAATCTATCAACAATAGATTTATTGTCCCAGCTTTGTAAGGAGAGTCGAAATGTCAGTTCAGGAAGTCGAACCCCGCCGCTACGGCATCCCGCTCAGCGCGCTCAACGCCAGCCAGATCGATGCCATCCGGCGCATACCGCGGCATGAAGATTCGAAGCCGCCCGCTATCGAAGCGCGTCGCCCGGTGGATATATTCCTGTCCGAAGATTATTGGGCGAAAGAGCGCGATGCGATTTTCCGAGCCAAGCCTGTGGCTATTGCACCTTCGGCGGTCTTGCCGGAACCGGGCTCGGTTATGGCGCATGATGGTTATGGCATACCTTTACTGATTACGCGCGACCGGCATGGTGAAGCCCGCCTTTTCCTTAATGCCTGCACCCATAAGGGCGCGATGCTGGTTGAGGGATGCGAGGCGCATAAGTGGAGCACCGTGACCTGCCCTTACCACGCCTGGACCTTTGGTTTGGATGGTCGGCTTATCGGCGTTCCTCGCGAGGAGACCTATGCGCGCTTTGAAAAGAAGAGCCGTCCCTTGACGCAACTTCCGTGCAAGGAGAGCGGCGGGATCATCTGGGGGATATTGGACCCGGGAGCGCGTGCCGATTTTTCGATCCTGTCAGACCAGATTGCCTCTGATTTCGAACATCTTGGCATCCCTCACGCGCATGCTTATGGCTACCGCCGCTTCGAACTCGATGCCAACTGGAAATTGGTGATGGAGCCTTTCCTGGAAGGCTATCATGTCCAGCGCCTGCACATCAATTCGATCGGCCCGATGGGGATGGACATGTTCGCCGATATCATTCCCGTCGCCGACCAGTTCGGTCCGCATTTGCGGCAGACATCAGGGCGCGGGAATTACAAACCCGAAGTGCTCGATGATCCCAAAATCAACATCAAAAGCTACATCACCCACGCCTACAACCTGTTTCCGAACACGGTGGTGGTAACCAGCCCATACTACACTAGCGTGATGATGATGATGCCGGTCAGTGCGGGCAAGACATTGGTCGACTATCATATGTTGACCGAATCTGCGCCTGATAACCCCAAGGCGGAGGAACTCTATTCGCGTTCCTTCACCATCATTCAGGATGTGTTCGGCAATGAGGATTTCAAGGCATCGGAAACCTGCCATCGCGGGCTTTCAACCGGTGCGATTCCGGACGTGATTTATTGCGGCATGGAAGAGGCCATTCCACGCTTTTATGAAGGGATCGAGGCCTTTGTCGAACCGATGCCCATAGCTGCCGAATAGGTGCTATCGGCCGATAACCTCAAACTCGTCGACAAGGAAAATCGGCGAGTTTGCAAGGTCAATGAAGCGGGCTTCATCCTCTAACAGGATGCGGCCTGCTTCTTGGCCCTCCGCCGTCATGCCGGCCGATGCAAAGCTCTCCATGTCGGTCCACCAAAGTTCGGCCACGCCATCAAAATCCTTTCCGGCTGATCCGCGCGCTTGCGCTAGCGGGGCCGAAGCGCTTTCCGGAAAGCTGTGGCTCTGGACGTAGCGTGCGATCTTCAGCACATCGGCATGCTCGCGAACCAACGGTGCATGGGTGTCGCGCCAATAGGATTGGAATTCCTCACGGCTGAGGTGCGGAAGGCGTTTCAGGCAAAATGTCAGTTTGATCATACAGTTTCCTCCAAGCATTTGCGATAGCCCGATGTGGCGATGAGCAGCAGGATGAACACCGTCGGCAGCAGGACCATGCCTAGCAGGCCAAAGGTCGATCGCATCGCATCCTGACCACTGTAAAGATTTTCCGATATCCAGGCCGAAAGCGGCGGTCCGACAGTCAACCCGATTAGATTGCCCGTCAGCACATATAGCGATGTGATACGAGCCCGCATCAACGGCGGTGCTGCCGATTGCAGGATGATGACTGCCAATGTGCCCGACGCGGCGATACCGAAAATGGCGACAGCAATTGATCCGAGCGCAACCGCCTGACTGCCCGCCCACGGTATCAAGGCCATGCTCAGTTGCGCTGCGCCCAAACCGGCCGCCATGAAGAGCATATTCAGATAGGCCTTGTGTTTGCGTTGGGCCCAGGCGCTGGCTGCCGGCCAGAAAATGGCTGCCAAAATGCCAGCCAATAGTCCGGCGGTGCCATACAGACTGCCCGCAGCTGCCAGCGGCATGTTGTAGCTGCGCGACAGCATAGCGCTGCTCCAGCTGATCAGACTGAAGGTGCCGATGGCGGAAATTCCGAGTGCCATGAAGAAGGGCAAATAATATCGCAGGTGCGCGGAAAGGTGGTTTGCAACTGCCCTGATCGAAGAGTCCTCAGTTTCAGCTTGATGCGCGACCGTTCGGGCCGGCTCGGCAACGCTAAGCAGGAGCAACGGTGCAAGGATGAGCCCCGGAATGCCGACCATTATCATGGTAAGCCGCCAGGCTTCCATTTCCAGATCGGGCGCCAATACATTCGCAAATTGATAGGCCAGACCGCCGATGATGAACGCACCGGAACCCATTAATGACGCCGTGCCCATGAAAACAGCGATGGGTAATGTTCGCCTATGCGGTTCGAACAGGTCGCCGATGAGTGAAATAGTTGCTGGAACCAGAACTGCTTCCCCGATTGCTACACCTACTCGGCTTGCAAGCAAGGTCGGGTAATCGGGAGCAATCCCTGAGCTTGCGGTGCACAGGCTCCATAACGCTACGCCAAACGCAACGATCCTGACGCGCTGCCCCTGATCCAGCCAATGCGCCAGTGGAACCCCTGCAATCGCATAGACCAGACCAAAACCTAGCCCGATCAAAAGGCCGACATCGGTTGTCGTTATGGCAAATTCGGCGATGATCGGGTCGGCCAGAAGCGCAATTATGTAGCGGTCGAGATAGGACATGACTGCCATCGCGCAAAGCAGCGCAACGGTGTACCAGGCGCGGGTTGTGCTGGTCATGCGGTTGGCAATTCGACGCGGCGCAAGCCATCAAGATCGCCAATCGCCGCGCAGGCCCTTTCGGCGCTTTGGGTGCATAATTCTTCCGGTTGGAGTTCCGGCGGGCACAGGACGAAGTTGAATTGGTAGACGCTATGCCGGGCGTAATCGTGCCATGCCCTGTCCATGGCTGGCGCGTCGACACCCAGAGCCGAAAGACGACCCAGATAATGCTGCAGTTGCTGCACTTCGAGCAGTCGGCGTTGTTCGACAGACTGGTTGATGATCATCGCATAGCTGACATCCCACGCCCAATGCCCGTGCATCACCGTCGCCCAGTCCAGAAGGCCGGGCTTGCCATCGGGGTCAAAGAACATGTTGCCGATATGCGGATCGCCATGCACCACGCAGATCGGATCGGCCATGTCGGCGGCCATCAAGGCAAGATTGGCTTTCAAAAGCCGCTCTTGGTCCATCAGCGAATTGGGAACTTGCCGGAAACGGGGCATCGGCGACACATAGTCCCAAAAATCGCTGAAGCGTTTGAGCACTCCATTTGAATGGATGACGCCGCCAGGTGTCAGCCAATCAATGTCCCGCAACGCAGGCTCGCGCCAGTAAGTGGCATGCAGCACTGCCAGCATGTCGAGCTGGTCGAGCATTTCTGTCGGCGAGAGTGATCCGGTCTGTTTGCGGAATTCAACCGGTCGCTGGTTCAGATCCTCATAGATCACCACGCCGCTCGACCAATCGGGCGCGAAAGCTGTTGCGTAAGGGCGTGGCACATTGATTTCGAGGTTGGGCACCAGATCGCGAAAGAAAGCGGCCTCAATCGCACTGTGCACCGCTTGCTCGGGTATTTGCGTTTCCAGTCCGCATTTCAGCCACAGTGTTGTAGGCAGGCTATGGCGGTCTCCGTCGTCATTATAACGGAGATGAAACTCGATCTTGGTCGCTGTTCCGTGGATAGCCGTCCCGCGTTCTAGGTTGATCACTTCGGTGCCGGGAAATTTCTCCGCCAAGCATTGGCCAAACCAGCCAGCGGATATTTCATCGATTGATTTAGGGAAGGGGAATGTCATGGCAGGCCAAGCTCCTTGCGCATTTGCGGGGTGGGCCCCTTGAGTTCGGCAGGTTCGAAAAAGCCTTGCCCCAGACGCCCGCCGCACTGGAATTCGGTGATGCCATCGACGCCAAACCAGCCTTCGCCGCCGGTAAGACCGGTTGCTTTGACGTCCCCTGACAAGCGATAGCCTCTGCCATCGTC
This sequence comes from Sphingorhabdus pulchriflava, assembly GCF_003367235.1. GTDB lineage: Bacteria > Pseudomonadota > Alphaproteobacteria > Sphingomonadales > Sphingomonadaceae > Sphingorhabdus_B > Sphingorhabdus_B pulchriflava. Next base: position 477,388 of record NZ_QRGP01000001.1, read on the forward strand.
AGTCCAGCAATCGATCTCAACCGACAGCGGCGTTGCGCCATCGTTGGCGATCATGCTGCTGAAGTTTGCACGGCTGATCCTGTGCACCCGGCCATTGTCGAGCACCCAACCGAATTGCTCTGCACCAAAGCTGGTCACGAAAGAAAAGATCGAAAAGGCAAGGTCGTCGCCGAATACTGCAAAGAGCCAACGGCTGGAGGGGTTGGTGCCGAAATCGCGCGCGCCCCAGCTGTGATCGTGCCATGCCGCTGCGCGGATCGGGGTCGACAATTTGTCAGAGGTGAAGCTACCTTTGGCATATCCCATCACCTCGTAGTGGCGATCGGCCAACCTGGTATCACCTACATTGAAATCGAGAATGACCGGATCGCAAATCGCTTCAAAACCGAGCCTCAATTGCGCATCTTCAAAGTTCGCCTGCAATGTTAGCTGTCGGGCGCTTTCGCCTGCCACAAAATGCAGCCCGCCGAGCTGAATGTTGGTCAGATCGTTTTCGGGCAATGGGAGCGCATGCGCAGCCTCGCGAGCAACACGTTCGCCGTTGACGACAATCCAGCTCCAGACATGGGCCGTTCCGGTGGCTGGTGAAAGGCTGATATGGTGCGAGCCCGCACTTAAAGTTTCAAGGTCGGCCCAACCCAGGAAAAAGCTTTCCTGCCAGTTTGCAGGTGCGTTTGCTGGAGGCCGGTGTCGGTGCCGGTCAGCCTCGCGGAAATTCTCTGCCATCTCTCTCTCCAACATTCATCTAACAGCTATAGATTAATTGTTGACGGGTCAAAGGCGTTTATCTACTATCTTTCGATAAGCAGGAATGGGAGCCTGCAAAAAAGGAGAGAGGGATCATGCCTAAATTGAACGCGTCCTATTCGCATGTGCTGCGTACGGGTGGAGCACTATCCGTCTTTGCAGCGATGCTGGCGGCGATGCCGGCCTATGCGCAAAGTGAAGATGAAGTCGCTGCCGAAAGCACTGACATTGTCGTGACCGCGCAGCGCCGCGAGGAAAAAGCCAAGGACGTTCCGATCACGCTCACTACAATCACTGCAGAGTCGCTTGGCAATGGCGATGTACAGCAGCTGAGCGACATTGCGAAGCTGACCCCCGGCATGCGTTTTGACAATTATGGCGGTTTCGTGCAGCCAACCATTCGCGGTGTGGGCACAGCCGTGTCGGCGTCGGGTGCCGGGTCGAATGTCGGCATCTATGTTGATGGCTTTTATGCGCCAAACCCGCTCAGCAACGACTTCCAACTGTTGAACGTGTCGAGCGTGACAGTGCTGAAGGGGCCGCAGGGAACGCTCTTTGGTCGTAACTCGACGGGCGGTGCCATTCAGGTCACAACGACCGATCCTAGCACGGATTCGAGCGGTGTTGCTGAAGTGTCTTATGGCCGCTTCAACGCACAAAAATACCAGATCTACATGACCCATGGTCTGTCGGACAAAGTGGCGATCGACTTTGCCGGCCTATATCGCAAGGGCGATGGTTTTGTCCGCAATATTGTGACGGGCAGTAAAAAAGATGCGGCCTATGATGCCTTTTCGCTGCGCGCTGGTGTGAAGTTCAGCCTTTCGGATTCAGCTTCGCTGCTTTTCCGCTACAGCCATGCGGATACCGAAGACCCAACCTACACAGCCTTCAATAGCCTCCTGCTCAACGGCGTGGTTCAAAGCACGGGTGCTGCGCTCAGCCCGCTAATCCCGGGAGGCGTGGTTGCCGCGACCAACAGGCGCGAAGTTTCACAGACCAGCGGCGCGAATTTCACTTCCAAGGTTGATACGTTCCAGCTTACCGGGGACTTTGATCTGGGTTTTGGAACGCTCAGGTCCTACACACAGTTCCGCAAGGAATCGTCGCTTTCCTTCCTCGATCTCGACGGTTCTTCACTGCCGATTTTCGATGTTGAGTTCTTCATCACCGACAAGGTTTTCACGCAGGAGTTGATCCTGACGTCGAATGGAGACGGTCCATTGGCCTGGACCGTGGGCGGCTTCTTCTTCTCCGACAAGAACCGGTTCAAATATCTCGACGGTTCGGTCAGCGGCGGTCCTTTGACGCTGGTTTCCCGGTCACAGACCGACACCAAATCCTATGCAGGATTTGCTGATCTTACCTACAATATAGGGGACCAGTTCTTCATTACTGGTGGCGTGCGCTACAGCCATGATGAAGTGAATAATGGCGGCTTCTTCCTCGGCCCATTGGCAGGCGGGGGCGGCTTTGTGCCGATACCGAATATCTCCGACAACAATCTGACTCCACGCGTCGTGCTTCGCTATAAGCCTTCAGAGGCATCCAGCGTATATGCGTCGTTCACGGGAGGGCATAAGGCTGCAATCCTGAACCCCAACGGATTTACGACGGTTCCTGTCGAGTCAGAAAAGATCAAGGCTTATGAAGTCGGCTTCAAGCATGCCGCGCGTGGGCTGACTTTCGATATTTCGGCCTATTATTACGATTATACCAACCTGCAGGTGGCGAGCTATAACGGCACGCAATCGTTGATTACCAATGCGGCTGACTCGCGGGTCAAGGGTATTGAAGCGCAGCTTGCCTATCAGGTTTCGGATGCGTTCCAGTTCAACATGGGCGCGGCCTATACCGATGCGAAATATGATAGCTTCCTGACCTCGCCACGGTTTGATCAATGCCTTGCACCAGCTTGCGGTGCAGCATTCGGCCTGTTCCTGACTTCGACGACCGACGCCAGCGGTTTCCGCATGGCACGTTCACCGAAGTTCACCGGTAATGTCGGCGCACGTTACGAGGCCGATCTCGGCGGTGGCAAGTTCGCCCTTTCGGGTAACCTCGCTTACACCTCGAAGGCTTATTTCGACTCGTCTCAGCAATATTCGAGCCCCGGCTACGAACTGTTGAGCCTGCGCGCAGAGTGGACCGATCCGAGCGAGCGTTACACGCTGGCGGTCTATGGCGACAACATCACTGACTCCAAATATTACACGCAGATCCTGCCTGGGCAGTTCGCCGTTCAGACTGTCTGGGGTCAGCCCGTGAGCTGGGGAATCTCGGCACGCGCCAAGTTCTAACCTCTCTCCGAGAGGAAAGCTGGGGCTCCGTCGGAAGACGGGGCCCTTTTTTTAGCGCATGATGATGTCAGCCGCGCGCCAGGCCATTGCCATCGTGGGGCCATTGGTATTGCCTGACGGGATGGCGGGCATAATCGATGTGTCCATCACACGCAGCCCTTCTACTCCGCGCACTTTCAGTTCAGGGTCGACAACCGAGTCCGCATCCTTGCCCATCCTGCATGAACCGACGGCGTGATAGCCGCAAGTTCCGAACTCGTCGAAGGCAGCTAGAATCTGCTCGTCGGTTTGGTAGGCTGGGCCAGGGCTGGTCTCCTCCTCGATCAAGCTGGCTAAAGGTTCAGTTGCCAGATAGCCGCGGACCGCGCGGACCAGCGCAACCATTTTCTTGCGATCGTTTTCGGTCGCATGATGGTTTGCGTTGATGGCGGCAGGTGCGATTGGATCGGTGCTCTCGATATGTACGCTGCCTTTGGAATCCGGCCGTAGCGTGTACAAGGTGACGTGCATTCCAGGCTGGGTTTCCACCTTGGTGCGGTCTTCCATCACAAAGCTGAACGGTGCCACCAGAATTTGCGCATCCGGCCGGTTCAATTGCGGGTCGGTCTTGAGCCAGCCTACGATTTCATAGGATGCGGCAGACATCAGGCCGTCGACGCCCAGATAATATTTCATCCCGTTCCAGATTGCCCGCCAGCCATTATATTGTTTGTTGTGCGAGATATCTTTTTTCAGGCGCGACTGTAGGATCATCGCGCGATGTTCCAGCAGGTTTTCACCGACTTGGGGATTGGCATGGAGCAGCGGAATGCCAAGCTGGGAAAGCCGGTCCGGGTCGCCTATGCCTGAACGTTCGAGGATTGCCGGGCTTGCGAGCGCGCCGCCCGCGAGAATGATTTCGCGGCCTTTGTGGATTTCGCGCTTTCCCGCGCGGACGATATCAACGCCGATGGCGCGTTTGCCTTCAAAGACCACTTTGTCGACAACGGCTTCGGTCAGCACCGTCAAATTCGGTCGGCGCATGGCGGGGCGAAGAAAGGCGACTGCGGCGCTCTGCCTTTTGCGGTTGTGCACAGTCCGCGGCGCGTAACCGATGGCGACTGCATCGTCGGGTTCATTCATGTCAGCTTTCGAAGCCCAACCCAGCGCATGGCCGGCTGCGATTTGGGCCTCGCTGAGTTCATCGCGGAAGGTGGGCAGGGTGATCTTGATCGGGCCATTGTCGCCGCGCGTTTCTGCAGCGCCCAGTTCATGGCTTTCGAGCGCCTTATAGGCTGCACCTATATGCTCCCAGCCCCAGTCGTCGCTGCTCAATTCTGCTATGCCATCATAATCGGCTGGCATGCCGCGCACATACATCATGCCGTTGACCGAGGTGGAACCGCCCAAAACCTTTCCGCGCGCCCAATATTCGCTCTTGTTGGCAGTGGATGCTTCGGGTTTGCTTTCGTGCGCCCAGATATGTTTCGGATCGGCCATCACCTTGGCGATGCCTTTGGGCATGTGGATCAGCGGATGGCTGTCTTTGGGGCCAGCCTCCAGCAACAGGACTTGATTGTTCGGGTTTTCGGAAAGGCGATACGCCAACACGCAACCAGCGGCGCCAGAGCCCACGATGATAAAGTCATATTCAGCCATGATTGTCCCTCTCCGACTGGCTTATTGCTTAAATCTAATTGACATAGATTAAATCAGGAAGCAACAGCACAAAGAGTGGAATTGGGAGAACCCGGAATGATTGTTCGCTTCACGGAGCCAGACGGGAGCCTGAAAGAGGTTGAAGCAAACCCTGGCGACAGCTTGATGGAGCTGGCCAAGGCCAAGGGCGTCGATGGCATTGTTGCCGAGTGCGGCGGATCGATGGTTTGCGGAACCTGCCATGTCCATGTCGCGGAACAATGGTTCGACCGCCTCGATCCCGCATCGTCCATGGAGCAGGATATATTGGAGTTTGTTCTCTACCCCGATCCGTGCGCGCGATTGTCCTGCCAGATCAAATTGTCAGAGCAACTGGACGGCCTCGAAATCATCATTCCGCCAGCTCAGCGATAAAATCTATTGTCAGTAGATAAAAGTTCGAATATCGTCGAGCGATAACGTTGAGAGAGGATTCGGCGATGAACGCTCCCTTGGATAAAACACCCATTGGTAAGCCAATTGTGCAAACCTACGATATGCTCAGCAAAGGCCAGCGAGAGGCCATGAAGCGTATCGCCAGCCATGAAGACGCCGTTGTTCCGCAAATCGAAGTGACGCGCCCGGTTTCGATCTTCCTGTCGCAGGAACGGTTTGATGCCGAGCAGGAAAACATATTCAAAAAGCGGGCTATTCCACTGACGATATCTGCCTTGCTGCCAGAGCCGGGAATGGCGATGGGGCATGAAAGCACCGGTCTACCGCTTATTGTTTCGCGCGATCGCGACGGTCAGGTACATGTGTTCCTGAATGCCTGCCAGCATAAGGGAGCGAAGCTGCTTGAAACCTGCGAGCCGGTGAAATCGGGGCGCATGACCTGTCCCTATCATGCGTGGACATTCGGCGTTGATGGCAAGCTCATCGGAGTTGCCCGTGCCGAAACCTTCATCAATCTGGACAAGTCGAAGCGCAACCTCGCCGAATTGCCGAGCAAGGAGCAGGGCGGCATCATTTGGGTGATGCTTGATCGCCATGCAGAGCCTGATTTTTCATCGCTGGTTCCCGAACTGGGCGAAGACCTTGATGCGCTCGAGCTTGGTACTGCGCATGTTTATGGGCGCAAAAGCTTTGATGTGAATGCGAACTGGAAGCTGGTGCTCGAGCCGTTTCTTGAAGGCTACCATGTTCAGCGCCTGCACGCTTCGACCGTCGGGCCGCTTTATGCAGACGTACCTAATGTCGTCGACAAATTGGGGCCGACCATCCGCCAGATTTCGGGCAAGGTGAACTTCACGCCCGAGGATCTCGAAATTCCAGGCGAGAATATCCATAAGACGGTGACCACGGTCTATAACCTGTTCCCGAACGGCGTGGTGATTACCAGCCCCTGGTATATCAGCATCATGATCCTGCATCCGCGCGGACCGGATCGGACAATAGTCGATTACCACAACCTCACGCGCGTCGCGCCGGACAATCCGAAGGCCGAAAATCTCTATAAGACATCGTACGATATGGTTCTGGACGTGTTCGGAAACGAAGATTTCCGCGCTGCTGAAATATCCCATGCAGGTCTGGCGACCGGCGCATTGGAAACAGTGGTCTATTCGGGGTTGGAAGCAAGCATCCCCGCTTATTACGGAATACTCGAGAGCTATCTGCCGAAATAAGAAGGCAGCTCGGGGAGGGGAATGAAGTGCTGACGATTAACAGTGCCCTGTACTGGTGGGCAAAGAACCGTCCTGATGTGACCGCCCTTTCGCTTGGCGGGGATGAAGTTACCTATCGCGATTGGGCAGGTTGGGTCGATCGCGTTGCTGCGCATCTCGAAGGTCTTGGCGTCAAAGCGGGTGATCGCATCAACGGCTGCGCGGCAAACAGCCTTGAATATTGCACATTGACACTGGCCGCGATGCGCGTCGGTGCCATCATGGCGCCGCTCAATACTCGTTTCACCGCGCATGAGTTGCTTGAAATTGTTGAGGATCATGCGCCGGTTCTGATCTTTGCTGAATCCGATCAGGCTTCGAAATTTGCCAATTCTGGGGTCGCGGTCAGGGACATTGCGGAAATTTCGACCTTCCGGACTGGTGACCGGGCGACGCCGAAGCATGATCCGCAACCGGACGCCTGCGTGTTGATTATCTCGACCAGTGGTTCGACGGCGAAGCCCAAGGGCGTGATGTTCTCACACCGCACGATGCTCGGTTATATTCAGGGCAATGCGATGGAGGATGGCACGCTGCGCGATGGCGGAGGTGTTATCGTGGTCGCGCCTTTGGCGACTTCGGCGGGCATGGTGCAGCTGGTGCACTATACTGTTTTCGGCTGCACAATGTATCTCGAACCCGTGTTTGATGCGCAGCGCTTCCTCGACATATTGGTCGAGAAAAAGATCAAAAGCTTTGGCGGCGCGCCGGCCTTTTTTGAACGAATCGCGGCACTTCCCGGCTTCAAGGATGCCGATCTTTCCGCACTGAACGCCGTGACCGTCGGTGGGGCACGGGTAACGCGCGCGCTGTTTGATGCATGGGCGGCGAAGGGCAAGATTATCCGGCAGGTCTATGGTCAAACCGAAGCTGGCGGTAACTCAACCGTGATGCCCGCACATCTTGCGGCCGAGCACCCCGATAAATGCGGCTGGGGCGGCATTTTCACGCACCACAGGATTGTCGATGCAGACGGGAATGACTTGCCGCCGAATACCGAAGGTCAGATTCTGATCCGTGGCCCGGGCATGATGATGGGTTATTGGAACAACGCACAGGCAACCGCAGAAACCATTCGCGACGGTTGGCTGTGGTCCGGCGATCTTGGGATGATGGACGAACAGGGTCTGCTGACCTTTGTCGACCGGATCAAGGATATCGTCATTTCCGGCGGGCTCAACATTTCCGCTGCCGAGGTTGAGCGCGCGGTGATGGAGTTTGGCGGGATTGAGGAATGCGCTGTGATCGCGGCGCCCGATGAGAAATTCCAGGAAACACCGATGGCGATCGTTTATGCATCCGGTGGCCTCGATGTTTCGGCGCTGATCGAACATTGCAACCAATGTCTTGCGAACTTCAAGGTGCCTCGTTTTGTCGTTGTGCGCGACGAGCCCCTGCCGCGCGTTGCAACCCAGAAGATATCGAAACCGGCGCTTCGCGAGGAGTATCGCGACGCCCACCTGACTTTACCTCGCGTGCGTTAAGGAGGCCGATATGGCGACGCTTGCTCCGAACATTCCGCCCCATGTCAAACCCGAACAGGTGTTTGCGTTTGATATCTATGGCGATTCCCGAGTCACCGATGACGTGCAAGGCAGCTATTCCGACGCGTTGAAAGATGCGCCCGATATTTTCTGGTCCCCGCTGAATGGCGGCCACTGGATGGTGCAGCGCTATGACCTGATTTCAGAGATTGTGAAGAATCCAGCGGTCTTCTCCGCGCGCGAAATGCAGATCCCGCGCGTTGAAAATCCGCCCTTCATGATCCCGCTCAGCCTCGATCCACCGCAAAATGTGCCCTATCGCCATGTGCTAATGCCCAAATTCTCGCCGCGTGCCGTGTCCGAGATGGAAGGCAAGATGCGGGCGATGGCGGCCGAAATCATTGATGATGTCGTGGCAAAGGGCGAATGCGATTTTATCGCGGATATATCGGCGCGCTTCCCCGTATCCGTCTTTATGGAAGTAATGGGTTTGCCTCTCGAAAAACTGCGCGAGTTCCGCCATATCGCCGATACCTATTTCAACGCGCGAACCAACGAAGATATCCAGCGGATTTCGCAGCAGATATTCGGGATTTTCAACGAATTGATCGAATATCGACGGTCTAATCCGGCCGATGACCTGATCACCCACTTCCTCACCGTCGATTTTGAAGGGCGCAAGCTGAGCCAGGACGAAATCCTTGCCATGTGCTTCGTTCTGTTCCTCGGCGGCATGGACACCGTGACCAATGTGACCGGCTTCACGTTCCAGCATCTGGCGCAAGACGCCGACCTGCAAGCGCGCCTTGTTGCCGATCCATCACGTTGCACTGACCTGGCTGAGGAAGGCCTGCGGATGTTCGGCGTGATCGGCACTCCCCGCTTGGTGATGGAAGATTATGAAGCGCACGGCGTTTCGTTCAAGGCAGGCGAAATGGTGCTCAGCGCGCTGTGGCAGAGTGGCCGCGATCCGGCCAAGCTGGACGATCCCGACCGGTTTGACATCGACCGCAAGGAAAAGCCGCACCTGAATTTCTCAACAGGGCCGCATCTGTGCCTCGGCCATGCGCTGGCCCGTGCCGAAATGCGAATACTGGCTGAAGAATGGCTGAAGCGGGTCCCCTCATTCCGGCCAAAAGCAGGTGCCCGTCATGGCTTCCGGATTGGTACCGTGATCGCACTTGAATCGCTTCCGATCGAATGGGACGCTGCATGACCTATATTAATGCAACAGGGCAAATCGGCGCCGAAGGGCGTTACTGGGATGCTCTGGCAAAAGGACGAATTGAACTGCCGCGCTGCAAGGGTTGCGGCAAATGGCATTGGCCGGCCGTTTGGCGTTGCGGCGAATGCGGATCGTGGGATCACGAATGGGTTGAGCAGCCGATGGCCGGCACGATCTTCACCTGGACGCGCACCCATCACCGCTTTGGCGGTACGGAGGGAATAGCCCTTCCTTATGTCACTGCGCTGGTGGAACTCGCTTCGGTGCCCGTCAGACTTCAAGGCCTACTTGAAGGTGTTGAGCAGGACCTGAAAATCGGGGCACAAGTTGTTGGTCGGGTAGGCAGCACGCCATTTGGCGATGCGCAAATACCCTCTCTTCGCTGGAAAATTGCATGACGTTCAACATTTCAGGAAAAACCGCCGTCGCTGGTGTTGGCTATCGCCAGTATAAGCGAGGCACAGCGCCTACGCCCGAGCGGGGCGTGCTGGTGCGTGCCATCGTCGATGCGTGTGAAGATGCAGGCCTTGACCCCGCAGATGTCGACGGATTTGTCTCTTATGGTGATGACAAGAATGAACCGGTGCGGTTGATGCCCGATCTGGGCACAAAGGAACTGCGCTGGAGCTCACAGGTTTGGGGTGGCGGCGGCGGCGGCATCGCTGCGACCTTTGCCCATGCCTCGGCTGCCATCACGACGGGGCAGGCCAAGGCAATTGTCATTTTTCGTGCGCTTGCCGAGGGGAATAGCGGACGTTTGGCTGAGGCGGTTATGGCGCACCACCTCAACGACCATATGGTCGGCGTCGGCTTGACTGCACCGGCACAGGTATGTGCCATGCGCGCGCAACGCTTATTTGAATATCACGGCGTTCCCAAGAGCGTTTGCGAAGAGCTGGTCCGCGCATCCTATTATCATGGCAGCCGCAATCCTGATGCCATTGCTTATGGCAAGGAACTCGACCTCGATGCTTTCCGGACGTCGCGCTGGATTGCCGAACCTTTCCGCCTGTTCGATTGCTCGCGGGAGAATGATGGCGCCGGCGCGATCCTGCTTGTTTCAACCGAGATGGCGCGCGACCTTAGGAAGAAGCCGGTCAAATTATTGTCGGTGGCGCAAGGCACCCAGAAAGGCTGGGGCGACCTGATCGAAAATGACGATATGGAACTTTATGCAACTGCAGGGTTTCGTGCCATCCGCGATCGACTTTACAATCAGGCGGGCCTCACTCCTGCTGACATTGATGTCGTACAATTGTACGAGAATTTCAGTGCACAGGGTGTTGCGTCGCTGATCGATCATGGTTTCTGCACTTACGAAAATGTGGCTGAAGTGCTGCGCTTCGATAACCTGATTGCGCCAACCGGAAAGCTTCCCGTCAACACCTCAGGCGGCAATCTGGCGCATGGATTTGTACACGGATTTGTGACGGCGGTGGAATCGATACGCTGCTTGCGCGGGGAAAGCCCCAATCCTGTGCCGAATGCAAAGACGAGCCTTTTGTGCGGGGGGCCAAGCTCGCCCACCATCAGCTCGGCAATTTTCGGGATCGATTAAGCGGCGTTGGTCCGCGCCCGGACGCCGGCAAAGAACATCCGCAATGCTTCGATGAAGTTGCCTTCATCATCATAGCGACTGGCGCGGATCGACTGGGTCAGGTTGGGGTAATTTGCGGTGTCGAAGTCCGGCATGGCAGGCAGACCGCGCGCGCGCGCGGCAGCCTCGAACAAAGCTGATCCGAAGGTCAGTTTTTCAATGCCTTCCAATATCGCCATGTGCAGTTCGCGCGTTTGGGGATAGCCTTCAACGGCATGTTCATAAGCATCGAGCAACAAGTGGCGCGGGAAGAATTGCAAAATCAGGGGTGCAGCATTTGGATGCTTCAGCAAGGCGCGGCGCGTTTCGACGCAAAGCTCGATTGTGCGTTCTTCCCAGCTGCTGCCATTGTCTTCCGAATATCCCGTATCGAGCAGGATGAAACGGGCGACTTCCGACAGGATCTCTGCCTTGTCGGCGAAATGATAGTATAGCGAGGGCGCCTTGACGTTCATCCGCTTGGCAACCGCACCCAAGCTGAAACCATCCAGCCCCTCATCGTCGATTACTTGCAAAGCCGCGCGTGTCGCAGCTTCCCTTGATATCAATGGTTTGCTCGGTCGACCCACTTTACCCCCAAGTCTGCACGTTTCCGCCGCAGTTCTACATATCGCGTCCTCAAGTCAACTTTTGAATGACTGGGGCCAATGCAGTAATCGCGTCCTCGTGCATTTCGGGCGAGGGATAATAATCGTTCATCGCATGCTCTTCATTTTCCATGAAACTATGCAATGCACCGAAATCGACTATAACGGGCTCGCCTGTGAAGCGATTGACAAGAGGATGCGGTAAGCCACGCTTGCTGCGGCATTCGACATAATGGTCGCACAACGCCGCAACATCGCGGACGGCCGCCATGTCGACAAATTGCGGAAAGCTGCCATAAAATTCATCACGGGTGGTTGCGTTGTAATTGACCTGTTCGTCTTCTGGCTTGGTCGAGAAATAGAAAAGGATGATGGGCACCTTTATCTGCTCGATCAGTCGGCGATAGGAGGCACGCCAGCTTTGCAGGCTTTCCGCGATCAGTAACGGAACAATGTCGCGCTCCTCGGCCAACAGACGCAACCAGAAGGCCTCTGTAATTTCGGTTTCGCCAGTTCGCGTATCACGAACGAAATTGATGCCCACGGGTGTGCTGCGCGAATTGGCTTCGGTCCGTGCGGTCATGACCTGCAGGATTACGAACTTGCCGCGATTTGCGAGGTCGATCAGTGCGGGCTGGCTGGCGAAGAAGCCCGCCGTTCCACCTCCTGTCGCCAGATTGAGACAAGGCAGGTCCAACCGCTCTGCAATCAGGGCAGGGTAGGGGGCGGGCGCATAAACCCCCAGCGACTGCGCGGCGCCTATGACGGTACAATAGGCGCCGTTTTCCAGCACTTCGGGTTGCAGCGGTGGCCCCCTGAAGCCAACACTTGGCAGCGCATCAAAGCGGTAGAATTGGTAGTCGACCACTTCACGATCGCGCTTGCTGTAATCGGCGAAAAATTCGGCTGGATCGATGTCGGTCATGTCTATCCCTGATAATAGTTGAATCGTTCGCGCAGCGCGTCGCGGTTGAGGCCAAAGGGTAATGGTCCTGCGCCCGGCGCGCCGTGTCCACCATGATGGTTCTCGCGCACCCAAGCGGAGAGAGCGGTGCGGCTCTCCGAAGACATTGCGAGGCCGAAATGGCTGTAAATCCGTTCGACGCTTGCCATTGGATCAGCGACAAAGCTTTCCATTGAAAGGTTGAGGAACCGGTCCGGATTATCGTCGCGCACTTTAAGAAGTCGCCGCAGCGTCAGGTCGAGATTTTCGACAATCATCTCGGCGCGGGACACCATATCTATGCCATCGCCTTCGACCATGCCGAGGAAGGATTCCCCCAATCGGACCACGCTGGGCACGACATCTTCGACCGGGCGGTGCATGAATAGGATCCGTGAATCGGGAAATGCGCGCAGCAAACTGTCCACTTGCGGTGCGTGATGTGGGCATTTCAGCACCCAGGTCTTTTCACGGTCATTTGATCCGATGAGGCCCAGAACCGATTTGAAATGGCGGTAGTGCGGCTCGAGATCGGCTTGGAACAGCCAGTCCTGATAAGGGCGGATCGGCGCAACGAGGCTGAATGAACTGTGACCGAAGCTCTGCTCCATCACCAAGCGGCATTCCTCGCCTTCATCGGCTGCCATAGGGTGCATTTTTCCGATAAGCGGCGCTGCCTGCATCATCGCTTCCAAACCGTCGCGGCAGGCAATGAATTCCGGGTCACTATCCCAGCTTTCCCGCGCAGGGCGTGGCTTTGGTGCAGCGCCAAGCCAATATTCAAGACCCTGCAATTGCGGATCGGACATCAGCATGCGTTGCATCGCTGTGGTGCCGGTACGCGGCAGGCCAAGGATGAAAAGCGGTTGTTCAACCGAAGCCAAAGCCGCGCCCATGCGCTTGATCTGGTCGATCGACTTCAGGCGGGCGGCCAGCGTCTGGCGCAAGGGGCCAAGGATGGTCTCGCCATCTGCGGGGTAATCGATACCGCTCGCATCGCGCGCCGCAAGCAACGCCTCTAGCCCCTCGCGATATACCGGATCACCAAAGTCGTTCAGCCCGGTTGCCTCAATCGCCTCTTCGTGCAGTTGATCAAAGCTGGCGGCAAATCCGGACCTCATGCCGCGGAAACCTCAACCTCGAACCCCTCAAGATAACTCATACCCGAGAGCTGTTCTGCCGATTGCGGGCCTTGCGGTACAATGGCGTTCAAATTTCCGCCGCCCTTGGCGTTTGCACGTTTCCATCCGCCATGATTGCCCCAGCCATGCGGATAGGCGACGCAGCCCGGGCGGATGTCGTCGGTCAACGAAACAACGACATCAAGACTGCCCCATTGCGTGCTGAGCTTGGCTTCGTCTTCGTCATTCAAACCGCGCGCCGCTGCATCGGTCGGATGGATCAGCAATTTGGGCGCGTCGGTGCGGACAAGCGCCTCCACATTGTGCATCCAACTGTTGATCGAACGGAGTTTGCGCAGATTGATGAGTTGCAGCACATCGGGCTTGCGTGCTGGTTTGGCGCGTAGCCTTTCGACCTCGGCTTGCATTTCTTCGCACCAAAGATGGATTGTTCCATCTTCATGGCCCAACCGCTTTTTGAAATCGAACGCCCAACGCCCGCTTTCTATCATGATGCCGTGCGGATGCTCTTTCAGCTTTGCGAGCGACAGTCCCTTTTGGCCTTCAATCCCCTTTTGCAGAGAGGCATCGGCCATCTCAAACGGCGTCATATTGCCAAAGCTCTCGCCGCGCCCCATTCGCACCGCAAGGTCGCGCAATATCTCATACTCGCCGCGTGTCTCGCCGACGGGTTTTATCACCGCTGGCACATATTGGGCGAATGGACGCACCATGTGGTTCAGGAAGAACTGATTCATATCCTCGCGCTCCAGCGCGGTCGTGACCGGCAGGAGGTAATGCGCGTGACGGCTGGTTTCGGTCATGTAGAGATCGAGTGCGACCATCAGATCGAGCTCCGCGAAGCCCTCCACCAGCGCTGGACCGCCCGGCATCGACATGACCGGGTTTGCGCCCACAACTAGCAGGGATTTGATCTGTCCTTCTCCGGGTGTGATCATCTCCTCCAGAAAGGTCGTGCTCGGCTGCGTGCCCCACACGCTGGGTAGCTTGCTGACGCGTGAGGGAATGGCGCCGTGCCGCGCTCCAGGAAAGATCCCCGCAAATTGCTCATCGGTTGCTGAGCCGCCGTGACCCCAGCCCACACCGCCGGGTGTGTGAAACTTGCCGCCGATCACATTGAGCGCGTGGAGGAAGAAATTGGTCAGTGTCGAGAAACCGCCCCGGCAGATCCCGATGCGGCCCATTGCGGCCGCGCGCGGTGCCGAAGCGAAGTCGCGGGCAAGTTGCTGGATGGTTTCTGCGTCTATGCCGCAACGGGGTTCCGCAAGCATTGGCGTGATCCAGCTGGTTGCAGCCACAAGGCCTTCCAGCCCGGCGCAATGCTGTTCGATGAACTGCCTTTGCTGCAAATCTTCGGAGAGAATGACCTGGAGCATAGCGCCCAACAACCAGACATCGCCTTCAGGCAGGATCGAGACATGTTCAAATTTGCGCGCAGTTTCGGTCCTGCGTGGGTCGACAACGATCACACGGCCGCGCTTTGCGATTTCGTCGAGGTCCTCCTTGAAACGCGGCGCAATCATCAGCGAGCCATGGCTGACGAGCGGGTTTGAACCAAAGATCAGCAAATGTTCGCACGTCGCAAGATCAGGAAAAACAAAGGCATGGGTACCAAACATAAGTTCGGTTGCCAGCACCGGCGTACTGATGTCTTCGGATGCCGGCGTATAGGTGCGGCTGCCACCCATAGCCTGTTGGAACAACACGCTGGCCAATGAACTCGGCCAGCCCATGCTTGGCGGATTGCCCGAATTGACGGCAAAGCTGAACGCGCCGTGCCGTTCGACTGAAGCTGCCAACCGCTTTGCGATATCGTCGAGCGCTTCATCCCATCCGACAGGCTCAAACTCGCCCGGCCCACCGACACGTTTTAGCGGATGGAGGACGCGGTCCTCATCATAAGCGAGATCGGCAAGTGCGGGCCCTTTGACGCAAATGTGGCCACGCGAATGGGGGTTGTCGCGATCCGGTCGGATCTTGGTTATCCGCCCATCTTTCACCGTTGCGACCATACCGCACAGCGCCTCGCAAATGCGGCAATAGGTGACATGATCACCGTCTTCGCCCGGAATGCGGGCAATGCCGGAACTATCGGCCATGTCATCTCCTCCCGACTGGCGATTCCTCCTGCAAAGATTTATCTATTCATATTAGATATGCAAGCGGCAATCGTTCAGCTCGATTTGATCGTTGCTGCGCCGCCGCTGACGGGAAGCATGATGCCGGTCACCCAAGCGCCGGCACGCGAGCAGAGGTAAATTGTCGCACCGGTGATATCGTCCAATGTGCCCGCGCGTCCGCCCAGTGGCGATGCCCATGCGGGGGGAGGCGTATCTCCCGGCTTCAGGCCAAGGAATTTTTCGCTCATCCGCGACGGGAAGATGCCCGGTGCGATCGCGTTGCACGATATGTTGCGCTTGGCGAGGTGGCGGCCAAGCTGGCGCGTCATCATCGCCAGTGCGGATTTACTGGCAGCATAGGAATAGTTGGGCAAACCGCCCGGATCGAGCGCAGCAACCGATGTGATGTTGATAACGCGCGAAGGGTCTTCCCGCGTCGCTGCCTTTTCCAGATTGGGCAGGACTTTCTGCAAAACAAGAAATGGGGCTGTCACGTTCAGCCCCAGCACGGTGTCAAATCCTTCACGCCCGTCACCGTCGAGCGGGGTATCGACATTGATTCCGGCATTGTTGACCAAAATATCGAGTGGCAGGTCGCCCAGCGCGGCTTTGATTGCCGCCAGTCCTTCGTCGCTGGTCACATCGGCAGTGATGGCGTGGCATGGCGTGTTTGCCGAAAGCTCTCGCGCCAAGGCATCCACTTCGCCAGCGTTGCGCGCCACCGCCCAAACTTTCACTCCGGCTTCGGCCAACCCTTGTGCTATCAATCGACCGATGCCCGCTGTTGCCCCGGTTACGAGCGCGCGTTTGCCCGCCACGCCGAACAGTTCGGCGACGCGTTTTTCTGCATTCATTCTGGTTTCTCCAATTGGTCCAGCCCCATATATTCGCGGTAGGTGCGGTGAAAGAGCTGGTTGATGATTTCGTTGCGCCCCAGACGGGCTTTGCCGCAATGGCTGCTCGACGCCGAACGCTGGATCGAATTGCCGACCGGAACGTCCTCGTTAATGATGGCAGATGTCGCGATGTGCCAGTTCTTGGCCATGATCTCATGGCCCTTGTCGTCTTCGACGGGGTGCGGTGTCAGATAGCGAAGGTGCAGATAAGAGCGGCCGACATCGTCCGGGTGCTGGTAGGCGGTCCAATATTCGACATGGTGCGGATGCAAGACCAGAGCTGAATTGGGTGTGATGACATTCCCGAAAATCACATAGCGTTGCAGCTCGACGCTGCCGGGGTCGGTATCAACAATCTCGTCAATGCGGCGGCGTGGATTGCCCCAAAGCGCATGGCGGCCGTGCAACTGCGTCCCCAGCATGTTCGGATAGAAATAGGGGTTGATCGTCGCCCCGTGCAGGAACTGGACATGATAGCCATCGATCAGGCCATCCATCATCACTTTCCAGTTTTGCGGAAATTCGAAGATCTCGCTGCGATAGCAACTCCAGCTATCGAACCGGTACTCAGCCATCGCCTTGTCCATGCCCGGGCCTAAATGCTTGGCTACGTCAATCTGCCCGGCCGGATTTTCGACAATCCAGATGAAGCCATGCCGTTCCTCGACGGGTAATGCGATCAGGTTGAGGTCGTCGCATGGCTTTTGTCCATAGGTATCGGGGAAGGTAATTGCTTTCAGTGTGCCGTCTGCCGAATAAGTCCAGCCATGATAGGGGCAGGTGAAGAGCGGCTTCTTTCCGTTCCCATCGGGAACCAGTTGCGCGCCCCGATGCCGGCAAATGTTGAGGAACGCCTTCAAGGAGCCATCTTTGGCGCGCGTGACCAGCGCGGTGCTGCGGTTCAACTTCACTATGGCATAACCGCCCGGTCCGCCAAGCTGGGCGCCGTGCATTGCCATCATCGGAAGCCGTTCAAAGATCCTGTCCCGCTCGGTAACCGCAAGCGCCGGGTCAGAATAGATCGACAGGTCATATTCGAGGAAATCGTCGGCGAGATCGGTTCCACCTTGCTTCACCAGTTCGAACAGACGCGTTGCCAGGTCGCGCCGCCTTTCCTCGGTGTAGTACATGCCGTTTCCTCCTTGCGCCGGATTATTTACAGAAATCGTATTGTGTAATTTAATAGTCGTCAATAATGCTGAAGGGCGAGGATCGGATTATGGATGTTGCAGACTATATTGTGGTGGGCGGCGGCAGTGGCGGCGCGGCAGTCGCGGCAAGACTGTCCGAAGATCCGCTTAACAAGGTTTTGCTTTTGGAAGCAGGCGGCGAATCCGATCGCTTTCTGGTCAACATGCCGGCCGGTTTCGCGCGAATTCTCACCGATCCGCGCTATGACTGGTGTTATCTGCAGGAACCCGACGCATCGATAAACGGGCGGCGTTTCCTTTGGTCGGCCGGCAAGATGCTCGGCGGCAGCAGCGCGATTAATGGACTGGTCTATATTCGCGGCACCCGTGCGGATCACCAGCGATGGGTTGATGCAGGATGCGCCGGTTGGTCGTTCGACGATTGCCTGCCATACTTTCTGCGTTCCGAAGGATTCAGCGGGCAACCAAACCAGATGCATGGCAGCCACGGGCCGCTGGGGGTGGAGCCAATGTCTGACCCGCACCCATTATCCCAAAGCTTTGTCGAAGCTTGCGCGCAAACCGGCCTGCCGATCCTTGATGAATATAATGATGGGCATGCAGAGGGCAGTTTCCTGACGCTGACCACGCAGAAAAATTCGAAACGGAGCAGCACGGCAGCCGCCTATCTTACCGAGGCGCGCAAGCGGTCCAATTTGCGCATCATCACAGGCGCGGTTGCGGAGAGAGTCCTGTTCGAAGGCAAGCGCGCCATTGCGGTCGAAGCCAATGTTGACGGGCGATTGCAACGCTTCGGTGCTAACGCCGAAATCATTCTGGCTGCTGGGGCAATTGGAACGCCGGCACTGCTTATGCGATCTGGGGTGGGCCCGGCAGAAATGCTGAAATCGCATGGCATTGAGATGGTCGCCGACAGCGAAGAGGTGGGGCGTAATCTGCAGGAGCATCCGACCGTCAGCCTCAACAAGTTCGTGACGGTCGATACCTATAACAGCCGGATGAAACCCTGGCATCTTGTCGGCGCGATGCTGAAATATCTGCTGCAAGGTAAGGGGCCGATGGCGACACCGGCGGTGCAAGCCATGGCCCTGGCGCGATCGCGCGGCGATTTGGCGGCCCCTGATCTGCAACTGCATTTCTATCCGGTCGGCTATGATCTTGGCCCCGAGATATTGAGTGCAGCCGCAGCCGAAATGCCAAAAGAGCCGGTTGCAACAATCGCCGCATCAGTCGGCAACCCCTATAGCCGCGGTGAAGTGGTGCTGACGGGCAGGGAAGCATCAGATCTGCCGTCAATCAGGCATCAACTGCTGGGCGATCCCCGCGATGTTGAAACGCTGATTGGCGCATGCAAATTGATTGAGTTAATTTTTACATCACCGGCCTTTGCGGACTTTGTAAAGGCCCCCCGCAATCCGCCGGTGGCACCGGAAAGCGATGCCGGATGGGAGGATTATGTTCGCCGCAACACCAATATTTCCTATCACCCCGTCGGGACGTGCCGCATGGGAGGCGATGCCGAAGCCGTTGTCGGCCCGGATTTGAAGGTGAATGGCTTGTCCGGCCTGCGCATTGCTGACGCCTCTGTCATTCCGCTTTTGCCGCGCGTGAACACCAACGCTACAGCCATCATGATTGGTGAGCGCGCTGCGGATTTTATCCGGCAGGGATAAGCATCGGCGTTACGACAAAACGGCGCACAAAACGGCGCATGTCCGTTTCATCCGGGTATTCGTTCGAGTAACGAAGCAGCAGAAGTGATTGAACCAGCGCAATCCAGGTGACGCACTGTTCGATATCCAGGTCGTCGGCGACGATGCCTTCGCGCTGGCCACGCAGCAGGAACGAGCGCCAGCGATCACGCACCCAGATGTGGACCGCACCTCCTTCGCTTTGCGAACGGACCCACGCTTGGCGATCATCCATGAAACGCTGGATATAGATATTGCCTCGTGCCAGCAGCACGGCTTGCAGGATCGCCTCGGCAAGCTGATCCACAAACGGAACGTCACGTGGCACGCGGGCGTTCAGTTGAAGCTGCAGGGCCTGCATTTCCTCAAGGCATACGCGGTCGACAATATCGTCCTTGTCGGTGAAATATTTGTAGATAACCGGCCGCGAAAACTGGGCGGCCTCGGCGATATCGACGATAGTCGTCTTTTCGATGCCCAGATGTGAAAAGCAATCACGCGCCGCGCCGAGAATGCGGGCCACCGTTTTTTGCGTTCGCGTGTTGCTCACCGATTGGGTCTTCATGTCCATGTCGCATCATTACCCTTGACTTGCCGAATAGTCGAGTTAACAGATTCTCAACACTGTAAACAAATAACCATAGATAAAACGGGCAATGAGGAGTGCTATGAACAAGATGTCTGCCGACGTGTTCGAGCGCATGGTAACCCACCTGCGCGAAGGAACAACCGATCTTGCAGATTCTATCCTGCATGTTCCCATCGCCAATTTTACCAGCAAGGAACATCTGGATCGCGAACTGGCAGTGTTTCGCCGCTTGCCGCTCGCCGCCGCGATGAGCAGTGAACTGCGCGATACGAAAAGCTTTGTCACGCGCGACCTGCTGGGCGCGCCGGTCCTTCTGGTACGCCAGAAAAATGGCGAAGTGGGCGCTTTTCGTAACATGTGTCGCCATCGCGGCGGAAAGGTCGAGCTTGCCGAGAAAGGCAAGAAGCCTTTCTTCGTATGCGCCTATCATGGCTGGAGTTACGACGGCGATGGCGCTTTGCGCGGCGTTCCTTTCGACGATCATCTGGGTGGCATAGACAAGAGCTGCAACAGCCTTATCCGCTTGGCTTGCGAAGAGCGGCACGGCATCGTCTGGGTTAACCTGACGGATGAGGCGGGTAGCAGAATCGCTGACTATCTTGGTGATGCTGATGCGCGGCTCGCCGACTATGCCGCGGATGGAACGGTTATTTTCATGGAACAGAAACTTGACGTTCCGATCAACTGGAAACTGGTAATGGATGGTGCAATCGATGTGCTGCACCCGCAATTCCTGCACCCGAAAGGCGTCGGCAAGCGCATCGAAACCAGCGCATCGGTGTGGGAGGATTTCGGGCGGCATGGCCGATCCTGGTCGGCCTATAAGCGGCTGTCTGACAAGGTGAAAGCAGGTACGGCAAGCGACGAGGATCATCGCTATGTGACGGGCAACCTTATCCTGTTCCCCAATGCCAGTATGATCCCCACGCCGACGCACCTCGAATATTGGAATGTCTGGCCTGATTTGGAGGATCCCGCGCGGGCGCATGTCCATATTCGCTTTCTGGTCGACCCGGCAGTGCTCGACGACGAGCGTGCGGCCAAGATCAACAAGAGTTGGGAAATTTTGAAGCAGGCCGCCACCGAGGAAGATTTCCCGATGGAAGAGACCATTCAAGCCAACGCAAACGCCTGGCCCGTTGGCGATTTCATCTATGGCCGTGGCGAGGCACCATGCCAGCATCTGCACCGCCAGATGTCGCGCGAAATGGATGCGCTGCCAGCATGAGCGGCTATGATTTGCTGAAGGGTGTCCGCGTTCTTGAAGTGGCCGCACTCGGCCCGTCTAGCCTTGGCGGATATCTCGCCGATATGGGCGCCGATGTCGTCAAGGTGGAGGATGCAGTCGGGGACGGCGTGCGCTATGCGGGCAATCCGGCAATGGGGTCTCCAAATGGCGAAAGCCTGCTTCACCTTCGCTGGAACCGTGGCAAACGGAGTATCCAGCTGGACCTGAAAGCAGAGGCCGACAGGGCGACCTTTCTGGATCTGGTCGCAAAGGCCGATGTCGTCATAGAGGGTATGCGGGCGGGCATATTGGACAGGCTTGGTTTTGGTTTCGATGACCTGAAAAAAGTCAAACCTTCGATCGTTTTCTGCTCGATTTCTGGCCTCGGCAGCTATGGTCCCTATGCCGAAATGGGTTCACACGGACCCAGCTTCGACGCATTTGGCGCGCTCTCGTCGGTCAACCCTTACGCGTTGACCAAAGAAGAACGGGCAAAGAGTAATGTAACGCCTGTGGGCATGCATGCGATGGGGCTGTATGCGGCGCTGGGCACGCTGGCCGCCATCATAAAGGCCCGTGCAACAGGCGAGGGCAGCCGCATCGAAGTGGCCGCTGCCGATTGCGCTGCGCATTGGCTGCCAGATGCCGTCGACGCAGCGCTTAATCCCGACAAATGCTTCGATCGGCCCGGCTTTTTAGGTGGCAAAGGCAAGCAAGCCTGCTGGCCCCGGCTTTGGCGCTATGAATGTGCGGACGGCAGGGGGATTTTCTTCCAGGCGTTCAGCCCGAAATTCTGGGAACGCTTTTGTGTGGCGGTCGAGCGACCCGATCTGGCGGAAGCCTATAAGTCCGATCGCGACGTCAACGATGTCGACGAAGACGTGCATGATAAGCTGGTCGAGCTGTTCGCAACGCGCAACCTTGCCGATTGGATGGATTTGTTCGGGAAGCATGATGTTCCCGCAGGCGCGGCCAACAGCCGTGAGACGCTGACCAGCGATCCACACTTTCTGGCGCGCAACAATGTGTATGAAGTTGAACTGCCCGGTGCGGGTGTGTTGCGCCTGACGACTACGCCAGTGAAAATTGCCGGCCAAAAATTTGCGCCGGATTTGGCGCCAACGGCGGGCAAGGATCAAAAGGCAGTGCTTGCCGACTGGCTGGCATAAGAACAAGATCAGCGCCGCAACAAAAACAAGCGCGGCGCGAAATGGTGAGGAGACTTTATGAACCTGGCGGAGCTTGTTCGGTATTGGGCACGCTGGCGGCCCGATCACACGGCGATCATTCACAACGATAATCGCATCAGCTGGGCGGAGCTGGATGCGCGTTCGGATGCGATTGCCCGGGGCCTGCGTGCCGCTGGCGTAAACAAGGGCGACCGTGTCGGGCTGCTGATGACCAACCGGCCAGAAGCACCGATCGTCACCGTAGCCTGTCTCAAACTGGGTGCGATTTTCGTTCCGCTCAATTTCCGCCTCACCGGAATCGAGCTCTTGCCGTTGCTTGAAGATGCCGAGTGCAGCGCGGTGGTTACAGAAGCCAAGCATCTAGCACAGCTGGAACTGGCAAAACGGACGTTGCCTTTCGAGATATTTGTCGCGGATTCGACTGACGCCCGGCCTTATGATGACCTGATAATAGATAGCGGCGCGGTGCCGGTCGAACAGATCGCGCTCAATGACGCTGGTTTCATCTGCTACACCTCTGGCACTACCGGGCGGCAAAAAGGCGCGCTGCTCACGCATGGTAGCGCGATGTATCCCGGCATGGCCAAGAATCTCGCCGAAGGCCTCACCTGGCGCGATTCCATCATGGTAGCCGTACCCTTTGTCTTCACCGGTGCCGTGATTTCCTGTTTCATCCAGTTTGCCGTGAATGCAGGCGGAACCATGGTGCTCGAATCCGATTTTGATATCGACCGTTATATCCATACTATCGAGAAATACCGGGTAAGCGCCGCGACCACGGTGCCAGTCATCTGGGAAAGGTTGATACGCTCGCCCGATTTCGAACGCGCCGACATTTCCTGCATGATTTCGGCGGCTGCAGGTGGTGCGCCCGTCAGCATCGACCTGATTGAGGCTTATAAGGCCAAGGGCATTTCGATGATCCAGTCCTATGGCCTTACCGAAGCCTCCGGTCTTGTCGCAACAATGCACAGCGAAGACGCGATGAAGCGCATCGGCTGGGCTGGGCGGGCAATTTTCGGCACTGAAATCCGGATAGGTGATGCCGACGGTAATACGCTGCCGTTCGGAGAGACCGGAGAGATCATGGTCAAAGGCCCGCATGTGATGCGCGAATATTGGCGCAAGCCTGATATTACGGCGGAAACCATCGTCGACGACTGGCTCAAGACCGGAGATCTGGGCGCTATGGATGAGGAAGGCTTTCTGCGGATCGTTGACAGATCGAAGGACATGCTGATCTCTGGCGGAATCAATGTCTATCCCGCCGAAATTGAGCGGGCCTTGGCAGCGGTACCGGGGATCAACGAACTTGCCGTCATCGGAGTGCCCGATGCCGATTGGGGTGAGGTGCCGATGTTGGTTGTCTGCGCCAATGGCGACCGTGCCGACGTGATGCGGGCGATCGAAAAGGAAGGCGAAACGAGTTTGGCCAAGTTCAAGCGTCCCAAACATGTCGCCTTTATTGATGAGCCTTTGCCACGGACGCTTTCGGGGAAGGTATCGAAGCCGACTTTGCGGGCCAGTTTCCCGCAAGTTCCTGAGACCGCCGAGCGGCTTTTCGCGCAATGACCCGCAAACATACATTCTGCCGGATATGCGAGCCACTATGCCCAATAGTCGCTACGGTCGACGAGGCCGGCGCGGCAGTCAAGCTGGAGCCGGACCGGGACCATCCCGTTTCCAAAGGCTTTGCCTGCCATAAGGGCCTGAACTTCCTGCAGGTGCACAACGATCCTGATCGGGTAAACCAGCCGCTGCGGCGCACCAATCCAAAGGGTGAACTGCCCGCCCAGTTTGAACCTGTGTCCTGGGATGAGGCCTTTGCAGATATCGGTCAAAGGCTGCGCGCAATCAGGGATAAATATGGGCCGGACGCGCTTTCGGTTTATTTTGGCAACCCGGTCAGCCTCAACAGCAACGCATTTCCCCTTGCAGCATCGCTCGGTGCGCAAATCGGCAGTAAGCGCAATTTCAGCGCGGGAACGCAGGATACCGCCAACAAACCGGCTGCGGTCGAGGCGGTGCTCGGTACGCTGAATCTTTTTCCAATCCCCGATTTTGCAAACACCCGGTATTTGCTTTGCTTTGGCGGCAATCCCAAAGTTTCGCATTGGACTTACACCTCGCTGCACCGTCCCTTGTCGGTGTTGCAGGATATCATCGGGCGCGGTGGCAAGGTTCGTTTCATCAACGCACGCAGGATTGAATCTGCAGGCGAGAAGACGGGCGAAGTCACCCTGATCCGGCCGGACACCGATGTCTATTTCATGGCTGCTCTGCTTTGCGAAATCCATCGCAATGGGCTGTACGACAAGGCGCATGTCGAGCACCACGGACATAATGTTGATGCGCTTTGGGACTTTGTTTCCGCTTTCCCGTCGGAACGGGTGGCCACGGTCACTGGTATTGACGCTACAACCATTCTCGCCATTGCGCACGAATATGCGACCGCGCCGTCCGCCGCGATCTATATGGCAACGGGCGTGAACCAGGGCCGACAGGGCACGCTGGCCTATTGGCTGCTGCTGATGCTCAGCTTCGTGACAGGCAATCTGGGGCGGACCGGCGGCGACTATTACGCAAAGGGTTTTTATCCCAATGCGCGTGCCGTGGCACCCGCACCTGCCCCAATAGTTGACCTTCCCTCCGGTCCGGTGAATGTCGTGGCGGGAAGCTTGCCGGGCCATGCACTGGGCGAGCTGGCAGGGCAGGGTTCAGACCCGATCAGAGGCCTGATTGTATTGTCTGGCAACCCATTGCTATCGATGCCGGGCGAAGCGGCGATGCGAAAGGGATTTCCCAAGCTTGATCTGATGGTTCATGTCGATCTGTTCCGCAACGCGACCGGCGAATATGCCGATTACATCCTACCTGCCGCTGACTGGCTGGAAAGGGCAGAGTGCAACCTTTCCGCCAATGCCATGCAGCCCCAGCCTTTCATCCAGTCGGTGGACGCGGTGGTCTCACCCCAGCACGATAGGCGCGACGACTGGTGGATCATCTCCCGCCTGCAGCAGGAACTGGAACTGCCCAGTGCGCTCGACAGGCCCGATGCAGATATGCTGGGCAGGGCGCGGAAGATCCTTTCGAAGATCGGATTGTCGATCGAAGAAATCCGTGCCGAACCTTCGCAATCGATACTGTTACCGCAGGCCGAGCGGGAAGTGTTTTATGATGAGGTTGTGTTCAACCCCGACCATCGCGTCAATTGTTGTCCAGAGCCATTCGGCCCAGCAATTGAACGCTGCCATCGCTTGTTTGATGAACTTTCAAACGAGCCCGCAGGCATATTCAAACTGATATCGCTGCGCACCAATTATATGCACAACAGCAACCTTGCGAACATGCCTGCCCTTAAACGTGACAAGCATGCACTGAACCCGCTCCATATCCATCCAGCCGATATCGCGGCGATGGGGCTAGCAGCGGACGACAAACTTGCGGTTTCGAACGACTATGGCCTGATCGAAACGCACTTTGTTGAAGACGAGAGCTTGCAGCCCGGTGTGGTGGCGATGTCGCATGGCTATGGCCATGCACGCTCGTTCGGGCTTTCGCGAGCACAGGCAGCACCTGGGGCCAATGTAAACGCATTGATGCCGACCGGCGCTGGCAGCCATGAGCCATTGAGCAATATGGCGCACCTAACGGGCGTTGCGGTAAAAATCGGGCGAGCCTGACGGCCCGCCCGAAAGGACCTTCGTCAAAAGGCGAAGGAGAGCTCGAGGGCGATCTCACGCGGGCGTTCGACCACAGTATTGATATCCGATTTGACGCCTGCGGCGGTGCCAGCACCCGTGCCACCGGTGAAGGGGAATTCATTGGCTGAGGTGACGATGAACTCGTTGGTCAGGTTCCGGCCAATCAGCGACAATTTCCACACATCTTCCGAGCTACCCAAGGTGATCGAGCCATCGAGGCGGGTAAAGCCCTTCTGGACCGCTTCGGGGATCAGCGCATCGGTGTAGTTGTACTTCGACGTGTGAGCCACATCGAGCGAAATGCTACCCTTCAGACCGCCGAAGTCGGCCTCATAGCTGCCGCCCAATTTCCAGCTATGCTTCGGCGCCTTGGGAGCGATGCGTCCGCTGTACAGCTGGCCGTTGAATACCGTTCCTGCGGCATTAGGAAGCAGATTACATCCTTGTGCAGGCGTCTGGCCACCAAAGCACTGGCCGATGAAATTCTGATACTTGGCCTTGTTATAGGCATAGGCGCCACGGAAGCTCAGCCCATCCAGATTGCGCGGTTCGAAATTGAAATCGACCTCGAAACCTTTGGTGTTGAGCGTGCCCGCATTCGATACGACCTGCCCGGCGGTTACCGGCTCATAGAACTGAACCTGCAGATCATCATAATCGAAGTCATATATCGCGGCATTCAGGCGGAGCTGCCGGTCAAGGATAGCAGCGTGGGCGCCGAGTTCGAAACCTTCAGCTGTTTCGCTCTTGAACTGGCCGGCGCGCAGTGTTGCACCAGCCGTGATCGTTTGGCTCAGGTTGAACCCGCCCGATTTGTAACCGCGCTTATAGGCCGCATATATGGTGGCTTCATCCGAAGGTTTCCACGACAAGGTGACTTCGGGCGAGAAATCGCTGTCGTCGAAATTGTCCTCGAAGCGACGGTTTTGCGGGAAGGCTCCATTGGCTGCAGTGGCAGCCGTCGGACGCGATTGCTGAAAGGAATCACGCTTGTCGTAGGACAGGCGTCCGCCACCTGACAATTCGAGTTGAGGTAGTATCTTCCAAGACATCTGACCGAAAATGGAGAAGCTCTTGGCATCGAACCCATTATCGCGGGAGAAGGACACCCAGGTGCGCCGAACAGGATCAAAACCGAAGTTGATGTTGTGAGAGTCGGTGTTGAAGACAAATTCGGAACTCGACAGATACATGCCGGTCGTCACATTGATAGGTCCGTCAAAATCGGATGCAATGCGCAATTCCTGGCTGAACTGTTCGAACTCAGCAAGTTGCGAAACCGAAACGTTACGTACCGAGCCGACAAAATCGTTATAGTCGATCTGTTTGAAACGGGCCCAGCCGGTGATCGACGATATATCAAACACACCCGTTTCGAAGTCCATTGCGAGCACCGCAAAATAGCTGTCGAGATCGGTGAATGTTTTGCCATCGCGGGCGTATCGGAAGTTTTCTACAAATGCCGGATTGCTTGCGCTGTGATCTGATCGGCCATCGGCTTTGCAGTCTGCGAACGGGTTGGCAAAGCCGGATGTGGGGAAGGGTGTGGTCCGTCCCGCACCGCATTTGCGTTCGTAAAGGTTGCCGGCACCATCATCTTCATAATGGGTGTAGCCGCCCTTTAACGAGATGCTGATCTGGTCAGTCGGTTCATATTGCAGCGTCAGGCGACCTGACAGCGTTTCGGAAGGGTCACGATATTTGGACTGCGGTGCGCGGGTCAGGCCTGTGGCCGGATCCGTCGCCGGCCCGCCCGTGTTGAGCAGCGATCCACGCGCATCATTCCAGCGCAGCGCGAGGCGAGCACCGAAACTGTCTGAAATCGGCCCGGAAAGTACCGCTTCGGCATATTTTTCGTGGGCTTCAAAGCCATAGCCAACCTTTCCCTTTACCTCGAGCTCATTGCCGGGGTTGTTGGTACGGATCGAAATCAGGCCACCGGTTGTATTGCGCCCGAAGTATAGTGCCTGCGGGCCCTTCAGAACTTCGACAGAGGCAACATCATATTGCGCAAAAGCAATTTCGCGACCGCGGCTCATGGCAAGGCCGTCGATATTGAACGAAACCGACTGGTCGAAACCGGCGCTGAGCGAGCTCGATCCTACGCCGCGCAGGAAGATGCTGGCCGAACCACCGGTGACCTGACGGCCAACCACCATGCTGGGAACGAAGGACGCGATGTCGCCGACCGTTGTGACCTTGTAGTTTTCGAGATTTTCGCCGGTCAGTGCGGTGACCGCAACCGGAACGTCCTGCAGGCGTTCTTCCTTCCGGCGTGCCGTAACAATGATGTCGCCCGATGATGCATCATCGGCCTCTTCTTCAGCCGGTGCGGATTGTGCCGAGGCGACGCCAGGCACTGCCGCCGCAAGTGCTGCCGCCAGACCGATTCCGGATACAGTTGTCCAATGCAATTTAGCCATAACGTCCTCCCCTAAATCCTCTTGAGACTCTAAATCTATATACTGTTGATAAATAGATGGGCGAGTGGCGTCAAACGAAAATTTACGAAAATCAAAATGTGTAATCATATGCAGGCTGGGGGATTGGTTTCGGTGAACCTATTCTGGCCGGCTCGGATCATGCTGCATCGTTGTTAAATGCTCTAAATAACCACCGTTGCAACCGCACGCGGAGCTCGGCCGTTTGCGGCGCAACATCTGCGAAGTCTTTACTATCCTGAGTATTCAATGATTTAGTGGCACGGCACGCAGTCCTGAGCATAAGCGGCTCTGCGGAAAATCCATATTCTGCGGGAATTAACAAGGAATTCTTCTCGTTATAACAGGGAAAACAATTTCCCAGAACAGCGCATGGTTGGATGCAGATAAAGGAGTGGGTCGCGCCGGGTTCGTGAACTCGGTTCCCATTGGCAATGATGGAACGATCATCGCAGACCATGGCAGAGTCGACGCTGCGAAGCAGCCGGGTCTTGTGTCCGTTCCGACACTGGCAAATTCCAATCTTAGCGAGAACGAGAAGCGGGCCTAAGTGTTCGCAGACAACAAACTGGCCTTGAAGGCAGGCTGGGACCGCGAGATATTGGTTGTCGAGTTGTGGGGTCTCATCGAACTCGACTTCGAGGTTGAGCTGACGGGCTTCGGCCTGACAGAAACCGAACTTGTTCTTGACGACGTGGGCCCCGATGCGGTTGCTACGCCGACTCCAAGCATAGGTACAAATTCAAAAACACATATGCTTTTGTCGAAAAGGCCGTGCAGCACCAAATAAAGCGTCATATTAACGTCACATAATTGTTAAATTTATAACACATAAAGGTTATTTAGAGATTTTCGGAAAAAATAACTACAAAATAGCAATGCAATAAATGAACTTCTCCAAAAAATTCCTTCATTGTGACAGCATGTAATGATACTGTAACAAACAGAGGATTTGAGAGGAGAATCACGATGAAATCGCTTGGTATGATGGTTGCGATAGCTGCATCGATGGTCGTGACGCCTGCGGTGCTTGCGCAGTCGAGCTCAGTCGAAATTGGTTACGAACGCGGCGCATTGGGTTTCGAGGCGCTGATGGCGAATGACAATCAAACCGCATTGCGTCAGATACAGTCGGCGAAGAGCGTGCCGCACAATGATCCTGCGAGGCTCATCAACCTTGGACGCGCCCATGCGCGCCTTGGGAATGTGTCGCAGGCACAACTGGCCTTTGAGGCGGCAGCCAATTGCAGAGAACATTTTGATATTGTGCTGTCGAATGGCAAGATCATGAATTCGCGCAAGGCTGCTATGCTCTCGCTACAGTCGCTCAAAAAATAGTCTAAAAAGGTTGTCAAACTAGCGTTCGAAAATCTCGCAGCCGTTGATGTAACAGTTTTGAAACATAAGATTCACGAAACCGTCTTCAACTTCGAACAATAGAGTCACATCCATCATCTAGGGGCCATCACCGAAGACCGGTGGGGGCCTCTTTTGATTCGCGCCCGCAAGTCTCGATACCCGTTCCGGGTAAAGTTTATTGCGGAGAATCAGAATGATAGACCCGAAATTGCGTGGGATAGTTTATGCAACGGCAGCTGCAGGTTTGCTGTCAGCTTGTGGTGCCGATGACATTGCGTCGCCCGGCGATGGCAGCATCGTAGTTGTGCCGCCACCGGTTGTTGCACCCCCGCCGCCGCCGCCACCCCCGCCGCCGCCTACCGGCCCTGCGGCCAGCTGTCCCTCGGGCACTGTTGACGCGGGCACAATTGCCAATCGCCGCAACTGCCAGATTTCGGGAACCATCACCGGCGCGCTTCGCTTGCAGAACCTTGCGGGCACGATCTACTCGCTCAATGGCAAGGTGCAGGTTGGCCAGGATTTGGGTGCTGATCCCAATGCGCCGACAGCAGGCGCACAGTCGGGCGTTCTGACTATTGACGCAGGCGTCACCATCTTCGGCGCATCGGGCGCTGACTTCATGGTCGTCAATCGTGGCTCGCAATTGAATGTTGACGGTTCGGCGACCCGCCCGGTCGTGATGACCAGCCGCAACAACGTGTTGGGCACCTCAACCGCTTCGAGCATCGGCGAATGGGGTGGTCTCGTTATCCTTGGCCGCGCGCCGATTGCCGACTGCGCTGATGCTGCTGCCACTGGCGGCACAGTGGGCTGCGTCGCTCCGGTCGAAGGCACCAGCGGTTCGATCTATGGCGGTGCGTCGCCCAACGACAATAGCGGCACCATCCGTTATCTGCAGGTTCGCTATCCGGGCTTCCGTGTGGATACCAACAACGAACTCAACGGCATCACCATGGCCGGCGTGGGCGCTGGCACGATCTTCGAAAATGTCCAGGTGCACAACAGCTCTGACGACGGCATCGAATGGTTCGGTGGACGCGTAAACGGTCGCAACCTCGTGCTGACCGGCAATGACGATGACTCACTTGACGTAGACTCGGGCTTCAAGGCCGCCCTGCAGGATATCATCGTGCTGCAGCGCACCGACGGCGGTGACCATATCGTCGAGGCTGACTCAGCCGGTAACGATACCCGCCTGCCGCGTACTGACGTCCGCTTTGCCAACTTCACCTTCATCGGCCAGACAGGACGCAATACGACCCTGTTGCTCCGTGGTGGCGGCGACTATTCGTTCGTCAACGGCATCATGACGGGCAGCCCGCGCTGCATCGACATCGATGGCGCTTCGACCGTGCAGGCTGCCAATGCCGCTCAGGATGAAGACGGCCCGCCAGTGTTCAATTCGATCTTCATGTCGTGCGCAACCGCGTTCCCGGATGACACAGACGTGACCGGCGCGCAGGTGCAGGCGATCTTCGCAGCCGGCACCAACAACACCGCCAATGGCACCTCGACGCTTTCGGGCACCTTCATCAACGGTGCCAATGAAAATGCGGTCTCGCCCTTCGCAGCAGCCGGTCTTGCCAGCTACCTGATCAACCGGGCCTATATCGGCGCGGTCCGCGATAGCACCACCAACTGGTGGTCGGGTTGGGTGTGCGGCCTTCCGGGTCAGGCCTCGTGCCTTGAAATCCCGGCTGCAGGCTAAGCAACACAATCGCAAATCCCAAAGGGGCGGCGCCGGAATGTCGCCGCCCCTTTTTCCAAATAATCAGGGCACCCAAAGATCATGAAACGCATATTCGGCACCACATTGCTGCTCACTTCCGCTCTTGTCGCTCCGGCGGCACTTGCGCAGGATGTCACCCAGCCAGAGGCGGCGGAAGAGGCTGCTCCGGCAGTTGAGGAGACCCAGCCTGCAGAGGAAGAGGTCGAAATTTCAGGTCCGGGTGCCAATAGCGGCGAAGGACAAGAGATCGTTGTTCAGGGGCGCTATATCCCGAATGTGATCCGCGCGACGCCTGAAGTCGTATCGGTATTGTCGGCGGCAGATATCGCCCGCACGGGTGAAGGTGAAGTCGCAGGTGCCCTGCAACGCGTCACTGGCCTTTCGGTCGTCGGCGGCAAATTCGTCTATGTGCGCGGACTGGGTGAGCGCTATTCGCTCGCGCTGCTCAATGGTTCGCCCCTGCCGTCGCCTGAGCCGCTGCGTCGCGTTATCCCGCTCGATCTCTTCCCGACCAGCATTCTGGCCTCAACCGTTGTGCAGAAAAGCTATTCAGCCGATTACCCGGGTGAATTTGGCGGCGGCGTGATCAACCTGACCACCAAAAATGCACCATCGGAAGGCTTTTTCGATGTCGGTTTCGGCATCGGAGGCGATACCGAGACTACTTTCGAAACCGGCTACACCTATTTCGGCAGCCGAGGTGACTGGACCGGTTATGACAGCGGCGAACGCTCGCCCAAAGGTGCTTTCGCCAATGCGCTGGCTACGGGCAACCGCATCCTTGCAGGATCGCAGTTTAGCGTCGCCGATGTGCAGGAAATCACCGCCAGCCTCAGCAATTCTCGCACCAATGTGATCCAGCGCAATCTGGATATCCAGCCGAACATCAGCGGTGATATTGCCATGGGCAAGACCTTTCCGATAGGTGTTGTCGATCTGGGTGTCATTGCCATTGCCGGTTACAACAACAACTGGCGCACGCGCAGCGGGATGCAGCAGTTTGGTAACGTATCGACCGCCAATGGCAGCTCGTTCCTCGAACCCGCTCGCGATTTCGACTATCTGTCGACCGAAAACCGCATCATCCTCAATGGCATGATCGGTCTGGGCCTGCAATTTGGCGAGCACAAAATCCGCTTCAACAATCTGTTCATTCGCGACACCTTGAAAGAAGCGCGGGTAGCCCTCGGCAACAATTTTGACACGGTAGGGCCCAGCCCGACCCGCCCCGACGCAACGATCCAGACCGGCATCACTAGCTGGTTCGAACGCCAGCTTTTTGACAGCCAGATCATCGGCGAATTCCAGTTTGGCGATCTCTCGCTCGATCTCCGCGGCACCTATGCCAAGTCGCAGCGCGATGCGCCCTATGAACGCTCGTACAGCTATGTCTATAGCGAGGCCTTTCAGGATTATGTGAACGATCTGCGTTCGCCTGGACAGGACGCCTTTGTCGCATTCAGTGAGCTGGAAGATACCGTTTGGGCGGGTGGAGCGGATGTGGCCTATAAGCTGCCCACCGAATATCCGCTGACCCTTTCGGCGGGCTATGCTTATTATGACAATAGCCGCGATTCCATCCGCCGCGATTTCCAGTTCCAGCCTTCGTCGGCACTCAATCCGGCTGTTACACAACAGCGCATCGATTATCTTCTGAGCGACTATAACGTCTACAGCTACAATGTGTTGCTGACTGAAACCACAGGTGGCCTTGGTTCAGCGGCCTTTACTGCTGGCCTTAAGGTGCATGCCGGATATGCCATGCTCGAAATCGAACCAGTCGATGGCGTGACGCTGAACGCGGGTGTACGCTATGAAGACGGTAAGCAGTTTGTCCAGCCGACGGCGCTGTTCGGCTTGACGCCAGCGCCGCGCACAGATCTCAACAATGATTACTTCCTGCCTGCGGGGACGATTACCTGGAACTTTGCTGAAGACATGCAGCTTCGCCTTGCTGGTTCGCGCACCATCGCGCGCCCGCAGTTCCGCGAACTTGCGCCGCAGCCTTATCGCGATACCGATTCCGGCCGCACTTTCTTTGGCAACCAGTATCTGCAGGACTCAGAGCTGACCAATGTCGAGGCGCGATACGAATGGTATTTCGATCGCGACCAGCGTTTCTCGATCGCAGGCTTCTATAAGGACATCACCAACCCGATTGAAAGCGTGGCGGTGCAGGTCGGCTCGAGCTTCTTCACCAGTTTTGCCAATGCGCCGAAAGCGACGTTGTACGGCGTGGAAATCGAAACCCAGAAATATTTCCCGCTCGAGACTTTGGGTGGTGATTTCTGGCTCAACCGCCGTCTCGCGGTGGTGGCGAACTACACCTACTCGGACTCTGAGATCAAAATCGGTGCCAATGACACGACGGTCAGCTTTTCGAGCGCGCCCAATTCAGTTCCTGCTTCAACAGTGTTCGACACAAACCGGAAATTGCGCCTAACGGGTCAGTCAAAGCATCTGGTAAACCTGCAGCTCAGCCTTGAGGATACAGAGAACCTCTCGCAACAAACGCTGCTGCTGACCTATACCAGCCCGCGCGCAACCAACCGCGGCCCGAACCTTTCGCCCGACTATATCGAGCGTCCTGGTCTGCGGCTCGACCTCATTCTGCGGCAGGGGCTGAAGATCGCCGGCAAGGAACTGGAGTTCAAGCTGGAAGGTCGAAACCTGACCGGCACCGACTATCGTGAACAGCAACGGCTGGGGGATTCGGTTCTCAACATCAACAGCTATGATGTTGGCACCAGCTATTCGGCCAGCATGACCGTCAAGTTCTGATATTACTTTTGGGGCAGTCGGCGACTTCGGCTGCCCCGAACTTCATGCACTGTCATGAAAATGAAACCCTAGAGTCATCGAACTGTCTTCTGGTCAGCCTAACGGCGACTCAGTACAGGAGAATCGATGACACGGGCTTTGCTGCAAAAGGCTGCTGACGGCTTGGTTTTGGCGTTACGTCGCGTTACGCCTGCTGATGCTGTTGTGGGTCTGGCGCTTGTATTCGCGGCGATCCAGGCGGCCCGGTTGTTCTGGGTGTTGGTCACTCCTATCGCCCCGATCGGCGATTGGCGACCCAGCGCGGTGAATGTCGTCCCGGCTTCGGAACGCGGCGCGTTATTTGGCGGTTTCGATCCCTTTTTCCGCACGGAACAGGTTTCCGCCGACACTGAGGTCGTCACTTCGTTACCGCTGACATTGTTCGGCAT
This sequence comes from Sphingorhabdus pulchriflava, assembly GCF_003367235.1. Classification (GTDB taxonomy): domain Bacteria; phylum Pseudomonadota; class Alphaproteobacteria; order Sphingomonadales; family Sphingomonadaceae; genus Sphingorhabdus_B; species Sphingorhabdus_B pulchriflava. The sequence continues at coordinate 512,064 of NZ_QRGP01000001.1, forward strand.
TCGCACCAATGAAGCATCAGGCGGGGGCTCTGCGATTATCGCAGGGGCAGATGGAGTACAGAATAGTTGGTCGGTTGGCGAAACGATCATGCCCGGCGCGACGCTGCATTCGGTTGCGTTTGATCATGTCGTCATCAGCAACAATGGCGTGTTGGAAAAAATGTATATTGATCAGTCGGTGCCGGCGGAAAATGTGACACCGAACAGCATAGAGCCGACACCCGAGCCGACCAGCGAACCAGCGGTCAAGCTTAACGCACAGACGCTCCAGCAGTCTGTTGGCCTTAATCCGCGCAACGAAGGCGGCAAAGTGACCGGTCTGGTCGTTTCGGCCAAGGATGACGGGACGATGATATCTGCAGCCGGGCTACAAAAGGGTGACGTCATCACCTCGGTCAACGGCAGACCGGTATCGGCCGCAGCCGAGCTTGCGGCGCAACTGCGCCCCGGTGCGCGCCTCACTCTCGAAATCGAACGCGGCGCGCAGAAGCTGCCGGTTGCCCTCATTCTGGAACAATGATGAAGAACAAATTCCTCGCTTTGTCGCTCGCGACACTTCTGGCTGCAACCCCGTTGCAGGCGCAGCATATCCTGAATGTTCGCGATGCCGATATCCGCGCTTTTGTGCAGGACGCCGCGCGCGTCACCGGCCAGACATTCATTGTCGATAGCCGGGTGCAAGGGAAGGTTTCGGTGGTTACCGACCGATCACTCAGCCGGTCTGAATATTTTGAGGTCTTTCTGTCGACACTGCGCGCTAATGGGCTAGTGGCGATTCCAGTGCGCGGCGGTGGCTATCGTGTCCAGCAGGCCGATGGTGCCGCAACGCAACCGACCCGGGTTGGTTCAGCGTCCGCGCCTGCCAGTCAGTTTGTCACCGAAGTGTTCCGGTTGCGCTCGATCGATGCACCAGCAGCGGTTGAAACGCTCCGCCCGCTGATCAGTCGCGAGGGATCGATTACCGCCAACCGCAACGCCAACAGCCTGGTCGTGGCGGACTATGCCGATAATATCCGCCGCATCCGCGACCTCGTCCGCCAGATCGATCGCGACAGCGCGGCTACGCAGATTGTCGCGCTCGACAATGCCGGAGCACGTGAGATCGCAAGTGCGTTGCAAGGGCTGGCGGGGCAGGGCGTCGCGGGAGAAGGAGCCCGCCCGCCTGTTACTGTTGTGCCGATAGATTCGAGCAATGCCATTGCTTTACGCGGCGATCCTACTTCGGTTTCTAGATTTGCCTCTATGGCAAAAGAGCTCGACAAGCGGGCGGAATCCGGAGCTGAAATCCGCGTCTATCAGCTCGAATATGCCAATGCTGAGACACTGCTGCCGACCATCCAGTCGCTGATCGGCGAAAACTCCGCCTCGCCGATGCCTACAGCAGCAGTGGCGCAAGGTACTCCGGCCCAATTGGGTGAGGGCGCCGCTCCATCTGCAGCATCGGCTCCGGTTTCGGTAACGGGGTCGGCCAGTGCGCTAGGTGGGCGTGGCAAGATTGTCGTCAGCCGTTATGAAGGTACCAACGCGATCATCATTGCAGCGAGCGCCGATACGCAAAAAATGCTGGGTGAACTGATCCGCCAACTCGATTCGCGCCCGCAGCAAGTCTTAGTCGAGGCAATTGTCGTCGAAATCGGCAATGATGCAGCAAAGCGGTTGGGCGTGCAGTTCCTGATTGGCGGCAAGGATGCGCCTTTTGCGGCCACCAACTATTCGAATGCCGTGCCGAGCATTTTGACCATTGGCGGTGCGATTGCAGCAGAAAAACTCGCGACACAAACGACAACGGTGAACGGCAATGTCACGACGACGACCCAGCGCAGCCCGTTGGGCGATAGTCTGCAACAGGCGGCTGCGCAGTCAATCCTGAATGCAACCGGTGGTTTTGGCGGTTTTGCGCTTGATATCGGCGCTGACGCCATTTTCGGTACGATCATCAACGCAGTCCAGAACGACACCGAATCCAATATTCTCGCGACGCCGCATATCGTGACGCTCAACAACCAAAGGGCAAAATTCCTGGTCGGGCAGGATGTGCCGATCACCACAGGTGAAGCGCTGTCGGACAATTTCGATAACGCCTTCCGTACGGTGCAGCGCAAGGAAGTGGGCATCAAGCTAGAGGTCTTGCCGCAGGTCAACCAATTTGGAGAGGTCAAACTTTTCGTCAAACAGGAAGTGTCGAGCGTTGCTGGTCCGGTTTCCAACCGATCATCAGACCTGATTTTCAACAAGCGCGAGTTCGAAACGACATTGACTGTCGGCGATGGCCAGATCCTCGCAATTGGCGGGCTGCTCAACGATGATGAGCGCCGTACCATTGAGAGAATCCCTTTGCTGTCCGACATACCGATCCTCGGTGAGTTGTTCAAATCGAAGAGCCGGACACGGCGCAAGACCAATCTGACGGTGTTCATCCGGCCCACCATCATTCGCAGCCGGGCGGATGGCGATGCCCATACTGCCCGCCGATATGACTATGTGCGCGGGCTGCAGCTTGATCGTAATCCGGATATGGAACCTTCTATCGACCAGCTTTTCCGTGACTATATGGGGGCGCCGCTGCCGGTCGCGCCGACGCTGGAACCCGGCGACACGCTCGTCGGTGCCTCGGCGGATCGGACCCGCCCGGAAGAAGGTCAGATTCAGCTGCTTCCTGAAGCCGAGGTTAAGCCATGAAGATCGGGCGCGGATCCGGTGAAGATACCCAGCCAGATAGCGGGCCGATACCACTCGACCTGCCCTACGCCTTTGCCAAATCGCGCGGCGTCGTTTTGCTAAAACGCGAAGACGGGCGGCTGCAGGTGGCGATGCGGGCAGGTGCTGACCCCGCCGACCTGCTCGAGGTCCGCCGTTATCTCGCCATGCCTTTCGATGTCGAGATAGCCGAGCCCGCCGATTTCGACCGCCATCTCTCGGACCATTATGCGATGGATGGAACCGCTGCGGCAATGGCTGGGTCGATCGAGGCGGGCAATGCCGATGATGATCTGCTGGTGTCAGGCCTACCCAGTGCAGACGATCTGCTCGACAGTGCCGACGACGCGCCGGTCATCCGCCTGATCAACGGAATCATTGCCGAAGCGATCCGGCAGGGCGTGTCCGATATCCATATCGAACCGTATGAGTCTGGGCTTGTGGTGCGCATGCGGCAGGACGGAGTGCTGCAGGAAAGGCTGCGCATGCCGCCGCATGTTGCGCCGGTTGTCGTCAGTCGTATCAAGGTGATGGCGCGACTTGATATAGCCGAACGGCGCGTGCCGCAGGACGGCCGCATCAGCCTGACGCTCGGCGGCAAGCAGGTCGACGTCCGTGTATCGACCTTGCCCAGCCGCGTCGGCGAACGCGTGGTGCTGCGTATCCTTGATAAGGACAGCGCCTTCATCTCGCTCGACCTGCTCGGGATGTCAGACAATGCGCGTGCGGTTATTTCGGCTGCACTGGCCGAACCCAATGGCATCATCCTCGTTACGGGCCCTACCGGATCGGGTAAGACGACCAGCCTCTATGCCTGTCTAAAGCAGTTGAATGACGGCAAGCGTAACATCCTGACCGTCGAAGACCCGGTCGAATATGCCTTTGACGGTATTGGTCAAACACAGGTCAACGCCAAGGTCGGGATGACCTTCGCGGCCGGATTGCGCGCCATTCTCCGTCAGGACCCCGATGTGGTGATGGTCGGCGAAATCCGCGACCGCGAGACGGCGGAGATCGCGGTGCAAGCGGCGCTCACAGGCCACCTCGTTCTCTCTACGGTGCACACCAATGACGCGATCGGCGCGATAACGCGCATGCGCGATTTCAAGATCGAACCGTTTCTGCTTGCCTCGACGCTGCGCGCGGTGATTGCGCAGCGGCTGGTGCGGCGGTTGTGCCCTGATTGCCGAGAACCGGTACAGGCGGAAGCAGGTGCTGCGGCGCTGCTCGGGCTCGATGCTGGCAGTGTGATTTACCGTCCGGTCGGCTGCGAAAAATGCGGTGGCAGTGGCTATCAGGGACGTATCGGCGTATTCGAAGCAATCAAGGTCGACGACACCGTCCGTCGCTATATCGGCAATGGCGGCGATGAAGCGATCATCGCGCGTCATGTCTTTGCCAACAGCCCGAACCTGGCCGCCGCCGCCCGCCGTCTTGTCCGTGACGGAGAGACGACCGCGGAAGAAGCCGTGCGTATCATGCGTTCGGAGGCGACCGCTGATGCCTGATTTTGCCTGGCGTGCGATCGATGTGGAAGGCCGCGAGAAACGCGGACGCATTGCTGCCGCCAATGATCAGATTGTGCGTGATCGCCTGGTGCAGCAGCGACTACATGTCGTCGCTGTAGAGCCTGCAGCACCCAAACCGACAGTGTCGGCTGGATTGCCCAAGATTCTGCAACGCACGCCGAAACTGCGCCTGAAGCAATTAACGCTGTTCACGCGCCAACTTTCCTCGCTGGTGCAGGTGTCACCGCTCGAGGAGGCATTGCGCACCGCAAGCCTGCAAACCGAGTCCCAGTCGGCGCGTATCATTTTGGGCAATGTCCATTCCGGTATCGTGGAAGGCCAAAGGTTATCCGAAGCGATGCGGCGCGAAGAGACGAGTTTCCCCCCAATGTACCGTGCGATGGTATCTGCAGGGGAAAGCTCCGGCGCGTTACCGGAAATCCTGCTGCGGTTGGCAAACCTGCTCGAGCGACGCGCGGCGATCAACAGCAAGCTGCTTTCGGCGCTTGCCTATCCGATCATATTGACGCTCGTGGCGCTGCTCGTTGTATCCGGGCTGATGATTTCTGTCGTCCCGCGCGTGGTTGAACAGTTTGACGATGTGAACCAGCAACTGCCGACGATCACGCGCATCGTCATCGGCCTCTCGTCATTCCTCGCGAGTTACTGGTGGGCCCTGTTGCTATTGCTTGGCCTCGTCGCAGTCGCGGCCACGGCTGCATTGCGTCGCGAACATATCCGGCTGCGTTTTGACAGCTTCCTGCTGCGCATTCCCGTCATTGGCCGCCTGATCCGCGATCTCAATGCAGCCCGGCTGGCGCGTACATTGTCGACCATGGTGTCAAGCCGCTTGCCGTTGCTCGATGGCCTGCGCCTGACGCGCGACACCGTCGGCAACCGCGCGCTGCGTGTCGCGAACGACCTGATGATCGAACAGGTGCGCACTGGCGGCAGTCTTTCGGGTGCGATGCGTACCGCCGGCGTTTTTCCGCCGCTGCTCGTTTACCTGACCGCGAGCGGCGAAAGCTCGGGCCAGCTGGAATTGATGCTAGAACGCGCCGCCGATTATCTCGAACGCGAGTTCGACAATTTCACCACGACTGCGCTGTCGCTGCTCGAGCCGCTGATCATTGTGGCGATGGGCGGCATTGTCGCTGTCATCATCCTGTCGATCCTTCTGCCTATCCTTCAACTGCAAAATCTAGCGGGGCTATGACCATGATTTCACGCAAACTCCTCTGGAACCTGTTTACCGACATGATGTTGCCCGACCTGCAGTTTCGTAACGCGCACAATCGCAAAGCTGCGATAAAGCCCAGGGCCAATGGATTCACATTGACCGAAATGCTGGTCACGCTTTTCATTCTCGGCCTTGTGACCACGGTGGTTGTCATCAATGTGTTGCCCAATCAGGACAAGGCGATGGTCGCCAAGGCCAAGGCCGATGTCTCGACGCTTTCACAGGCGATGGAGAGCTACCGGCTCGACAATATGACCTATCCATCGGCGAGCGAAGGGCTTCAGGCACTGGTCACACCACCAGCTGCGGCTGGATCCTCGGCACGACCCGGCTATATCAAGAAGCTGCCCAGCGACCCCTGGGGGCGCCCCTATCAATATGCAAATCCGGGCCGCAATGGCGCGTTCGATGTCTATTCGCTAGGCGCCGACGGCGCGCCCGGTGGCGATAATGAAAATGCCGATATCTATTCCGACTAAGCATAAACCTGCACCCAACGGCTTCACGCTGGTCGAAATGCTGGTAGTGATCTTTTTGCTGGGTCTCGCTTCAGCGGCCGTGGTGCTGATGCTCCCGGGCGGCGACAGCGCCGCGCGGAATGATGCTGAGCGATTGGCTGCACGCATCGCGGCGGCACGCGACGAAGCGGTCTTGCAGGCGCGCCCGGTTGTGTTTTGGACGCGTGCTTCGGGCTATGGGTTCGAACAGCGTTTCGACGGGCAATGGCGTGCCCATCCGGATCCCGCATTCAAGCCGCGCAATTTTGAAAACGGCACGCGTATATTGGGTGCATCGCAGAACCGCATCTTGTTTGACGCCACCGGTCTGCCTTCTTCGCCTGCAAAAATCGAACTGACCAATGGCGAAGGCAGCAGCCTTGTGTCCGTCAGCGCATCGGGGGAGGTTGCCGTTGCGCGCTGATCGCCCTGCACAGAATGGCTTCACTCTGATCGAGGTTGTCGTCGCGCTGGCTGTCTTCAGCCTCGCGGCGTTGGCGTTGATCAAGCTCTCCGCATTTTCGATGCGCACAGGCGGCGACGTGGTCGCGCACGAACTGGCGTGGCAAGTGGCGCGCAATCGTGCGGTAGAAATCATCTCCGATCCCGCCATGCCCGCGCTGGGCGAGAGTCAGGGAAGCGAAGCCAATGGCGGGCAGGTTTTCGCATGGAAGCAGATCGCCAAACAGACCGGTGATGACCGGTTTGTGCGCATCGACATATTGGTCAATGGACAGGCGGGCGGGCGAGCCGCGCTGACCATCGCAAAGCAGCGGCCCTGATTTCGATGGCTCACTCCGGTTCACCTATCCGCAACGGCTTTACGCTCGTTGAAATGCTCGTAGCTCTGTTCGTCTTCGGGCTGATTTCGGCAGCGGGTGTGACAATGCTGCGCACCACGGCGGACAGCCAGATACAGTTGCGCGACAAGCTGGGTGAGCGGGCGACGCTCAGCCGCCTGTCGAACCTGATTGAAGCCGACCTGGCGCAGGCTGTGCCAAGACCAGCACGGATCGAGGGTGGCTCTTCGCGTCCTGCCTTTGAGAGCGGAGACGGCCAGCTCTTTACTTTCAGCCGGATCGGCGCTGCACCGGATGCTGTTTCCGCTCAGCCCACGCTTGCGCGCATCGCCTATCGGTTTGACGGCGGCAAGCTGGTGCGCAGTGCTTCGACCCATGCCGACGGGGCACGCGGTGGCAACGACGCAGTGCTAATCGATGGACTGCGGCAAGCTACGATACGCCTGCGCGAGGCAAATGGCGGTTGGCGTGACGACTGGACAGCGGTTGAGGCCGCGATATTACCGCGCGCGCTGGAACTTGTGCTGACGACCAAAGATGGCAGGGACTATCGTATGCTATATCTGGTTGGCGCAAACAGTGGCCCTGCCAAGATTCAAGGTGAGGATGCCGAAAATGGCGAAGCCATTTAACACTCCCCCAAACGAGCGCGGGGCCGCCTTGTTGACGGTCCTTTTGCTCGTTGCCGTAATGGCGGTAATCTCTGCGACCGCGCTCGACCGACTGCGCCTCTCGACACGGCTGGCGGTAAACGGTGCTGCGATGGCGCAAGCGCGCGCCTACAGCCTCGCCGCCGAAGGCATTGCAACTGCGCGTATTGAGGATTTGCTGCAGCGTGATGCGGCGCAATTGACCAATGACGGCAACTGGCTCGATCGTCCGATACCGGTGCCTGTCGATAGAGGCCAGGCAACGGTGCAATTGAGCGACGGGCAGAATTGCTTTAATCTCAACAGCCTTGTCGCAGGTAAGGACAGTGAATTTTCGGCCAGCCCGATCGGGATGCAGCAGTTTACCAAGCTGATGGAGTTGCTTGGCATAGCCTCGAACGATGCGATCATCATCTCAGAGTCAACGGCCGACTGGCTTGATAGCGACACCAACGCACTGCCCTCTGGAGCGGAAGACAGCTACTATGGTGGCCAGAACGAACCCCATCTCGCAGCCAACCGGCTGTTCATTGACCGGGGCGAGTTGAAGGCGGTGCGCGGAATGACACCGGCCTATTATGCGCGCTTGCGTCCCTGGATTTGCGCCTTGCCGGTGGCCGAACCGGTCAAGCTCAACGCCAACACTTTGGCGCCGGACAGAGCGATCCTGCTCTCGGCGTTGCTCGATGGCAAAATTTTGCCTGCTCAGGCCAAGGCTCTTCTCGCTATCCGGCCAGCAAGCGGCTATGGCAGCGCGATCAAATTCTGGGCGATGCCGCAACTCGCGGGAACGGAAATTCCGGCAAATATTCAGGGTCAGGTGGGTGTGACGAGCAATTGGTTCTTTCTGCAAAGCAGAGTGTCGGCAGAGACAATCGAGCTTGAGAGCCACGCGTTGTTGCAGGCAACCGACATGCCGGTGCGCGTGCTGTGGCGTAGTTGGGGAGATGCTGGATGAACAGGCTCGCGCTAATCGTCCTGTTTCCTGACTATCAGGCCGAAGCCCTCCAGCTATGGTCACTAACCGAGGATGGACTGGTCCCGGACGAAACGCCCGTTGGTGAAGGCCAAGGCCTGCCAGTGATCGCGCTTGTAGCGCCCGAACATGTTGTGGTCCGCTGGCATGAATATGACGGGCTGGCGTCGCGGCAGGCTGAGGCGGCGGCGCGACTGGATGCCGCTTCGGCTTCGATCAACGCCGCTGCACTCCATGTTGCGGCGCAAGAGCGTAATGGCGCGGTGGTTTCGGGGAGCATGGATAGCGTCGTCTTCGCCCGCGGGCTGGATCGGCTGAAGGTCGGCGGCATTGATCCCGATCATGTCTGGCCGCTTGGGCTTGTCCTCCCTGCCGACGCTGAACACATTGTCCGCGCCGATTTGGGCGATGCGATTACCCTGCGTTCGGGGACGCACATGTTTCCAGACGAACCGGCTTTAACCGCTTTGATATCTGGCGAACGACCGGTCCACGAAATCAGCCAGTCCGAACTCGCTGGATATTTGCGCGCAGCAATTTCCGAACCGCCTCTCGATTTGCGTTCAGGTCGCTTTGCAAAAAAGAACGCCCGCAAGGGATTGGATCGTAACAAGCTAAAGCTTGCCGCAGTCATCTTTGCTGTCGGACTGCTATGCAGTTTGCTGTTGGCGTTGGTCACCTGGTTCAAAGTCGACCGCGCTATCGCACGGGAAGACGAAAGGGCATTGATCGCGGCGCGTAAGATTGTACCGGGTATCAACAGTGCCGCCGAGGCGACTGTTAAAATTGAACAAATGCTCGGCTCGCGCGGTGGTGGACAACGGGCTTTCACCATCCCCGCATCGGCCTTATGGCGCTCATTGCAGCAAGCCGAGGGGGCCAGTCTGCGCGATTTGCGCTACGGTTCGGACAAGCTGCTGTCGGCTACAGTGACGGCGGCTACCGTCGATCCGGTCAACCGGCTGCTGCTCGACCTGCAAAGGCAGGGCTATAAGGTGACCGCAACGCCGCGACAGGAAGCAAATGGTATTACGGCCGTGGCCATCACGGTGAGGGCACCATGATCGATAAACTGGCAATCTGGTTCGAAGCGCTGTCGCTGCGTGAGAAAATACTGGTTGGCGTGGCGGCTTTCTTGTCTTTGCTGTTGGCAGCAATCTACGGAATCTACTTCCCGCTCACGACCTCAATCTACGAAAAGAGGGTGGAGTATCGCGAGGCGCTTGAAAGGCGGGTTGCGATTGAGGCTATGGTGACGCAGGCGAACCAGAAGCAAAATGTTGCAGTGGTCGCCACCATCTCTAGTCCGTTGGAGCAGGTGGTAAACCAGCGCGCAACCGAAGCGGGTTTCACCCTCGAAAAGGCTGATGCCGCAGGCAATGGTCGTGTCAGCATTACAATGGCACAGGCCCGGCCTGCCGCCCTTATGAAATGGCTAGCCCAACTTGAACTTGATGGCATCGTTGCTGACCAGATTGAGGTGAAGGCGGGAAGCGCGGGCACGGTTTCGGTCAATGCGACACTGGCGAGAGGCGTACAATGAGGCCATCACGGCGCTTTTATTATGCCGCGGCTACGTTGTTCGCGATCGCGGCGATTGCCTTGATGCCTCTGCGCTGGATCGTCGGAGCATCCATTCCGGAGAAATCGATGCTCGCAGCATCGGGGGCAGACGGCACAATCTGGTCGGGCCGCGTCTATGACGTGCAGCTGGGGAAGCTGGGCATCGGCACATTGGACGCCGGTATTCAACCGCTGGCCCTATTCCTAGGCCGGGGCGGTTTCTGGTTCGAGCAACCGGCGACTGCAGGGCTGCCAGGCTTTCGGGGTCAAGTCTCCAAGGGCCTTGGCAGTGTTTCTGCAGAAGGATGGAATGGCAGCGTTCCGGTGGCCGAAATCCTGCCCGGTTTCCCGACGGCGCAGCTTGAATTTGACAATGTCTCGGTATCCTATTCGGCCGGCAAATGTCGCACGGCAAGTGGCAGCGTTCGGCTAAAGCCCGAAGGCCCCTTATTTGCGGCGCTTGGTGTCGACGCGGGGTTGATGGGCCGGGTGCGGTGTGAGGCGGGCGATCTGTTGCTGCCGCTGGCCAGCGCATCTGCAATGGAACGGGTGGAGCTGCGCATATCGGCTGACGGTCGTTACCGCGCAACGGTGCAACTGCAACAGCCCGGCGCGGAAATTGCGCCGATGCTTTCGCTGGCTGGATTTGCGCCTATCGCCGGCGGCTACCGCAAATCGGGTAAGGGCCGGTTCTGGTAGAGCAGGGCAGCCTATTGCAGCTCCTCGCATCATTGGGTTCGCCGACACTTGCAATGCTCGCTGCCGTGGTCGGGGCGATCATCGGCAGTTATATCGGAGTGCTGGTACTGCGATGGCCAGCGGGTGAACCAACGGTTAGCGGACGTTCGCGCTGCGATACTTGCCAGCGCCAACTGGCATGGTTTGATCTGGTACCTTTATTTTCGTTTCTGATCCTGCGGGGCAGGTGCCGATATTGCAAAGCTGTGATCGACCCCGTGCAGGCATTTGCCGAGTGGGCAGGCGCGATCCTTTGCGGGCTGGCTTTTCACCTTTTACCTATCGAGAGCGCGGCCGTTTGCGCGCTTTTGTTTCTGATGCTGTTGCCGCTGGCACTGCTTGACGCACGCCATTTCTGGTTGCCCGACCGCTTGGTCATCGCTCTGGCGCTGCTTGGCCTGCTGCTCGGCGGAATACCATCAGGCGGTGTCGAGCTGACGATGCGCCTATTGGCTGCCGCATTGGCATTTGTTGCGCTCGAAAGCCTCCGCCGATTGTTCCGCAATGTTCGGGGTAGAGAGGGGATGGGGGCTGGCGATCCCAAATTGTTCGCAGCTCTCGCGCTGTGGCTATCGCCTTACGATATGCCGCTGCTAATCCTGATAGCGTCGACACTGGGGATAGCACTCGCCCTGTTCACAGTAGCCAGAAGGCGGTCGATGCAGCAAATGCCATTCGGTTCGCTGCTGGCCGCTGCTGTTGTGGTTTTGGTGTTGGTTCGTCTTTAGCAACTAGCCTGTTTGAATTTCGACTGGTGTCGTCGCACATGATGCTACCGCGTCTGTCAGCGCGTCGACAAACTGGTCACAGCATTTCTCCCAGTCAAAGCTGGCGCCCAGTTCTGCAGCGGCCTTTCGCGACGCGCCCTGTGCCTTGACGATAGCGGCGGACAGCGAGACATCCAGCGCGCCTGCGGCCTGATCCATCTGGTCATAGATGCCGCGCGAAGAAGGCCCCAATATGTCGATCGGCCCTTGCACGGGGAACGCAGCCACCGGCACACCACAGGCCAAAGCTTCAATCAAGACGAGTCCGAATGTGTCAGTCAGGCTGGGGAAGACGAAGACATCGGCGCTGCAATAAGCGCGCGCGAGTTGTTCGCCGTGCAGCGCGCCGAGGAAAAACGCTTCTGGAAACTGTTCGCGCAAATCGGCCAGTGCAGGGCCGTCACCGACTATGATCTTTGTGCCCGCGACGGCAGCACCAAGAAATGCCCCGATATTCTTCTCGGGCGCCACCCGCCCCACATAGAGCAATAACGGCCGCGGCAGGTGCGCCAGTTCTTCGAGCGGATCATGTCCGGGATGAAACAACTCGCGATCGATTCCGCGTGACCACAACTTGGTCTGGCTGATACCGCGCTGCGCAAGCTCATCCATCAACCGATAGGTCGAAACCAGTACGCCCTTTGAAGGCTTGTGAAAGCGCCGCATAATCGGCCAGAAGCGGTCGGGCGACAAGCCAGTGCGTACGGCTGCATAATCCGGAAAACGTGTATGAAAGGCTGTGGTGAAGGGCACATTGTTGGCGATGCACCAGGACCGGGCGGCCCATCCGATCGGCCCTTCGGTGACGATGTGGACAATGTCCGGCTGGTAGCGGCGCAGCGTGCGGCGGACGCCAAATCGCGGCGCAACAGCCAAGCGGATTTCGCTATAACCTGGAGTGGGAACAGTGATGAACTGGTCGGGCGAGATCAGCTCGATTTCATAACCCCGGCGTTGCAGGATTGAGACGGTGGTCGCAAGGCTGCGCACGACGCCATTGGTCTGCGGGAACCATGCGTCGGTGGCGATAGCGATTCTCATCCTACTGCCTGCATTTGCGGCTGTTTTGCTCTGGCACGGTGCATTTCAGACCAGTCGAGGATCGTCATGGTGCCATCGAATGCCTCGACCAATGCGGTGCAGCTTTCAACCCAGTCGCCGTCATTATAATAGGTAACATCGCCGATCTGTCGGATCTCTGCGCAATGGATATGGCCGCATACGACTCCGTCAACGCCACGCTCGGCTGCTTCACGAGCGACGGCATCCTCGAATGCACACACATATTGCACCGCATTTTTGACGCGCTTCTTGAGATAGGAGGACAGCGACCAATAGGGCATCCCCAGCCGCTTGCGGATCGCGTTCAGCCAGACATTGGCGCGCAGCATCAGCGTGTAGGCCTGATCGCCCAGAAAGGCGAGCCAGCGGGCGTAGAGTACGACACCGTCAAACGCATCACCATGCGTGATCAGCAGGCGTTTGCCGTCCGCTGTTTCGTGGATGGCTTCCTGCGCGAGCGTGATGCCGCCAAAGCTGAAACCGGCATAGTCGCGCAACATTTCGTCATGATTGCCGACGATGAATACCACGCGTGTTCCTTTGTGCGCGATTTTCAGGATGCGGCGGACGACTTCATTATGGCTGTCAGGCCAATACCAGCCCTTTTTCAGCCGCCAGCCGTCGATGATGTCACCCACCAGATAGAGTGTTTCACACTCGACCGAATGGAGAAAATCGAGCAGCAATTCTGCATTGCAGCCTTTTGTACCCAGATGGATATCCGAGATCCAGATGGTGCGATATTTGCTCTTGGGCCTGAAACTTCGGGGTTCGGGGTGGTTGATCCAGTCGGGCGGTGCAATCGCCGTTGCTTTGTCGATAATCAGATCGGTGGCAGCATTTCGTAGCAAAGTCCGCGCTCCCTGTATTGGCTGGGACGCTGTGCTCTTACACGCGGACTGTTACGCGCGGGGGGCGAGGTGATGACGGTACAGGGACAATTTGGTTGCGGCTTTGTTTCAAATAGCGGTTCAGGGGATCTCAAACACATAGCCGATAGGACGGACCGTGCGGATCACCTCGGGCGCACCAACTTTTTTGAACGCACGGCGCAGGCGTCCGATCCATACATCAACCGTCCGGTTTTCTATCTCGTCGAGTGGCTTACCCGACAGCTGAATAAGATCTTCGCGTGAAAAAACCTTGTCAGGGCTATTTGCGAAATGCAGCAGTAGCTGAAATTCATTCGGGGCCAGATTGACGCGCTGTCCCTTATATTTCACCCGATAGGCTTGCGGCTCAACCACCACGTCGCCTAATTCAATCCTTTCAGCAGTGTCAGAGGGCATGACATGCGATGCACCATGCTCGATACGCCGTAACACCTCTTCAGGCGACAACAGCCCGACGACATAATCGTCAGCGCCGGCCTGCATGGCTCGCACCAGCATATCCTTGTCGGCCTGATCGAAAACCATCGTGATGGTAGATTTCTGCGTGACCGGGTCGGCGCGTAACCGTCTGCACATTTCCAGCCCGGAAATTTCTGGCAGAATGAAATCGACAAAGCACCAGATATCACCGCCTGATTCCAGTGCAGGCACGGTTGATCCAATGGCAACCAGTGCAATATTTGGCCGCGCCCGTTGCAATTCGACAAACAGCGAAGGGTTCTGTGAAGTGAACAGAACTGTCTTCGATCCGGTCATGGCATAAAATCCGCAGGTCTGAGTTAAATCCTAACTGCAACCTTCAAATGACAGAATCGTGACTCTTTGTGTTCAGGAGCTTCAAACGCGCATTTTGGGACTGAACGGCTATTTTCAGCGCAGCGCGACGCCGAGTTTGTCTGCCAGCATCGGGGCGATGCTACGCATGTCGATCTCGCCAAGATTTTTGCCTGCGGTGATGCCTTGGCCCATGATCAGGAAGGAAGACCGCATATTGCCGCCCGACTGGAAATAGCCATGCGTGCCTTTGCTGCCCGATGCCGAGACCAAGGGCGCATCTTTACCTTTGAAGCCGCCTCCATAAGCACCGAATTCAAAATTGACGTAGAAACTGGCCTTGGGATTACCCCCCCTGCGCGCGATTTCCTTGCGATCTGCAATCGCCGCGATCCGGTTTGCCGGATCGGATCTAAGCTTTTTGAGCAGGGCTTCGACGCGCGCGACCAATGCTTCATCGTCAGGGTCAGCCAGCATGATGGCGCTCGAACCGCCGGAGTTCCAAGGGGCGGCCTGCCACTCTTTGATTTTGCCGTCAGCTCCCAGCTTCATCAGCCCGGCATCGATAAAGGCGCGGTAGAGGTTAATCTCGGTTGTAGTCGTGGCAAAGCCATGATCTGACGCGATCGCGATCACCGCATCCGGATGCACTTTCAGTTGGGCAGCCACCAATTTGCCCACAATGGCGTCGATGCGTTCGAGTATATGGTGCGCGTCTTTTGTATCCGGACCTTTTTCATGCTGTTCATGATCTAGTGCAGTGAAATAAGCGGTCATGAAATCTGGTTTTTCCGCGAGAATCAACGCCTCGGCAAAGTGCGCTCGGTTTTCGTCACCCGCGATGCTCTCATCAATACCCTGCGCATAAGCAATGCCTAGCGACGACTCCAGCCTGTCTACCAATCCAGGCGTTGCCAGCACCTTCATCAGCTTGACATCATCCTCATGACCGGTGCGCCAGATTTGCGGCAGGTTATAGCGGATGGAGGTTTGCCCGACGGTAACGGGCCAGTGAACATTGGCGGTTTTCAAGCCTGCTTTCGCGGCGGCATCCCACAATGTAGGCGCCTTGAAATCACTGGCATACCAGTACCAGCCCGACTGATTGATCTGCATCGGATCAAAGCCGGTATTGCCGATAATGCCATGCTCGGCGGGGCTCACGCCTGTCACCAATGTCGCGTGGCTGGGATAGGTCACCGAAGGCAGCACGCCGGTGACGCCGCTGGCGTAGCTGCCTTCTTTGACGAAACGTTTCAAATTAGGAATGTTGATGCCCCGCTTTTCGGCTTCGATCACATCGGCGGGTTGCAACCCATCGATAGAGATTAAAAGCACGGGTTCGGCTTGACTGGCGGCAGGAACAAGCGCAGCCAGCGCGACGATCAAGCGGGGCATCCTGCGCATCAGAAACCGACCTTGGCAGTCACAAAGAACTGCTGCGGCGCGCCGGCAAGCAGGGTCTGGTTATCACCGCTATTGCCAAAGCCGTTCGACCCGATGGTCGAAACATAGCGCTTGTCGAACAAGTTGGTTGCATTGAGTTGAACCTCGATCGGCTTACGCATACCCATGTCAAAGCGATAGCCGAGCGTTGCATCGACGAGCACGCGGCTGCCGACCGACTGGTCATTGGTGTAGGTGAAATACCGCTTGCTCATATAATTGGCACCGATGCGGCCAAAGAGACTGTCGCTGTCATACGCGATTTCGCCCTTCAGCATATGCTTTGGCGTATCGACGACGTTCCTACCCTTGATCGGAACGATCGTGGGTGTGACGCCGGGGATTACCACATTGTCGCGATAGGTGGCGTCGTTGTAGCTATAGGATGCAAATAGCGTCAGCCCGCCGCCGAGGCGCACATCGCCAGCTGCTTCGAAACCGAGCGAACGCACCGAGCCCACATTTTGCTGGATTGAAGGGTTGCCGACGATACCGGGACCGGTGGGGATGCCGAGCAGGCGGTTGCGGAAGTTGACATAATAGACGCCCAATACGCCGTTAAAGGTCGCATTGTTGAAACGGGCACCCAACTCGTAAGTATCCGACTCTTCGGGCTTCAAACCGCGCGCGCGGAGAGCGTTAAAGCCAGCCTGTGTGGTCGAGAAGGGACCGCTGGTCGCCGAGGATACGAAGGCGCGCGTGGCCTGTGTAAATCCGCCGAAAACCTCTGCATTGCTGCTGAGCTTATAGGCAACACCGGCGTGCGGCTGGAACCAGTCACGCGACTTGATCTTGCCCGCAGCAAGCGAGCCCTGAACGCGGGGATCGGCCTCATTATTGACCTGAAAGCCTTTCCAGCCAAGGTTGATCGTCAGATCACCCATGCTGATCTTGTCCTGCACATGATATTGCAGCGTGTCGGTGTTGAAATCGAACAGCCATTGCGTGAAGAACGGGTTGCGCAGGAATTTTGTGTGATCGAGGCCCGGAGTGGTCAGGCTTTGATAGGCGTAGAAACGGCGGGCCTGGGTGAAGTCGTTATGCTCGTACCAGCCGCCAACGCTGATCGTGTGATCACCAACTTCGGCCTCAAGTGATCCGAACACGCCGCCGCGCTGGATGTCATATTCTGTGGTACGCGCCGACATCGGAACGCCGTTGGGGCTGGGAACATAAGGTGTGCCCCATGTGCCCTGACCGGTATTGTCGTGGTAATAGGCCTTGATCTTAAAGGTCACGCCCTCGTCCAGCGGGGCCGTCAAGCCATAGGCCGCAAGCGTATCCTTACGGAGGCCCGAGGCATCATAATAGCTGTCGTCCAGATTGTTGATCGGGGCGACGAAAACACCCTGCGCTGCGGCGATGGCCTTTGCATAATCCGGGAAATAATTGTCATGATCATAACCCAGACGGCGGATCATCTCGAGCGACAGATCCTGATAATCCTGCTCGGCGCGGTCCGAATAGCTGAAATAGGCATCAAATTCGGCTTGGCCCACCGGAATGATCGCCTTGGCGTTGATCATCCAGTTGCGCTGGTCACCGCCGCCCTTCCATTTTTCGGCATTGTGATAGGTGCCCGAGATAAAACCGCGAATGCCATCGCTCTCGCCAAAATTGACGCGGGCAAATGCGCGGATAGTGTTTTCCGATCCATAGGTCAGATTGGCATCGGCGCCAAAACCTTCGGTCGGGTCATAGGAAAAGAACTCGAGCGTGCCGCCGAGATTGTTGGTCGATTGCGTGCCGATTGAACCGGCGCCCTGCGAAACGCGTGTGATGCCGATATTTTCCGGCGCAATCGCGCGGCCAATGTGCAGGCCGTTATTGTTGCCGTAGGTTGAATCGCCAAGCGGTATGCCATCAAGCGTGTAGCCGAGCTGGTTCTGGTTGAAGCCCCGGATCGTTACGCGGCTCGACCATTCATAGGTGCCGAACGGGTCAGCCGACTGGAAATTGACGCTGGGTAGCTTTTCGATCGCCTTGAGCGGGCTGGTACCGGGCGCGAGGATCGTGACATCCTCGGTCTTGAGTTCTTGTACCTGACGGGTCTGGCCTTGGCCGAAGACGACAATCTCGCCCTCTGCAGTTGCTTCATTAGCGGCGGGTGCTGTTTGCTGGGCGAATGCCGGCGCTGAAACTAGCGCCGAAGTCGAAAGCAGGAAGAGAGTGACGATACGCATGGTTTTCCCTCGCAGTTGTTATTGCGAGGCGCGCATTAGGCGCGTGCTGTTGCGATTCGGCGTTGGAATCGTGACAGTTTGGCTAAGGCTTAAAGATAGTAAAATGACAACGGCCATTGCCGTCACCGCATTTTCTCCAGTTTCATCGCTATACTGTTCTACAGATTTGTGAACGCAGCCGACGCTGGGCAGCTTCGCTGAAACGCAGCGATTGGTGCAGGGCGAACGGCAGCTTAGCTGCGCCGTGGATCGATGACAATCATGCGCCGTTGTGGGTCCTGGCCAATGGCCGACTTCGCATCGAGCGCACCGACAAAGCCACGACGCATGTAAGGACGCAAATCAAAAGAATGAGTGGCGCGCCCTGCAGGAGTCGAACCTGCGACCTCAAGATTAGAAGTCTCGCGCTCTATCCAGCTGAGCTAAGGGCGCGCGCTGGGTGCGCAATAACCACTTTGCGCGATGCTGCAAAGCGGGATATGGCAGCGGTATGAGTAATCGAGCAATAGAAGCGCATAGTGCCGCCGAAATGACTGGACGGCATTTCCGATACTATGACTTTGTAATGGCGGCATTCGTTGCGGTGTTGCTGCTGTCCAATGTAATTGGTGCCGCCAAACCCGCTGTGATAGAAATTGGCGGTGAGCCGTGGGTTTTCGGTGCTGGTATTCTCTTTTTCCCGCTCGGCTATGTCATCGGCGATGTGCTGACCGAAGTGTACGGATATGCGCGTGCGCGTCGTGTGATCTGGGCCGGGTTTGCGGGCCTGATATTCATGGCCTTCATGAGCTGGGTGGTCGTCAGCCTGCCGCCCGCTGAGGGCTGGGAAGGTCAAGCCGCCTATGAAAGTGTGTTTGGGCAGGTGCCGCGCATCGTTTTCGCTTCTATCGTGGCATTTTGGGCAGGTGAGTTCGTCAACAGCTATGTAATGGCGCGGATGAAGATCTGGACCCAGGGGCGGCATCTCTGGTCGCGCACCATTGGATCAACCTTTGTAGGACAGGGCGTCGACAGTCTAATTTTCTATCCCTTGGCGTTTTGGGGCGTGTGGGAGAATGAGGCGGTTATCATGGTGATGATCACCAATTGGGGGCTCAAAGTGTTATGGGAAGTTGTGTTGACACCCGTCACTTATGCCGTTGTTGGCTGGCTTAAGCGCAAGGAAGGCGTAGACCTGTTTGACGAGGGCACCAACTTTACACCCTTCAAAACACAGGTCTGACCCGCATGTTTTTCGGTTATACCCCGCTGGATTTCCAGCAGTTCAAAATGGTTGCGCTTGATGCAACCGGCCTCGCCAAGGATGCACTGCATATTTATGCTGGGATGGCGTTGTTTCTCACGATGCGGCTGCTTTGGCGCTGGCGAGGGGGCTGGGTCTTGGCCTGGTTAGCGGTGCTCGCTATGGCTTGCACGGTCGAATGGATCGATATGAAAGCGGAAGGCGCCGCAAATGCACTGCAGCCTGATGCCGCACATTGGCACGATATCTGGAACACGATGTTCTGGCCGTCGGTCTTATTGCTGGTCGGGCGCTGGTTGCAGCCCAAGTCTAAAGCCCACACGCCGTTATCAGGCGATCTCGCGGATCAGCCCTTCGAAGAGCCGCCGCCCGTCTGATCCGCCCTGAACCGCCTCGATCATCCGTTCGGGGTGGGGCATCATGCCGAGTACGTTGCCGGCGTCATTGAGGATTCCAGCGATATTGCGTGCGGAACCATTGACCTTTTCGGCATAGCGAAATGCCACCTGGCCTTCGCCTTCAATTCGGTCGAGCGTTGCTTTATCGGCGAAATAATTTCCGTCATGATGCGCCACAGGGATCGTAATTTCCTCACCCTCCTGATAGCGGCTGGTAAAGATCGACTGGCTGTTTTCAACTGTGAGTTTCACTTCGCGGCAAACAAAACGGATGCCTGCATTGCGCATCAAAGCACCCGGCAACAAACCCGCTTCGGTCAGTATCTGAAAGCCGTTGCAAACGCCCAGAACGGGAACCCCGCGTCCCGCCGCGGCGATAACTGCCTGCATCACTGGCGAGCGCGCAGCCATCGCGCCAGAGCGCAAATAGTCGCCATAGGAAAAGCCGCCCGGTACCGCGATCAGATCCAGATTGGCAGGCAGCTCGGTTTCGCGGTGCCAGACCAATGATGTTTGCGCTCCGGTAACCTCGCTGATGGCAACGGCCATGTCACGATCGCAATTGGAACCCGGGAACTGGATGACTGCTGCGCGCATAGCGTTCAGCCTTTCTGTTCAATCTCGAAATTTTCGATCACCATATTGGCCAGCAATTTGCGGCACATATCCTCAAGCTCGGTTTGGGAAAGGCCGGGCTCATGGTCTATTTCGATCAATCGTCCCGCGCGCACATCGTTGACACCTTTAAATCCCAAACCTTCAAGCGCGTGGTGAATAGCTTTTCCCTGAGGGTCCAAAACGCCATTTTTCAGGGTGACGAAGACTCGGGTTTTCATGTGTGTTGCCTTGATGGGAGCGTTACAGCGTCCCTATAGTCGCCGAAGTTTCTGACACAAGGGGTAGGATAGGGTTAATTTGCGCCAATCTTGTTTATCAACCCTGTTCTTACCACCCAGTATTTAGCTTCGTTCGATTCACAGACCCGTCGGGTGTGGTTCGGAGGTTGCAAAATGGTCGGTTTGGCTACTGCAATTTTTGTGAGTGTGTTCGGATTTGGTAATGCCATATTCGGTTGGAGCGAACACACGCTTCACGAAGTGCAACTGGGGCTATTTCTTTCTTTCGTTCTGGGTGTCTTGTGCGGCTATAAAACAAAGGGTTGATCTCAATCTCCCGTCGAATCCGCCGCTTTCGGTATGACCCTGAACGTATAACTTCTGTCCTTTACCAAATAGCGCTTCGCGACTTCCCACACATCCGTCGATGTAATTGTGCGGAACTGGCTTTCATTCTCCCGGAATCTTTGTAGCCGGTCAGGGGCGGTCTGTGCTTCGTCGACGATGCCGATCCAGGTCGGGTTCCGCTTTCGCCAATCGGCAAATTTCTCCAGCGTCGGCTTGCGCGCGCGCTCGAAAAGGTCGTGCGATACAGGGGTGGAGAGGATTTCGTCGATCACGGCATCGACCGACGACTCAATCTTTTCAAGGTCTTTCACATCCCCATTTGTGGAGATGCTGAACATGCCGCGACCCTTGTAGACATCCGACATATCGGAACTGGTCGACGCACCATAGGTTGCACCCAGATTTTCGCGCAACTCATCGAGCAGGCGAATTTGCAAAATGTCGGCCAGCAATGATAAGGTCTGCTCCAACCGGAAATCGCCGTCGTCGGTTGTCGGCCATACCCGGCGCCATGCCAGTTGGTTGGCTTCTCCGCGATGCAGCAACGTGTGGACCCCATAGGCTTCGGCAAACCGGCTTGCACGCGCTGCTGTATAGTCTTCGCGGTTGCTCCTGCGCTGTGGCAGCGCACCGAAAGTGCGCGCAACCGCTTCGATTGCGGCTTGTTCATCAAGATCTCCAACCAGCCCGATTTCGATCTGCCCGGCGCCTAGTTTGTCGCCGAGCGCCAACTTCAAGCCAGCAAAGTCAGCCGCCTCCAATTTTTCCAGCGGCGGCAATACGAAGCGGGGATCATTATCCGTCATGACCCGCGCTTGGCCGAATGAAAGCGCCGCGCCCGGCGTCGCATCGAGCCGGCGATAAAATTCGGGCAGCGGTTTTTTGAACAACCGCACGGCTTCGTCGCGATAGCCCGGGTCAGTAATCAACGCTGCCAACAGCTGCAATTGCTTGTCCAGATCCTTGCCAACAATGCTGCCCTGGCCACCGAAATAGTCGGTTGCAGTTGAAAAGGCAGCGGTCGCCGTTGAGCCTGAAAGAACCGATCGAAGGTCATCAATATCATATTTTCCTAGGCCACCGCCGACATAGGCTCCGTCCATCAGCATCGCCAAGGATTGCTGGTCCGGGGCAAAAGATAGCCTCCCACCATCAATTCGCATTGACCAGCGGATGCGGTCTTTCTCGAAATCGGTGCGCTTCAGGTTGAGCATTACGCCATTGGCGAAGCGGACTGTGCGAATGCCAAGGTCGTCGATGCGCTTGTCTTCAACAACCGAGCCGGGAATGCCGAAGTCGGTATAGCTCCATTCAACATCGACGCGGGTTGCGGGCGGCGAAACGGCAGTCGCGCGGCTTTGTTCGAACGCCCTGAGCAGATCTGTGGCTTTTGCGCCGCCAGCATCGCGCGTCGACAGGAAAATCTGCGGGCGTTCCAACTGACTGTACCATTTGGCGAACTCGCGTGAGACCTGATCCGCCGTCATAAAGGGACGCAACTGCTTCCAAAGCCGTAGCCGATAGTCGGCAGCGGTGACAATGTCGTCGTCGAGATTCGACAATTCAGCTGCAAAGGTGCCGCTACCGGTTGTGGCTTCACTGGCAACGGCATTCGCAAATGCGGCGTCGAAGTGGCGTAACTGTTCGGCGATTTCCTGATCGTTAAAACCATATTCAACGGCTTGCCTAACCAGTTGCTCTGCTATGGGTAGCACGGTCTTCCAGCTGCCATCCTTCCCCGAAACCGATAGTCCGACACGGGCATGCTGGTCGCAAAAGCCGGCAGCAAAAGCGAGGCCGGTGCCTAGAAGCGGAATGTCTTCCTTCCGCTGTTTTCGGTTGATGCGATCGGATAGGATCGATCCCGCAATCCGCATGCGCAGATCCAGTATCGCGCGATTAAAGGTGTCGGGGCGTTTCTGGTCGGCGATGATTTGTTCGATGTTGAGTGCTTCCGACGTTTCCGGATGTACGAAAATATCCGCGCCCGCCGGCCGTTCATTGTCAAAGCTGCAACGGTCGATCTCCCCCAGTGCCTTTCCGCTTCCTTGCCACGATCCAAATTGGCGGACCAACTCGCGCTCCATTTCAACCGGATCGACGGGGCCGACGATCACAATCTTGGTGCGATCAGGGACATACCAATGACGGTACAATGCCTTCATTTTCTCCGCACCGGTATTTTGCAGCACGTCCAATTTTCCGATGGGATAGCGCGTTGCATAAAAACTTCCCGGATAGAGCAGGTTGTTTGCCGCCCTGTTCCGCTGAAAATTGAAGTTTTCCCTATCGCGCATTTCCGCAATGACGACACCGCGTTCCCGATCAACCGCATCTGCGGAAAACAGTATTTCGCTGGCGGTTTCGCGCATCAGGAAAAGGGATTGCCGGATTAATGCGGGGTCCGCTTTGGGCAGGTCGAGCTTGTACTGGGTGCGGGTGTAGCCCGTTGATGCGTTGGTATCTGCGCCAAATGAAAGCCCCAGCCGTTCCAGCATTCGCACCATTTCACCCTCGGGAACATTGGTGCTGCCATTAAACGCCATATGTTCGATGAAATGTGCCAGACCTTGCTCGTCGTCAGCCTCGGCTGCGGAGCCAAAGTCGAGTGTCATACGGATCAGGACCTGATTTTGCGGACGCTCGTTGCGCCGAATGGCATAGCGCAAGCCATTTGGCAGTACGCCATAAATGATGCGCGGATCGGCTTCGAGGTCGCTTGTCTCGCTATTCCACGGCGCGGTCCGCGTCACGCCTGCGACTTCAGGGCTTTTCGCCTGAACAGAAACCGGAAGCGCAAAAATCAGCGCAAATGCGATACCAAAACTGCTTTTCCCCATGCGCCCGTTATCGCCGCTTTGGCGTCAATGGCAACTGTCGTTGATCGAAATCATTTGCCCTTTCGCAGGCGGTGAGTGACCATATCAAGAACTGCCCCTTCGCCTTCCTCGGGCATCAGGCCAAGACGACGTGCGACTTCCTGATAGGCTTCGGCTTCCCCGCCCAGATCGCGGCGGAACCGGTCCTTGTCGAGCTTTTCACCGGTTTCGATGTCCCACAAGCGGCAGCCATCCGGGCTGATTTCGTCCGCCAAAATGATGCGGCTGAAATCACCGTCATACAGGCGACCGAATTCCAACTTGAAATCGATCAGACGGATACCGATTGCAGCAAACATACCGCACATGAAATCATTGATGCGGATCGCCATTGAGGAGATGTCCTGCATCTCCTCCTGGCTGGCCCAGCCGAAGCAGGCGATATGCTCTTCGGCAACCAGCGGGTCACCAAGACTGTCGTCCTTGTAGCAATATTCGAGCAGCGTGTGGGGCAGGGGCGTGCCTTCTTCTATCCCCAGCCGCTTCGACAAGGTGCCGGCGGCAACATTGCGAACGATGACTTCGATCGGAACGATCTCGACCTGCCGGATCAACTGCTCGCGCATGTTCAGACGGCGAATGAAGTGCGTTGGAATGCCGATATGCGCAAGGCGCGAAAAGACATGCTCGGAAACGCGGTTGTTGATCACGCCTTTGCCGCTGATCGTACCCTTTTTCTGGGCATTGAAGGCGGTGGCGTCATCCTTGAAATATTGGATAAGCGTACCGGGCTCTGGACCTTCGTAAAGGATCTTGGCTTTGCCCTCATAAATTTTGCGGCGGCGAGTCATTGGCGTGTCCTGTCGACGAGACGGAAATAAATCACCCCGGCAACAACGTGCCTCGCAAGCGAGGCGGGTCGCCGGGGTGTTCGAAAGCTTATATCGCAGCATGGCGGATGACGCAATTCATGTTAGGAGGATATCATGCGTTGCCAACCCGTTGCCCTTCCATCAGGCCCTTTTCCGAAACTATTGAATATACCAGAGAAAGCAGCGCTGCTTCGGTGCCGATAGACCTCAACCTTTTATTGCAAGCCTATGCGCACGGGATTTTCCCGATGGCGGATTCGCGCGATGATGATGAATCATTTTGGATCGAACCGCAGCAGCGAGCGATTCTGCCACTCGAGGGGCTTCACCTCTCATCATCACTTGCCAAAGTCATCCGGCAGGACCGCTTTCGCGTTACGACCGATTGCGCCTTTGCCGACGTCATTTTGAAATGCGCGGAAGCAACGCCTGACCGGAAAGAGACCTGGATTAATTCGGATATCGAAAAGGCTTTTCTAGAACTTGCCGATCGCGGCATGGCGCACAGCGTTGAATGTTGGTGCGATGGAGAACTGGTTGGCGGACTTTACGGTTTGTCGATGGGGCGTGCCTTTTTTGGCGAAAGCATGTTTTCGCGTGCAACTGATGCGTCGAAAGTCGCGCTGGTCTGGCTGGTGGCAAGGCTGCGGGCGGGCGGGTTCACTTTGCTCGATTGCCAATTCATGACCGACCACCTTCGGTCGTTGGGCGCTATTGAAATCACTCAGCAGCACTATCTCGAACTGCTCGATGTCGCTTTGGGGCGGGCTAAAGCGTCTCAGATATCCTGCGTAGCCTCGCCTTCGCCCGAATCAGCCGATTCTTCTGCGGCAGCAGCGGCAGCGGCGGGAGCCGCGCTGGGCGACTGGGGCGTACTCGATGACTTGCTAGGCGCTTCATCACCCGATTCCGCTTCTTCGGCAGGGGCTTCTTCTCCCGGGAAGCTCATCCTGCATTCCTTGACCCAGACGTCATAAATGGCGTGCTGCACGATGTTGGCTGACGGGTTCTCCTTGAAAAGCCAGCCCGAGAATATCTGCGCCCAGCGCTCGGCGTCATTGGTGCCGGCGGGACGCTGACGGACGATTAACTGCACAAACGCGCCTTGATCCTGATAGGTTTCCCATGGGGCGGTTTTTTCACACGCGCGGACCCGAATGACGACCTTTCCAAAGCGAACCGATTCTCCCGGTTTCACTTCGAAATCGCGGGTTTGCCCGTTGCGTTTGTTGAGCAAACCGATAACCGCCACGCGCTCGGCCATGGGCGTCCCGGGTTGTTCGCCCGAAGGTGCCGCCGGCTTGTCAGCGCTGGCCGTCGTTTTTGCCTTGGCCTTTGGTTCGGCTTGCGGCTCGCTGCTGTTGCAGCCTGTCAATATCAGCGCAGCGGACAGAGAGAGGGCAGCAAAATATCGGCTCATGCCGCGTCGGGGCTCCAGGCCTCATAATCGCCGGTGGCTGCTGCTCGGTGTCCGCCTTTTTCAATTGCGCCTTGTGGACGATAGGCGGCACGGCTGCCAGTGGGGTTGACGCTGGCTTCAATTTCAAAGCTGCGCTTTGGCGGAAGGTAACTTTCCGGTTCGCCTTCGAAAGTGCCGTGCAGCCAGCCATGCCAATCAGGATCAACCCGGCTCGCATCGTTTGCACCATTGTAAATGACCCAGCGCCGCGCACCTTCGCGTGACTGGTAATAACGGTTGCCTTGCTGGTCTTCGCCGACGAGCCTGCCATTGCGCGCGCTGTAAAGCGCTGTTCCGATGGTTGCACCATCCCACCAGGTGAAGATTTTTGCCAATATTCCCATGCGCTGCCGCTTAAGCCCTCGCGGGCTGTGGCGCAATCAAAAATCAGGTTATTGCAGGCTTATTCAGACGTCCAGCTGACCTTGTCACCCGGCTTTATCCCGCGTTCAGCCGAGAGCCCGCCGCGCAGCTCAAG
This sequence comes from Sphingorhabdus pulchriflava, assembly GCF_003367235.1. Classification (GTDB taxonomy): domain Bacteria; phylum Pseudomonadota; class Alphaproteobacteria; order Sphingomonadales; family Sphingomonadaceae; genus Sphingorhabdus_B; species Sphingorhabdus_B pulchriflava. Next base: position 538,311 of record NZ_QRGP01000001.1, read on the forward strand.
GACCGCAGTGACCGGTCCAGTCGATTCGACCGGGATGGTGGAGTATGGGATGGTGTTGGCCGCAATATTTTCGATCCGTCCATCTTCTCGGATGAAAATGATGTCGAGCGGGATTACAGTGTTTTTCATCCAGAAACTCGCCATGCGTTTTTCGCCAAAGGGAAAGACCATCCCGCGATCGTCCGCCAATTCGGTACGGAACATCAATCCTTTTGCCTGTTGCGGCGGTGTGCTTGCAATTTCGACGGTGAAGGCGTGTGTCTTGGCCTCGCTTATGATGCAAAGGCTTGTCTGCTCCAGCCCGGCTTCGCTTTGAGAAATTTTGGCGCCCGCGACACATGTGCCAGGCTTGACCGACGCTCCGCCGCTGGCCACGCCGCTGCAACTTGTCAGCAGCAAAGCGGTAGCCAAAGATGTGAGAAACCTGCTGGTCATGGCTGGGCTGTCTTTCCACATTGAATTTTAGCGGATCCTGGCTGCCGAATGAAGCAGGTCGCTTTGCCATCAACTTTGATAAGCCCAGAACCGCTGTTGCTGATATCCACCTGCTGCTGAGCCTGCAAATGTGACGTCGCATTGCCGGATTGCGACAGCTTTGCTTGTTGCATTGAAAGCAGCGGCGCGGTCAGGCTGCCGGTGCCATCGATGCTGAACTGGCCAGCGCGAACGCTGCCTCCATCAATAGTCACACTGCCTGTTCCCGCGAGATTGACGGCCAAGCGATCGGATTCGATTTTGCCGACAGAGATTGATCCAGGGCCAGAGAGTTTGATTGTGGTTGTCCCGCCGGCGTTGCGCATCTGGTTTATCGACAATGCCGCACTGCCGTTGACCGAGACCTTTGTCACACCGCGTCCGCCGAGCGTAATGACCAAAGGTTCGTTGGCAGGCTTGCGGCGGGCATTGCCTTCATAATCCTGAATGCGCACTCGAACGGTCAGGCCGTTACGATCGATTTTGACCGCTTCAATCAAATCTCGGTCGCCCTTTGCTTTGGCCGAGGGCGCCTTGCTGTTGTCGAGAACCACCCTGATATCGCCTTCGACCAGCAACTCGTCAAAGCTGCCAATCAGAAAAGTCTTTTCGGCTGCTTGAGTGGCGGTTGGAGTGACAATAATCAGCGAGCCTAGGGTCAACGCGACACGTTTTGACGAAAGCGGCATTGGTGATTGTCCTGACAAAACGGAATGGGAAGTCTTGGCCAGACTTATGACGCTTCCATGGAATCCGGTCAAACGGCTTTCATGAAGGAACAGGTTCGGTGAGCAAAGAAAAAGGGGCGCCACAATGGGCGCCCCTTTTTCAATAGACTTTAAGAACCGCCTTATTCAGCCTTTTCATACCATTGCGGTGCCGACTCTTTCAGCACATCAAGGATTTTCTTGAGCGCTGCAGGTTCGTCGGTCTTTTCCATGGCAGCCAGTTCGCGTGCAAGTCGGCTGGAAGCCGCTTCGAAAATCTGCCGTTCCGAATAGCTTTGCTCGGGTTGGTCTTCGGGACGGAAAAGATCGCGGGTCACCTCGGCAATTGAAACCAGATCGCCCGAATTGATCTTCGCTTCATATTCCTGCGCACGGCGCGACCACATAGTGCGCTTCACGCGGGGCTTACCTTTCAGCGTTTCCATTGCTTCCTTCAAAGTCTTGTCGGAAGACAATTTGCGCATGCCAACGCTTTCGGCCTTGTTGACTGGCACGCGCAACGTCATTTTTTCTTTTTCGAAACGCAAGACATAGAGTTCAAGTTGCATACCAGCGATTTCCTGGTTCTGCAGTTCGATCACACGGCCTACGCCATGCTTGGGATAGACGACATAGTCGCCAACATCGAACAAAACTGCGGTAGACGCCATAAATTCGGACCCTTTCTGAAATACGTCAAGCGCCGCCGGAAAATGCCAATTGGCATTGTTTCCCGATGTAGTTGGCTGGGCGCCTGCTGATGTGATCTTTCTAGTCTATTCGTCCTTGAAAGCGGTGCAATCCTGCTCTCATTTTTTTGGACCTTAACAGATTCGCAATAAAATTTCAATGTTGCATTGCATCATGCAACTGAGCGCTTATGCGGAGCCCAATTTTCTAACCGTTCCGCGATCTTCTGCGTCATGTGGCACTGCACTTGTTGCAACATCTGCAGCTTCGATCCAGCACAGATCAAGATGGCTCAACACCCGTCCATCGTGACCGTGAATGGAAACTGGCAGAATCGGCAAATGGTCACGTTCGTCGCACAAAACCGGATTGGAAGGGACGCCCGTCGCCCAACGCTCACCCCATTGACGCAAAGCAATCATGGTCGGCAGGAAATCCAGACCTTTTGTAGTCAGTCGATATTCCACCCGGCGCCGGTCATCCGGGCAAGGGGTGCGATGCAGAATACCTGCCTCGGTCAACCGGGTAAGGCGATTGGCAAGAATATTTCGGGCTATTCCGATTTCGGACAAGAATTCCTCAAAATGGCACACGCCGTTAAACGCTGCCCGCAATATCATGAATGACCAGCGCTCGCCGATGGATTCAAGTGCGGCTGGCAACCCGCAGCTTGCAATTTCGCTTAATGGCTCTCTCAACTTGCCCATGGACTTGTCCTACCGCGTCCGGAAAAAAAGACCAGACGAATATACATTTTCAGTTGCAACTTAAAACCTAAAACATTAGGTAGTGATTCGCAACTGGTTTTCCAGGGGCTGTCGGTAGAGGTGGTACCCACATAAATGGGAACGACTTCCGGCAAAACAAGGTCCAGTGAAAAGGATTATACAATGACCCTCTCCTCCACTTCTGCCCGTATGGGCGCGCTTGCTGGTGCCATTGCCACCAGCGCTGTTCTCCTCTTTGCCGCACCGCAGGCCCACGCAGCTTCGAGCCGTTATTATTCGGTCGAACTGTCGCAGCCGGTTGAAGCCAAAAAGGCTGTCGTTCGCGGTGTTGTGTTCCAGTGCGAAGGCACCACCTGCCGCGCGCCGCTGACAAGCTCGGCTCCGCGCAATGTGTGCGCTAGCGTTGCCAAGGAATTTGGCGAAGTCACCAGCTTCAGCGCAGGTGACCGCGTTCTGGAAGCCGGCGATATCGCAACTTGCAACCAGAAAAAGAAGGTTATCCTCGCAAAGGATTGATCAACAGTTTTGAGAGCAGTTCGGCCGCTCTCACACACCGTGAATGACGCGACTGGCCACCCCATCGCATCATTCTGAGGCCGAAACAAACTGCGCCGGATCGCGTCTGCTGCCTCCTCTCCCCCTTGTGCAGCACACGGGACCGGCGCTTTTTATTGCCTAAATTGCCCTAATCGGAATTTTCCTGTTGCAACGCAGCAGGAAAGGCACATTTTGAAGCATAATGATGCGGCAATATGAATTGGTTGAACGGGTTCGCGCCTATGACCCGGACGTCGATGAAGATCGGCTCAACCGTGCATATGTGTTCACCGTCCAGATGCACGGCACGCAAAAGCGCGCTAGCGGTGATCCCTATTTCAGTCACCCGGTTGAAGTCGCTGGCCTGATGACCGAGCTGAAGATGGACGAAGACACCATCATCACCGCTCTGCTGCACGATACGGTCGAAGATACGCTGACTACAATCGAAGACATTGAAAACAAATTTGGCCCTGAAGTTGCCCGTCTCGTCGATGGTGTGACCAAATTGTCGAAGATTGAGGCGCAGACCGAGGATGAGCGCGCCGCCGAAAATCTGCGCAAATTTCTGCTTGCCATATCCGATGACATCCGGGTTCTTTTGGTCAAGCTGGCGGACCGTCTGCATAATATGCGTACGCTGCATTTCATCCGCAGCCCCGACAAGCGTCGTCGTATCGCCAGGGAAACAATGGATATCTATGCCCCGCTGGCGGAGCGGATCGGCATGTATGAATTCATGCACGAAATGCAGTTGCTCGCATTCGAGCAGCTGGAGCCTGATGCGTACAAGACAATAACTACCCGGCTCGCGCAAATCCGGGAAAATGGCGATAAACTGATCGAGGAAATCAGCCAGTCAATTGCCAGCACAATGGAACGTGCCGGTATCAAGGCCAAGGTTTCAGGCCGCGAAAAGCATCCTTATTCAATCTGGAAAAAGATGCAGGAACGGCATGTCGCGTTCGAGCAACTCAGTGATATCAATGCCTTTCGGGTCATCGTCGACGACTCTGAAAGCTGTTATCGGGCTCTTGGCGCGCTTCACCGCCGGTGGCAGATGGTCCCGGGACGTTTCAAAGACTTCATTTCGACCCCCAAGCGCAACGGATATCGTTCGATCCATACTACGGTGATGTTTGCGCAGAATATGCGGGTAGAGGTGCAGATCCGCAGTCAGGAGATGCACCGCGCGGCGGAATATGGTCTCGCGGCACATTGGGCGTATAAACAGGATGACGCGCCCGACGGGCAGGCAGGGTGGCTCCGCGACTTGATCGAAATCCTCGAAACCAGTCATGATCCCGAAGAGCTGCTCGAAAACACCCGCATGGCGATGTATCAGGACCGGATATTCGCGTTTACGCCGAAGGGAGCGTTGCATCAGCTTCCCAAAGGCTCGACGCCAGTTGATTTTGCCTATGCTGTGCACACCGATCTGGGCGATCGTGCGGTCGGGGCGAAGGTCAACGGGCGGCATGTGCCGTTACGGACGCTGCTCAACAATGGCGACATGGTCGAAATTCTAACAAGCAAGGCACATCAACCGGAACCGAGCTGGCTGAACTATGTCGCCACCGGAAAGGCTCGCGCAGCGATACGCCGTCACGTACGTTTGCGAGAGCGCGAAGAATTGATGCAGATTGGTCGGCAGCTATTCGAAGATATTTGTTCGCGCTTGCCCGGAAAAATTGGGGCAAAAGCGATCAAGGCTGCGCTCGTGCGTCTGCAAATCGAGAATGAAGACGAACTGATGCTCGCAATGGGCAGCGGTAAGTTGGCCGACCGCAAAGTTATGGAAGCGCTCGTTCCCGGATTTGGAGGCGACGCTGCGGAAATCGAATGGCCCTCGCAGGAACGTGCGATATCAATCCGTGGGCTGACCCCCGGTGTTGCGTTCCAGCTTGGCGAATGTTGCCATCCCGTGCCGGGGGACCGGATTGTCGGATTGCGTCATCCGGGGCAACCGGTAGAAGTACACACCATCCACTGCGAACGGTTGGTTGGCGGCGAGGATGCCGATTGGGTGGACCTCAGTTGGGGACAGGGCAGCGATGGCGGCTCGGCGCGTTTGCGCGTCATCATCCACAACCGCCCCGGAATGCTGGCCGAAATGGCAGGGATATTTGGCTTCCACAAAGCCAATATCATCAACTTGCGGATGACGTCGCGCGACGCCAGCTTCCACACCTTTGAGGTTGACCTTGAGGTGCATGATTTGCAGCATTTGATGCGAATCTTGTCCGCGCTCCGTGCGTCAGAGGCGGTGGCGCAGGCCGACCGCCTCTTTGGCTGACGCCTTAGCCTTCGACGGTGACGACACCGCGGCGCAAGATATAGCCTTTCTCGATCATCTCCTTGCGATAATCGGATCGGGCATCTCGCAGTTCGCGATTATATTCGGCCCAGGCCTCACGTTTGTCCTGCCGTGACTTTGCCCGGCGCAGATCCTTTCGCAACTCGCTTTCCGCTTCTTCGACATCGGACCTATAGTCGTACCAATAATTGTTGCGGACGCCAGCAATCGGCGCATCGAGAATATCTGCATGGTTGCTGTGACCCGGATGCGCCGAAGCGCTTCTTGTAGCGAGAAATGCAGCGGCAATGGCTACTGATGCCAAGAGAAAGCCCAATCCAATCTTGCGAATCGAACTGTGCGGTTCATCAAGTTTTAACGGCTCTCTTAACCTCGGGCGTGGTTTGTTGTGCCCGGCACGGAACATGGTCATGTGCGACTCCATCAGCCCCCATGTTGCGACTCCCTAATTCCCCTTTGCCGACTAATGCCGGCACTTGCTGTCGCCAAAATGAACGGTCCATGCAGCTAAGGGGTAAGGGGAGTGCAGGGCGGGACGAACCGATTAGGGTAGCGACACCCACTTGCAAGCGCTGGTATCCTCCTGTTCGGATTTCTTTCCAGCGGACATCAGGCGGAAGACATAGGGAAGGTGCGTTGCACTGCGTCCTGGAACGTTATCGCGCTGGCCATTTATAGTTGCGACGAAATCCTTACATGCCGCTGCGCTGCGCAGAAAATCGCTATGGCCGCTTTGCCCCCGACTGACATCGCTGGTGTCGACGATCGTAAAGCCACTTTTGGACGGCTCCTCCGTATACCGGCCTTTGGCGGCATAGCAGCGTTCCGGCAGGCCTTTTGCTTTCAAGTCCGCAGCTTCAAAGGGATCGAAGCAATAGGGCGAGCCAAGCCGCGGATATCCATGCAACGAACGCGACAGCGCCAGCGCTTTATCCTTGATCGACGCATAGACGGTAATTCTGCGGTCGTTGTTCACCCTACGCGCAGAGAGAACCTCTTCAATGATATCGCGTTCAAAATCCTGTCGGTCGACATCCGGCGCAGCAAGGATGATGTTTGAAATATTGCTCGAATCTGCATTTGACGAGTTGCTGTCGACATATTCAACTGCAGGTATGACAAGCCTTGCGCCAAGCGAGTGCGACACGATTACAATTTCTTTCACCCAATCCTGGGTTGCCAGTTTCTGAAGGAAATGGCGGAAGTTGCGTTCGTCCCAATACATATTGGTTTCATCGACAGCATAGCTGAGAAGACGCCCCTGCGATGGCCAGCTATATTGAATGACTGGACCATCGAAATTGGTCAGCGCCGCAATTTGTGCGGTGTCTTTGCTGCTTGAATCGACCGTTTCACGATATCCATGGACGTATAGGAGCACGCGTCCCTGACGAAGATTGGCTGCGTCGCGCAATCCGGACCACCATTCTTGCTCCGGTTGGAATGCGGTAGGCACGATAGTGCGCGCTTTGCCCTTTGCTGGCTTAAGCTTCACCGGAGGCGCAAATCGGCCAAACCTTACCTTGTCCGACCTGTGGTTTGTCAGCTTGATTGCGCCAGCCCGGCAATCGGGGAGGCGGCTAGTGACGATGAAATAGTCTTTACCGTCTGTCGTTGCTGGCGTGGTCTGCACCGGATTGCAGTCCGGGTGCGAGGCAAGTTCGCTATGCCGGATACCGCCATATTCGACCGCCGCTCCGCACGCTCCCAGCAATAAAAGCAGCGGCAGCGTGATGAAAAGGCGTATCATGTCTTGCTGGCGACGCTTTCCGGCAGGTCTTTTCCGAAAACCCGCTGGTAATATTCGGCCACCAGAGCCCGTTCCGCATCGTCGCACTTGTTGAGGAACGACAAGCGGAAGGCAAAGCCGACATCCTTGAAGATCGCTGCATTCTGCGCCCAAGTGATCACCGTACGCGGGCTCATCACGGTCGAGATATCGCCGTTGATAAATCCCTGGCGAGTCAGATCGGCGACCTTGACCATATTGGCAATCTGCGCGGCATCTCCCCCTGCCTTTGCGAGAACGATTTCGCTCTCGACCTGTGCAGGCAGATAGTTAAGTCCAACGACGATGTTCCACCGGTCCATCTGGCCCTGGTTGATCTGCTGCGTGCCGTGATACAGCCCGCTGGTATCGCCAAGTCCGACCGTGTTGGCGGTGGCGAACAGGCGGAACCAGGGATTGGGACGAATGACGCGGTTCTGGTCGAGCAGCGTCAGTTTGCCCTCGGTTTCGAGCACGCGCTGGATCACGAACATCACGTCCGGTCGGCCAGCGTCATATTCGTCAAAAACGAGAGCGGTCGGCGTCTGTAGCGCCCATGGCAACAGGCCTTCACGGAACTCGGTCACCTGCACCCCGTCGCGCAGCACGATAGCGTCGCGCCCGATAAGGTCGATACGGCTAATATGTGCGTCCAGATTGATGCGGATGCATGGCCATTTAAGGCGCGCCGCGACCTGCTCGATATGGGTCGATTTGCCAGTTCCGTGATAGCCCTGCACCATTACGCGGCGGTTGAACGCGAAACCTGCAAGAATCGCGAGAGTGGTATCGGGGTCGAACACATAGGCTGGATCAAGATCGGGCACGCGCTCGTCGGCCTCGCTGAAGGCAGGGCAGTCCATGTCGACATCAATGCCAAACATCTCGCGCACATTCACCTTGGTGTCGGGTGCCTCAAGTATTGTGGTTGCCCTGCTGTCGGGCTGAATGTTCGGTATGTCGGTCATGGTCTTGCTCGTCAGATGAAGGCTGGCGCGGTTTTGAGGTGCGTATAAGCGGCAATCACGTCTTGCAAAGCCTTTTCGTGGGTCCGGTCGCCACCATTTTTATCGGGATGATATTTGCGCACTAGCTGAGAATAGGCGCTGCGCACCGCATTGCGGTCCGCATCTTGGCCAAGCCCTAGCGTCTTTAAGGCGCTGCGGTCCTCGCCCGACAAGAATTTACCGTCGCTTCGCGGTTGCGGAGCAACAGATTCCATCCGCTTTCTGAAGCGAGTGGAAATGGCGTCGAGCGGGTCATTGAAGTCGGCCCAGCGCGGCGGCGAATCAGCGCCGCCATTTGCCTTGAACGCGCGCGTTTCGCTGGGCCAGACATTTAACGGGCTTTGCGCCGCCGCGATCTCTTCAGCTGTCAGCCCCTCGAACCAGTCATAGCCTGCATTGAACTCCCGCACATGATCGAGGCAGAAATAGAGATAGTCGCCCGGGCCATTCGGTCCTGGCGGTCGGCCATAAGGGTTAGGTGCGCGAAATTCGCCCGGATGCTGGCAACGTGGATGCTGGCACACGCGCAGCGACCCGCGCATACGGCCATGGAATCTGTCTGGGTTGCGTGGTGCGGACATGCTTTCCCCTTGGCCAAAGACCCGCGATATGGGAAGAGGGAAGCCATGACAAAAGGGCCCATCCAAACAGAAATGGAGGCACTGCTAATGGCAGCCTTCGCTCCCACCCATCTCGCAGTCGTCAACGATAGCGGCAAACATCGCGGCCATAGCGGAGACGATGGCTCAGGAGAAAGTCACTTCATTGTCGAGATCGAAAGTGCGGCCTTTGCTGGAGTAAACCGTGTGATGCGCCAGCGAATGGTGAACAAGGCGCTGGGCGATTTGCCGGGCGAACGAGTGCATGCACTTGCGATCAAGGCTCGCGCCCCGGGAGAATGAATATGCTCTTAGTCAAACCGACTTCGCACGATCTGGGCATGTTCAAAGTACGCAGGACGCTGCCCAGCAAAGCGCGGATCATGGTAGGACCATTCATATTTGTAGACCAATTTGGTCCGGCGCATTTCGAAATCGGGCAGGGGATGGATGTCCGCCCGCATCCGCACATCAATTTAGCGACAGTAACCTATCTGTTTGAGGGAGCGATTGATCATCGTGATAGTCTGGGCACTTATGCGACGATCAGGCCCGGCGCTTTGAACCTGATGACCGCGGGCAGCGGTATTGTGCATTCGGAACGCACACCTGCTGCTGAGCGTGTCAGCGGATCGCCGATATCAGGCATGCAGACATGGCTTGCGCTTCCAGATGGCATGGAAGAAATCGACCCTGCCTTTGAACATGTCGCGGCGGAGCAGTTACCCCAAATCGAAGGTGAAGGCGCAACGGCGCGGATCATCATGGGCAGCCTGTGGGGTGTCACGGCACCGACGACGCAGCATGCCGAAACCATTTATGCCGACATAGCCCTGAATGCCGGGGCATCCATATTGATAGACGCACAGGCGGACGAGCGTGCAATCCTTGTTGCAATGGGTGAGGCCAGCCTTGATGGGCAGCAACTGGAAACGCACAGCCTCTATATCCTGCAGCCGGGTGTGCCGATGACTTTGCGCGCCCGAAGCAAGGCGCGTGTCATGCTGCTTGGTGGGGAAGCGTTCAAAACGCCGCGCCATGTCTGGTGGAATTTTGTCAGTTCTTCGCGCGACCGGATCAATCAGGCGAAAGATGATTGGAAAGCAGGCCGCTTTCCTAAAGTGTCTGGCGATGAAGTAGAGTGGATTCCAATTCCGGAAATACCGCTGACACGCAGCGAGATTTGACAAATTTATACAATACGCTTTTCTTTTTCCTGCTAATACAATTCTTTGTAGGTCGGGGCTGCGGAGAGTATTGTGCTAAAATCGTCTCTAAGGCGTGTATATCTTTCGACAGGTGTTGAACTGGACTGCTGTGTAATCGGTGACCCTTCAAATCCGGCAATCATTTTCCTGCATGGTTTTCCGGAATCGCACCGTACCTGGCGGCATCAATTACTTGCGTTGTCCGAAAACTATTACTGTATCGCACCTGATCAGCGTGGCTATCGCGGATCGTCCAAACCAATAAATATCAGCGCTTACACGGCGGACAAATTGACCGCCGATATTTTCGCTTTGGCGGATGCACTGAATGTAGAAGATTTCACAATTGCAGGCCACGACTGGGGTGGTGCGATTGCTTGGAGTGTCGCGCTCAATGGTCAGCCCGGCGGGTTGAATGTGCAATGGGCTGGACGCGTGACGCGTGCGATGATCGCCAATGCGCCACACCCCGCGGTTTACCAAAGGCTGTTGGTCAGCGATCCTGTCCAAAGGGCGTCAGCGCAATACGTCCGCCTTTTTCGTGATCCGGCAAGCGACGCAGTTATTGCAAATGGTGGTTTGTTGGCTTTGCTTGAAAAAGTGTGGGGCTGGCAGAAACCCGAGGCCATGGATGCCTATGAATATGAAGAGCTGCTGGCGGGCTGGGAAGATCGCGCAGCCGCAACCGCGATGCTCAACTGGTATCGCGCGTCTATCATCTCGGTTCCAGCTATTGGGGAAGTTGTGGAAGTGCCCGCATGGGCTGCGGTGGGCGTCCCGAAACTGATGATCCCGACGCTGCTGGTCTGGGCGATGGAAGACAAGGCGCTCGTACCCTCGAATATTGATGGCATAAAAGAACTGGTGCCTGATATCCGCATTGAACGCATCGCTGATTGCGGACATTTTGTGACGTGGGAAAAGCCCGAAACCGTGATTGCGGCTATGCAGACTTTTCTCGCCCAAACCAATTAATCGATGCCCCATGCGGATGGCAGGCGGCCAGGTGTAGTGATCCGCCTGACGGCCACAGCCGCAGCCGCAATTGCATAGGTGAAATGGTCGACGGATCGGGTTCGAACGACAGCCAGCCAAGCGGATAATCAGGGGCTGCAGTCTTGCCAGCCTTTAATATTGCCGTTTCGATCCGTTTTTGCGTGTCCACGGGTAGATACTGCCAAAACACACTGTGCATCACGATGCGTGCGGTGCCTTTAGCTTGCGGTTCAGCCAATTTATGTTCGATCCAGTCGGCGGCATCGCCTGCTGCGACCGCTGGAGGAAAAGCGCGTGCGATTTCAATTGCTGCCTCCAGGCGCGCCAGCCGGTCGTGCTGGTCTGGCCAACAAAAGGCGAGCAACCGCGCCGCAATAGCTTCGTCCCGCACGTCTAGCGGATTCTGGTCGACACCGTTGCGTGCGATGATCTGCGGCCATTGGCCTTCGGGGGCATTGCCGGTCCAGTCGGGCATGATGTGTACTGCCGCATCAATAGGTCCCGCCTCCAGCCCGCCCAGATTATAGCAGAAGCGGTCGAGGTTGAGATTAAGTCCAGCGCTAGAGCCAAGTTCTAGCAGTTCGACCGACTTATCGAGTCGCTGTGCCGCGACCATCAACCCGGCCATCAACGCGGCGCTTCGTCCGACTTCGTTCGTTTGCGGGGGGCTGTCGAGCCATGGGTAAAGCCAGTCATCCCATTCGATCAGAACACGCGGGAGAATCGTTGCAAAATCACCGGTTCCAGTTCGATATAAAGCTGTAAGATCTGCGTCCTGCTCAGAGCGTGCCACGGCATGCAATCCCCCGGCAATCCGCAGTTTCAGCGCGTCTGCCATCGGATCGCCGGGCCAGTCCAATATCCGTGCGCCGGTGCGGGTGCTGTGATTGAGAGTATATGCTAGCGTCTCAAGTATCGCTGCCGTCAGCGGCGAGTTCATTGCGCGGCATCCGGACGCTTGCTGATGAAAGGCATTTCGTATCGCTTCGGACATGCACTACTCCTTGCCCTTGCTGCATCGCACAAGTAAAGCGCGCCGACAATGACTGCGCCAATCATCTTTGCCATCCCCAAGGGACGAATTCTCTACGAGGCTTTGCCGTTGATGCAGGCCGCCGGAATCGAACCCGAAGCAGCCTTCTTCGACAAGGAAAGCCGCGCGCTGATGTTCGACACCAGCGACCCGGGCGTGCGGATCATCCGCGTGCGCGCATTCGACGTCGCGACCTTCGTCGCCCATGGTGCAGCGCAGGCGGGCATCGTCGGTTCGGACGTGATCGACGAGTTTGACTATTCGGAGTTGTACGCCCCGGTCGATCTCGATATCGGCCATTGCCGCATCTCGGTGGCCGAGCCTGCCGAACTGGCTGCAACCGACGATCCGCGCAGTTGGAGCCATGTCCGCGTTGCGACAAAATATCCCAATCTTACGCGCAAGCATTTCGCTGCGCGCGGGGTGCAGGCCGAATGCGTGAAGCTCAACGGCGCGATGGAAATTGCCCCACTTCTTGGCCTTTCCAGTCGCATCGTCGACCTTGTTTCGTCAGGCAAGACGTTGAAGGAAAACGGGTTGGTCGAGGTGGAAAAAATCGCCGAAGTATCGGCACGTCTCGTTGCCAACCGTGCCGCCTTCAAGACCGATGAGCGGATAGCGTCTCTGGTCGAAAAATTCCGGGCTGCGGGCAATGCTTAGGCTTTCGACCAACCAGCCAGATTTCGAACGCCAGTTCGAGAAACTGGTTAGCGGCAGGCGTGAAGCCGAAGCCGATGTTTCGGCAATCGTTGAGCAGACGATCCGCGATGTGCGCGCGCGCGGTGATGTGGCGCTGCTCGAACTCACGGAACGCTTTGATGGTTTCAGTCTGAGCGAGCAGGGCTGGCAGATTTCGGCGGAGGAATGCAAGGCTGCCTATCAGGCGCTTGCTCCAGAATTGCGAGATGCCCTTAAACTCGCGGCACAGCGCATAACGGCCTATCACAAAGCGCAACTGCCCAAGGACCGTGATTATCGCGACAAGGAAGGTGTCCGTCTGGGCGCGCGATGGAGCGCGGTTGATGCAGCTGGTGTCTATGTACCCGGCGGCCGCGCGGCCTATCCATCGTCCGTGCTGATGAACGCTATTCCGGCGAAGGTGGCGGGGGTCGAACGCCTTGTGATGGTCACTCCGACCCCAAAAGGCGAGATAAACCCGACGGTGATGGCTGCAGCGCATCTGGCGGGCGTCGACGAAATCTGGCGGCTGGGCGGTGCGCAGGCGATTGCGGCGCTCGCCTACGGCACAGACAGGATCGCGCCAGTCGACGTTATCACCGGCCCGGGTAATGCTTGGGTGGCAGAGGCCAAGCGCCAACTTTATGGCGTGGTCGGCATCGACATGGTGGCAGGACCTTCCGAAATCGTCGTCGTTGCAGACGGCAAGAACAAACCCGAATGGATCGCGGCCGACCTGCTCAGTCAGGCCGAGCATGATCCGACCAGCCAGTCGATCCTGTTCACCGATGATGCGGATTTCGCCGAAAAGGTCGCCGCCGAAGTCGATGCGCAACTTGCGCAGTTGGCAACTGCAAAGGTTGCGAGCGAAAGCTGGCAGACCAATGGTGCAATCGTCGTCGTCGACAAACTTGAAACGGCAATGCCTTTGGTCAACCGGCTGGCTGCAGAACATCTCGAACTGGCGGTGGATGACAAGCGCGCCGAAAAGCTGTTCGATCTGGTTCGCCATGCCGGCTCAGTCTTCTTGGGCCGGATGACGCCCGAAGCGATAGGCGATTATGTGGCGGGCCCCAACCATGTGCTGCCGACTGGGCGCCGTGCGCGATTTTCATCGGGCCTGTCCGTGCTCGATTTCATGAAGCGCACAAGCTTCATCGCACTCGACAAAAAGGCGTTGAAGGCAATCGGGCCGGCGGCGCTCGCCTTGGCTGAAGCCGAGGGCTTGCCCGCACATGCCGAAAGCGTGAGAAAGAGATTATGAGCAAACCCCGTTCCAAAGCGCGCGCCGCTGCGCGGCTCGCCGCTGTACAGGCGCTGTACCAGATGGATATGGAATCGATTGGTGTTGCCCGCTTATTGTCCGAATTCCACGCGCATCGCTTGGGCGCCGAGATTGAAGACGCGCAATATGCCGAGGCCGATATCGACTTTTTCGACGATCTGGTCGCAGGTGTGGATGCCCGGCGTGCAGAGATTGACGCGCTGATTGAAGCCAAGCTTGGCGAGCAATGGAAGATCGGACGCCTCGACAAGACGATGCTGCAGGTGCTGCGTGCCGGCACCTATGAACTTCTCGCCCGCGCCGATGTGCCGACCGCGACGGTCATCGACGAATATGTCGATGTCGCCCATGCCTTTTTCGACGAGAAAGACGCAAAGTTCGTCAACGGCTTGCTCGATACCGTGGCGAAGGAGAAGCGGGCCTGACCGCTGAATCCACCTTCATCGAAATGATGCGCTCCATGGCGCGTGACCCGGCGGCGCGCGGCCTGATGGACGATACCGCTGTCATCGAACTTGGCAACGAAACCTTGATCCTTACCCATGACATGATGGCAGAGGATGTGCACTGGTTGCCCAAGGCAGATCCCGCTGATGTGGCTTGGAAACTGGTATCGGTGAATCTGTCCGACCTTGCAGCCAAAGGCGCTCGACCCTTGGGGGTACTGCTGGGGTTCATGCTGGGTGAAAGCGAGTGGGACCGACGCTTTGCCGGGGGGCTAGAGCGGGCTTTGATCCATTATGCCGTGCCTTTGCTGGGAGGCGACACGGTTTCAAACAAGGGTGACAAGCGAGCCGTCGGCTTGACCGCCATTGGGGCCGCGACGCATCGACCAGTACCTGCGCGGAGTGGTGCGCGGGCAGGGGATGTGCTTTATGTCACCGGAACCCTTGGAGATGCGCTAGCGGGTTTCGAGCTTGCCGAAGCCGGTCTGGAAGTCGTTGACACACTGTCCGCTGCCTATCACCGACCGGTGGCGAGGCTAAGCGATGGGCAAGCGCTCGCTCCCTTTGTTACTGCTATGATGGACGTGTCTGATGGTATGCTGCTTGATGCCGAGCGGATGGCCCATGCGAGCAAGGTTGAAATCCGTATCGACATCGACGCGATCCCGCTCAGTGCGGCCTATTGTGCGATGCGCGGCGACAGTCTGGATAGCCGCTTGCAGGCGGCTTCATGGGGAGACGATTACGAACTGCTTTTTACGGCTCCGGCTGACTCTGCACTGCCTGTTGCCGCAACTGCCATTGGACGCGTGAACGACGGTTCGGGACTGGCACTGTTCGAAGCCAATGCGCCGATACCGCTCCCGCCTTCGCTCGGTTATCAACATCATTGACCCATTTGGCCGATTCCTGCGGCTTTTAAGGGTTGCCTAAGCCCTTAATCCACAGCATAGCAGCGCAGCTTGCGCCCTTGTCCTCTCGGGCGCGGTCGCAAAAACAAGTGGGAATTTAGGGGGAAGGAATCTCCATGTCTTTGACATTAATCGCAATTATTTGCGGTGTCTTGGCCGTAATCTACGGCTTCGTCACCAGCCGCCAGGTGCTCAGCGCCTCGGCCGGCAATGAGAAAATGCAGGAAATCGCAGCAGCTATTCAGGAAGGTGCACAAGCCTATCTGGGTCGTCAGTATCGCACCATTGCCATTGTTGGCGTGGTCGTTGCCGTTCTGGTCGCTGCGTTCCTGGGCGTCATTCCGACCATCGGCTTCGTCATCGGCGCCGTTCTGTCGGGTGTGGCGGGCTATATCGGGATGAACATCTCGGTGCGCGCCAACGTGCGTACGGCTGCCGCTGCGCAGACTGGCTTACAGGCTGGCCTGACCATGGCGTTCCGTGCGGGTGCGATCACCGGCATGCTCGTCGCCGGTCTCGCTCTGCTCGCGATTGCCGTGTTCTTCTGGTACCTGACCGATGTCGCCATGATGGCACCGAACAGCCGCGCCGTTGTCGACGCGCTGGTCGCGCTGGCATTTGGCGCGTCGTTGATTTCGATCTTCGCACGTCTCGGCGGTGGTATCTTTACCAAGGCTGCTGACGTCGGCGCCGATCTTGTCGGCAAGGTCGAAGCTGGTATCCCCGAAGATGATCCACGCAACCCGGCGGTTATCGCCGATAACGTTGGTGACAATGTCGGCGACTGCGCCGGTATGGCCGCTGACCTTTTCGAAACCTATGTCGTCACCGTTGGCGCAACGATGGTCCTCATCGCTCTCCTCGTTAAAGGCGTTACGGATAGCGCATTGTTGCTGAACCTGATGAGCCTTCCGCTCCTCATCGGCGGTGTATGTGTCGTAACCTCGATCATCGGCACCTATTTCGTCCGTTTGGGCGGTGGCACCAATGTCATGGGTGCAATGTACAAGGGCTTCCTTGTGACCGCAGTACTCTCTGTTCCGGCGATCTGGTTCTCGATCAGCTATGCCATGGGCGGCATGGAAACGGATGTGGGCGGTTTCACCGGCCGCACGCTGTTCTATTGCTCGCTGCTCGGCCTGATCATCACCGGCCTGATCATCTGGATCACCGAATATTACACAGGCACCAACTATCGTCCGGTTCGCTCAATCGCCAAGGCTTCGGAAACCGGCCACGGCACCAACGTCATTCAGGGTCTGGCTATCAGCCTTGAATCGACTGCGATGCCGACCATCGTGATCTGCGCTGGCATCATCATCGCTTACCAGCTGGCAGGCGTGATCGGGATTGCCTTTGCGGCGACCGCGATGCTCGCACTGGCTGGAATGGTCGTGGCGCTCGACGCTTATGGTCCGGTGACCGACAACGCAGGCGGTATCGCCGAAATGGCTGGTCTGGACGATAGCGTCCGTGAAAAGACCGACCTTCTCGATGCCGTGGGCAACACCACCAAGGCTGTGACCAAGGGTTATGCCATCGGTTCGGCAGGACTTGCAGCACTGGTGCTGTTCGCAGCCTACACCACCGACCTTCGCGAGTTCTTCCCGAATCTGACGGTCAACTTTAGTCTGGAAAACCCCTATGTCATCGTCGGGCTGCTGCTCGGCGCGCTCCTGCCGTACCTCTTCGGTGCGATGGGCATGACCGCTGTGGGCCGTGCGGCTGGCGAAGTGGTGAAGGACGTGCGTGACCAGTTCGCGAACGACCCGGGAATCATGACCTTCAAGTCAAAGCCGAACTATGCCCGCACGGTCGACCTGGTGACCAAGGCGGCGATCAAGGAAATGATCATCCCGTCGCTGTTGCCGGTGCTCGCACCGATTGCGGTGTACTTCATCATCACGGCGGTTGCAGGCCAAGCAGAGGGCTTTGCCGCTCTCGGCGCACTCCTGCTTGGCGTGATTGTCGGCGGTCTGTTCGTTGCCATCTCGATGACTTCGGGTGGTGGCGCATGGGATAATGCCAAGAAGTATATCGAAGACGGCCACCATGGCGGCAAGGGATCGGAAGCCCATAAGGCTGCCGTGACCGGCGATACCGTGGGTGATCCCTACAAAGACACTGCGGGCCCCGCTGTGAACCCGATGATCAAGATCACCAACATCGTCGCGCTGCTGCTACTCGCAGCACTTGCACACGGCGCTGTCTGATCTGATTATACCCAAGTAAAACCGAACCCCGTCGGAGCGATCCGGCGGGGTTTTGTTTTGTCTGATAAGCCGTTCGTCGAAATTTACGATTTGGACGATGCAGAGTTCTTGCCCCACGCGCCATCGCGACTATAGCGGAAGGCATAGAAAACTGGGGAGCTTTCAATGACGAAATTCAAGAAGTTGGTGCTGTTGGCGTCTTCCGCGGCGCTTGTTTCAGTAAGTCCTGTTCTTGCGACCAAAGCAGGTGCCAATACTGAAGGAGAGAACAGCCCGATCATTGTAACGGGTGCGGGACGCGTCGAAACAGCAGTTTTTGGCAAACGCCCGTTCATGCGGTCGCCGCGATTGTCACCTGATGGCAGCAAGATCGCGGTCATGATGAGCCGCGATGGTGTGGACAATCTGGGCTTTATCGATCTGAACAAGCCGGGATCAGCGCCTTCGTTTTTCGTGCGTGCGGAGGAACAGCGCGACGTTGGCGACCGTACTGTTGTAGCGTGGCGTTGGGTTGGCAATCGAACGATCGTCTTTACCATGACATCGCGTGAAGCGGTGTTTGGGGACCGCTTCAACATGTCACGGCTTGCTGCCTACGACATCGAAACTGGTAAGACGACCCCACTCGGTTGGACGAACGCCGGTGCGGGAGCGGCGAATATCCTACACATCGACGATGAAAAGGAACGCATTCTAGTCCAGCGCGATACGGTCAAAGATCGCCAATATGAGGGCAATCCTGAAGTCATCGACATCGATGTGCGAACTGGGGATTTCAAAAATGTGATGCGTTCGAATGTCGAAGTCGATGACTGGATTGTGGACGGAAAAGGCGTGATCCGTGCGGCGGTCGGTGGTGACCGTGACAGTGGAAAACAGCGGCTGATGTATCGTTCAAACGATAAGGAAGTCTTGAAGACCGTTTCGAACGAAGCTGACCCGACATTTACCGGCACACAAATCGTACCAGAGATTTTTCTCGATGAACCCGACATGGCCTACGCAACCAGCAACAAGGATGGGCATCGCAAGGTTTACAAAATTAATGTGAAGACGATGCAGGTTGTCGGCGACGTCGTTTACGGCATCAAAGGATATGACGTCGGTGGCCTGCGAGCGAATGAAGATGGCAACAATTTGGCAGGTGTCGATTACACATCCACCCGCGAGCGTCAGCGTTTCTTCGATGGTCGATTGATGGAGATCCAGAAGGTCCTCGAAGAGCGCTTCGGAAAGGGCAACACGCAAATCGTGTCTACCAATGACGGCGACACTCGGATCGTCGCGTTTGTTGGAAAGCCGAATGCGCCAGGTGGCTTCTATCTGTTCGATACGGAGTCGGGCGATCTGAAACTTCTCGGCTGGTATCACGGCATATTGAAGGACATGGAGCTCAATCCGACGGATTCGATCCGTTATAAGGCCTCTGATGGTCTTGAGATTGAGGCAGTCGTCACTTATCCGCGTCACCGCGCCAACCGCAAGAACTTGCCCGTAGTCGTGATGCCGCATGGTGGTCCGTTCGGCGTTCGCGATCAGGAAGAGTTTGGACCATTTCCTTGGCATCAAGCGATGGCAGAACTCGGCTATGTGGTTATCCAGCCCAATTATCGTGGCTCAGGCGGTTATGGAAAAGAGTTTGTCAAGGAAGGCCGCAAGCCCAATGGCTATGGCATGCGCATGCAGGATGATCTCAACGATGTACTGACTTGGTTTGGTCAGCAGGGGCTTATCGATCCTAAACGGGCTTGCATCATGGGCTGGTCATATGGCGGCTATGCCACGGCCCGTGGGGCACAGCGTGATGCCGACAAATGGCGCTGCGCCATCGCCGGCGCTGGCGTGTATGATTTCCCGATGATGAAGGCGTTCGATACGCGTCAGTTCGGCGCATTTGGCGCCAACTTCCAGGCGACAACAGACGACCTCGTTTCCATTTCATCTGCACGCAATACAAATGGACCCTGGTCGCCGATTTTGATCGTTGCCGGGTTGCGTGATGCGCGCATCCCGATCGAACAATCGCGTACGCTGGTCTCGCGCCTGAAGGCGTCGGGCAAAAAAGAAGGCGTCGACTTCCGCTATATTGAACAGCCGCAGGGCACCCACAATCTTCCCTATGAAGACGTGCATATCCAGTGGTTGAAAGAGGCAGAGGATTGGCTGGCCAAATTCAACCCTGCCTATATCGAAAGCGATGGCGACAAACCTCTACCAGTTGCGGTTAAAGTCGCTGCCAATTAAGCAAATCTGACATTGGTAAAAGGGGCTGTGCAGGCTTACTGCGTAGCCCTTTTTGTTAGCATAATATTTGCGTCTGGCTGCTAAAAGGTTGCTGTGGAACAGGGACTGTCATGTGACGACACCGCAAGTTGTTCGATCGCCCAGCCTATTGACGGATGCGGTGGCGGGATCGATGTGCGCCCAGCGGCTCAGAACAAAGACGGTTTCGCATTTGTCGCGTGGAACGATTTGCGCAACGATGTTCGATTCAAGTCACAATGGAACAATCTGGCCGAAAAAGCTACCGAACCGAATGCTTTCGGAGAGAGCTGGTATCTCGAATCCGCGCTTGCGGCGCTTGATCCGCGCGGTGACGTTCACCTCGCCATTTTGCAAGTAGCCGGGCAGCTAGTTGGGTTGATGCCGGTGTATATGGCCGGTCGATATGCAGGCCTGCCAATCCATAATTGCCAGAATTGGTTGAACTATAACGCCTTTCTTGGAACGCCGTTGATCGCCAAAGGATATGAACGGGTGTTCTGGGCCGGCATTCTGCGTCAACTGGACATAAGCCCCGGAAGTGCCCTTTTTCTGCATTTGACAGGCATGGCGGTAGACGGTCCCGTGGCCAGAGCGCTGGAGGCGGAATGTAATGCGACTGGGCGGCGCTTTGCGCTCTTCCATCGCGAAGAGCGAGCACTGCTCGAATGCGGCTTGTCGCCGGAGGCCTATCTGGAGGCGACGATGCGCGGCAAGAAACGCAAGGAATTGCGACGGCAGCAGAATCGGTTGGCAGAACTGGGGCAATTGGAGTTTCAGCGGAGCGATGGTCGCGAGGGACTGGATGGCTGGATCGACGAATTTCTGGAACTCGAACGGCGCGGCTGGAAGGGCAGCAACGGCTCTGCGCTTGATTGCGCGGATAGCACCCGCAATCTTTTCCGCACTGTACTGCATGGCGCTTCTACAGAGAGGAAACTGGAGCTGTTGTCACTGCGCCTTAATGGGTGCGCTATCGCCATGCTTGTCAACTTCCTGACGCCTCCGGGGGCGTTCTCTTTCAAAACAGCGTTTGACGAGGAATATGCGCGTTTCTCGCCGGGGGTATTGCTGCAGATCCACAACCTCGCCTTGCTCGAACGCGAAGGTATCGAATGGTGCGATAGCTGTGCAGCGCAGGACCACCCGATGATCGACAGCATCTGGTCAGGTCGCAGAGCGATCGGCCGATATTCGGTCGCCATAGGCGGCCCGATGCGCCGCGCGGCGTTTGCAGCATTTTTGTTTGCAGAAAAGGCGAAAGGCCGTTTGCGGCAGATCAATGCAGGAAAATCAAAACAAGCCAACGAGATGTCGTCATGACCCAGATTTTTGATGAAGATATCCGCGCGGAATTTTCGCGTAACTATCCCGAAATCCCGCATCGCCTGCGCCACAATCTGCGCGACCACCCGCTGCTGACGCTAGAGGCCTTGGCCAAATTGGGGGAAAGCCTGCCAGCTGCCTCGATCGAATATAACAAGGGTGATTTGCCAACGGGCGTTGATCCCAATTCGGATATCGCCAATGGCCTGTCGATCGGCGATACGATCCGTCATGTGGACACATGCCGCAGTTGGGCCGTGCTGAAGAATATCGAGCAGGTTCCTGAATATCGCGCGCTGCTGCTCGATCTATTGGGCGAATTGAAGCCGTTCATCGAAGCTAAGACCGGGGCGATGCTGATGCCGCAAGGGTTCATTTTCGTGTCGTCTCCCGAAGCTGTCACCCCTTACCATTTCGACCCCGAACATAACATTCTGCTGCAGCTGAAAGGCAGCAAGACGATGACGCAATTCCCTGCAGGCGACCCCGTCTATGCACCTGACGAAACGCATGAAGGCTATCACACCGGCGGGCATCGCAATCTGGTGTGGCGCGACGAGCTGGCCAAAGGGGCAACCGACTGGAGCCTTCAGCCCGGAGTGGCCGTGTTCGTCCCCGTAATGGCACCGCACCATGTGAAGGTCGGCCCGGAACCCTCCATCTCGCTATCGATAACCTGGCGTAGCGATTGGAGCTATGCCGAGGCAGATGCACGCGCCTTCAACAGCATCCTGCGCAAATCGGGTATGCACCCGCGTGCACCGGGCCGCTACCCGGCACAGAACACCGCCAAGGCCTATGCCTGGCGTGTCATAAGAAAGCTCAAAGGCACCGGCTAGAATCGCTTCCGGAAGCTCAGTTCGAACACACGGCCCTCCGGATCCAGGAAGCCTCGCTGATAGCTCAAAGGCGTCGCGCCATTATTGTCGCGGACCTTGATATAGTCGTTGAGGACGTTCTGGACGCGAAACGCTATACGGCTACCTTTGAGAAATGGCACCTTTTTGGTCAAGTCTCCGCGCTGGTCGAGGCTGATGAACAGGAAGCTGTTCAGGCTGAACTGGTCGCTGAAATAGAGATCGCTGCTACCTGGCAGCCCACTACCATCTGCTCGCGTTGCCCCGCGGTAGGTGCCCTCAAAGCGTAACCCCATTCCTTTGTGGAAAACCCCGCCGTTGAGGGTGAGTTCATGCTGCGGCGAGCCACCAAGACTGCTGGTCGCCGATCCATCGAGCAGGTCAAGTACTGGAACACCGGGAGCGATCAGGATTTCGTCTTTTAGTCGATAGGTGTGGTAAAGTGCCATCTGCCAGCGGCTTGGCGGGCCGCCGCCGGGCATCATACCCATAGGACCGCGACCACCACCAGGGCCACCCGCGCCCGGACCTCGTCCACCGCCCGGAGTGCCAGCGCCGGGGCCGCGTTGCTGCTGCTTGCCGATTGGGCCGGACATGTTGAATCCCCAGCGGATGCGTTCTGACCGCTCTTCGGCAAAATTCACCGGTCGCTGGTCAAGCCGGATCAATTCGCCGTTGGCATCGCGCGTAACGCGACCTGGAAATGCGGTTTCGATTTCGGGGGTCAGCAACGGGAAGGAAGCAGTTGTATCCTTGCTCTTATTCTTGAAATACTCGAACTGAAGGCTCAAGCCTTCGACGAATTTGGGACTCCAATCGAGTCCGATTTTCAGGTCTTTTCGGCTTTCCGCCAGCAAAGCAGGGTTGCCTCCGCTGACGACGTCAATGAACCGACTCTCGCCGCGGACAAAGTCATAATAAGCGACATTCGGCGTCACTATCGTCGGATTGCCTAACTGGCCAAGGCCGGGGGCATTTTCGTCGCCGATGATCGAAGCGGAAACCGTGACGCCTTCTATTGGCGACCAGCGCAATCCAGCCCCATATTCGATTAAAGTGCCAAAATCCGACAGGTCCGAAAAACCCATATTGCCGTTGATCGACAGGTCACCAATGCCGCCAAGCGCGCCAACGCCTCGTTCAAGCAAAGGCAGTTCGACATTAAACGCGCTGTTGATGTTATCGCGGTTCAGCCCGACGGACGTCACGACGCCGCGACGGCTGGCGGTGCTATCGATGGTCTGCCGGTCATAGCCGTTGCGGATGGTCATCTGCACTTCGCCGGCCGGCATTTCGAATAGCGTGCCAGAAAAGGTGCTGCGCAGCGACAAGGTGCCCGTCGTGCTGTCGGCTGTGTCCGGCGCAGTAAATAACAGGCTAGTCCCGAGATCGGCGGCAAAGGGATTGATTGTGCCCGCCGCTATTCCAGCGCGCAGGTCTGTATAATCGCCATTGGTCTGGGTAACCGTTTCGGTATCGACCAAGGTATAATCGCCGGTCAGCGCAAGCCGCCAGTCGGCGAGCAGGGTGTTAAACGACACGCCACCTTGCGCGGTGTGCGTCTTGACGTCGCGTGTCAGCGGGCGCGGTTCGGTAAAATAGCGGTTCAGCGTGACGTCGGTTGCAAAGGGCGAATACGGGTTTGATGCGGGGACAGCCAGGCTGGCGAAAGGCAAGCCCAGCAGGCTGTGCTGATCCTGCACCTCGAAACGCCCGTTGATCGACAGGTTGGTTTGCGGTCCGAGCAGTTTGCTCCAGGTCGCGTTGGTCGAGAAACGCTGTGAACTGGGCTGCAATGTCCGGTATGATCCAATATCGCCATTGGCGGCATTGTTTGCATTTGCTGCAAAGCCTGCAAGTGTGGGGGAGGAAGGTACACCCGCAATCGTCACTATTTGCCCTGCAATAGCGCTCAATGCCGGGTCGATTTCACCGCCTATGCCCGAACCGGTTACATTACCGGCCAAAGCATAGGGAGCCGACGCAGAACTTGGCAGGATCGAACGTTCGTCTTCGGTAATCCGGCTGCTGCTTTCGAATTCGGTATCAATGTTGAGCCGGTTGTCCTTGCCGATGCGGGTGAAGGTGGCTTCAAACTCTTTGGTTGTAAAGCCGCCTTTTTCTGGCATTTCGAAGTCATGCTCGACGTTGAACGACGCAAAATCATCCTTCAGGATGAAATTGACGACGCGCTGGTCAGGGCGAAAGCCATATTTTAGCGCAACTTCTTCCGGAAAAATCTGCACCTGCCTGATTGCCTCTGGGGGCAGGTCGCGTAATTCGCGGAAACTCGATACACGTTGCCCGTTGAGCAGGATGACCGGCGGGCCGCCACCGCCACGTCCGCGCCCCGATCCTGCTTGTGGCGCGACTGCGGCCAAAAGATCAGTGATCGAGGACGCTCCGATAGCCGTGATATCATCTTCGGACAGTTCGTCGATAGGAGGGGCGTCGGTATCGACCGCCCCTCGGATTCGCGTCGCTGTAACGATGATGTCAGGCGTTGAGCTGTCGTCTTCGACCGACTCGGCCTCAACAGAAGCGGCTTCATCACCGGGAACCTCTGTAGCTGCTTCGTCAGCGGCATACGCGACGGATGGCATGGCAATGCCTACCGACAACGCAAGCAAGCTGGCGGAATATATTGGTATACGCAGTGATAGCATGGGGAGAGGGGTCCGTTTTTATCTGTTTTCGTGCCGCCTTTATCGCGGCAAGCTGTCGCAAGCACAGCCCTAACATGTCTTATTTTGTCGCAGTAATAGGGTGAAAGCCCCATATTATTAGACCAACATCATACGTGCGCACACTCTTTCCTTTTAGCTGCTTTGACGTTAAGGGCGCTCACATTAACGACCACCGAATTCTGCAGGGGCTGAATGGCTAAGGAAGAACTCATCGAAATGCGTGGTACGGTGCGCGAATTGCTGCCCAATGCCATGTTCCGCGTCGAACTTGAAAATGGCCATGAAGTGCTTGGCCATACCGCCGGCAAGATGCGAAAAAACCGCATCCGCGTGCTGGTGGGTGATGAAGTTCTTTGCGAAATGACCCCTTATGATCTGACCAAAGGCCGGATCACATATCGTTTCAAGTAACGGATAGCGGCCCTTGCGGCTTGTTCTCGCATCCTCATCTCCCCGCCGTCGCGACTTATTGGCGCGCATTGGCATTGTGCCGGACCGGATAGCATCCCCTGACATCGACGAAACACCGCGCAAAGGAGAAATGGCGCGCGTTTATGCACTTCGTCTGGCGATCGAAAAAGCCCATGCCGTCGCGCGTGAAGCGGACGAAGTTGTTGTAGCGGGGGATACAACAGTGGCCGTCGGTCGGCGGATACTCCCACAAGCCGCCGATGTAGATATGCAGCGAACGTTTCTGGAGTTGCTCAGCGGACGCCGCCACCATGTGTGGAGTGCAGTGTGCGTAATAGACACAGAGGGACGCGCGCGTAGCCGGATCAGCGACAGCATTGTTCGTTTCAAACGTCTCAGCGCTGCCGAGATCGAAGCTTATATCGCCAGCGGCGAAGGGCTCGGTAAAGCGGGCGGCTATGCCATCCAGGGCAGGGCAGAGGCACTCATTGACTGGATGGCGGGCAGCCATTCGGGTGTGGTCGGCTTGCCGCTCTATGAAACGCGCGCTCTGCTGAGGGCATCCGGCTATTCGGTCGAATGACAACCAGCCTGCTTTGGGATGCAGGGCCGGGCGAAGTTCGCGCCGGTTTGGTTGAAGATGGAAAGCTCATCGAATTTCGCATTTTCCGACAACTTGAACATTTATCGATGCCGTTGGCCGCAGGCGAAAAATATTCAGCGCGGGTTGTAAACCGAACTGGACCGAATAAGGCTCTTGTCACAATAGGCGGCGGGGTGGATGCGATATTACAGCCCGCAGCGCAATTCACCGATGGGCAACTGCTTGTTGTAGAAATGACGCGTGCACCCGTTCCTGAACCCGGGCGATGGAAATTGCCGCTGGTGCGCGCAGTGCCTGATAGCCAAGCTACGGCGCCGCTAGGATGGCAACGGGGCGACTCGCCAGAACAGTCTTTCGCCCGCATGATGGCTGCAAAAGCCGATCAGCTTGTCTGCTCGACCCCACAGGTCGCAAATGATTTGCGAGCGATGGTGGGCGACGCCAAGCCAGTGCACATTGACGCGGACACGATTGCAGATGCCGATTTTGATTCACTTGCCGAGATGTCCGTCACTGGCGAGTTTCCCATTGAGGGCGGAATGCTGACCATCGAGCGAACGCGTGCGATGACGATGATAGATATCGATGGTGGCAGCGGTGCGATGACGCTGAACCTCGCTGCTGCTCGCGAGATTCCCCGCTTGTTGCAACTGCTCGATATTGGTGGCCAGATTGGCATCGATTTCCTGACGCTGCCAGACCGTGCGGCCAGGCAGGCTCTGGATGCAGCGCTGACTGAATCCTGTAAGAAACTCGGCTCGCATGAAAGAACTGCCGTCAATGGGTTCGGTTTCGTGCAGATTGTCAGACCGCGAAATGGGGCATCTGTCCAGGAGATATTATGTGGAATCACTCCCGGACGTCTATCGCTGGACAGTAAGGCTATAGCCCTGTTGCGGGCGACAGCGGTTTCAACAGGGCATGGCTGTCGAACCTTGACTGCGCCGCCCAAAATTATCGAACGGATAAAGCGATGGCCCGACACATTGGCCAAGTTGCGATTGTCACTTGGTACCGATATTGAACTGGTTTCCGACTCGTCAGTGACGGGCTATGGACATGTTCATGTCAGCCAAAGCTAAAACCGCCAAATGCCCACTTTGTGGGAAGCCCGAATCCATTGAACATAAGCCCTTTTGTAGCAAGGGCTGCAAGGATCGCGATCTGTTGCAATGGCTGGGCGAGGGGTACAGGATGAAAGGTCCACCTGCCGATCCTGATTTCCCCGAAGAGGTTTGAATTAGGGGCTGGACAAGGCACCGTCGCCCTGCCTATAGGCGTCGCTCCAAATCGCGGTGTATCGATGGAAACACCGTCAGATGCCTCGGTAGCTCAGTTGGTAGAGCAGCGGATTGAAAATCCGCGTGTCGGTGGTTCGAATCCGCCCCGAGGCACCACTTCCCGCAAAATTGTTGCATATGTGCCAAGGTGTTAGAGTGGCCTGACAGCGATGCAAAAAAAGGCGGCCGGGTTACCCCGACCGCCACATTCTTGCAAAACCTGTGACTTAGATGCGTTCGATGATGATCGCAGGGGCCATGCCGCCCGCCGCACACATGGTGACGAGGCCATAGCGGCCGCCCGAGCGTTCCAGTTCGTCGAGCGCGGTGCCGATCAGGATCGAACCGGTGGCGCCAATCGGGTGGCCAAGGGCGCAGGCGCCGCCATTGATGTTCACCTTGTCGCGATCAAGATTCAGATCGCGAATGAACTTCTCGGCAACCACGGCAAAAGCTTCGTTGATTTCCCATACGTCGATATCTTCGACCTTGAGGCCTGCCTTCTCAAGCACCTTCTTCGCTGCCGGAACCGGTGCGTTGAGCATCAGTGTGGGGCAATCGCCGATATTGGCATAGGCGACGATGCGACCACGGGGTTTCAGGCCGTTTTTGTCCGCATAATCCTTCGATGTGATCAACAGCGCCGCTGCGCCATCAACCACGCCCGAACTGTTGCCGGCATGGTGGAAATGCTCGATCTTCAGATCCGGATAGCGACGGTTGATCTGGTTGCGGAAGGTGTTGCCGCCACCGAGATCGAAATCGGCTATGCCTGCAAAGCTGGGCTTGAGTGCGGCGAGGCCTTCGGCAGTCGTTTCCGGACGCGGGAATTCTTCATGGTCGAGTGCGACAGTGCCGTCTTCGTTATAGACGGTGACCACCGAGTGGTCGAAACGGCCTTCGCGGATCGCGCGGGCAGCCTTTTCCTGGCTCGACAGCGCAAGCGCGTCGAGTTCTTCGCGCGTGATGCCTTCCATGCTGGCAATGGCGTCGCCGCAAATGCCCTGATGCGACTGCGGGTGAATGGCATCGAGCGCCGCATTGCCCGAACCCATGCCGAGCGGCTTGATTCCGGCATTGGCAAGTTCAGCGCCATAGGCTGCCGTGAAGCTCATCATTTCGGTGCCGCCTGCGATGACGCAGTCTTCCATGCCCGACATGACTGTGGCAGCTGCCAGGTTCACCGAGGTGATGCCGCCGCCACAAAAGCGGTCGAGGGTGGTACCCGAAGCCGTAATGTCATAACCGGCGGCGAGCGCCGCCATGCGGCCCATGTCGCCACCTTGCTTGCCGTTCTGGCTGGAAGTCGACCAGATGATGTCGTCGACGGTCGAGGTTTCGAGATTGTTGCGATCCTTGAGTGCTTTGAGCACGGTTGCCGCCAGATGCTGCGGGTGGAGATGCGACAATGCGCCTTTGCCGGGCTTGCCTACCCCGCGCGGGGTACGAACTGCGTCTATTATATATGCTTCTGCCATGGGATTATCCTTTCTGTGACAATCAACGAGGGGCCATGTGGCTTTCCTGATTTTTAACGAGGGGCCATTCTGATCGCGCCGTCGAGGCGCAAGCATTGGCCATTGAAATAGGTGTTGCGGTTGAGTTCGAGCACCAGGCTGCCAAACTCCTCGGGTTTTCCGAGGCGCTTGGGGAAGGGGACAGATGCAGCAAGGCTATCGAGCACATTTTGCGGGGCGCCGAGCATGAGTGGGGTCGCGAAAATGCCAGGCATGATGGAGTTGCAGCGGATACCCAGATCCATCAGGTCGCGCGCCAGCGGCAGGACTAGGCCGTTTACGCCAGCTTTGGCAGATCCATAAATGACCTGACCAATCTGTGCATCTTGCGCGGCGACCGATGCGGTCAGCGTGATGCAACCGCGTTCGCCATCTTCCATCGGCTCGAGTTCGCTCATGCCGAGCGCCGACAGCGAGGCGAGGCGATAGGATGCAACGAGAATGCCCTGCACACCAAATTCATAGTCTGCGGTCGAGGTGCGCTTATACTTGCCGGTTTCCTTGTCGAAAGACAGGGTTTTGCCACGCTTCGAGGTCATGGCACAATGGACAAGGATTCGCTCTTGGCCATGGGCCGCGCGTGCTTTTGCAAATCCGGCAACGACGCTGTCTTCGCTGGTGATATCGACCTTGCAGAATATGCCGCCGATTTTTGCTGCGACCTCGCTACCAAGGTCTTCATTGATATCGAAAATCGCGACTTTCGTACCTGCAGATGCCAACGCTTCTGCACTCGCACGACCGAGGCCGGATGCGGCGCCTGTTACCACTGCCGATATTTGACTGTCGATCTTCATGCCGAGCCTCTCCCAATGAAATTTAATCGCTCGTTTAAACTTGATTTCGGATTTGGCAAGATCAGGCGAAAATATTCGACATATTTATGAGGTAGGCGGGCTGTAATTTAGTGGCAATTGGGCGCCTTAGCGAACGCGCCAATCACATAATCGCCAGATGCAATAGCAAGTTGCTATGTAAGAAAAATGGTAGACGCTGAGGGGTTCGAACCCACGACCCGCTGATTAAGAGTCAGCTGCTCTACCAACTGAGCTAAGCGTCCACCCGGCAGAATCAGAAACCGACCCTGCAAACAGGAGTGCGCCTTTGATGCTTTATGCTCTTCTTGTCAAGCCACCCTTTGCCGGAATCGGCCTCAACCGAACTGGCGACGGGCGGGGTGGCGTTCGATCGACATGATGATACCGATGCTGATCATCACCGTCAGGAAGGACGAACCGCCATGGCTGATAAAGGGAAGGGGAATGCCGGCTACCGGAGCGAGCCCCATCACCATCATCAAATTGATCATGATGCTGAAGAACATCATCGCCGTCAGCCCGACTGCCACGAGCTGGCCAAAGCGGGAGCGGCTTTCGAGGCCCACTCTCAAGCCCCAGCGTAAAAGAAAGAAGAAACCTGCCATTACTGCGAGACCGCCCATCAGGCCCCATTCCTCGGCCATGGTCGCAAAGACAAAATCGGTATGACCTTCGGGCAAATAGTCCAAATGGCTTTGTGTTCCGTTAAGAAAACCTTTGCCAAACACTCCACCGGAGCCAATCGCAATTTTCGACTGGGTGATGTGATAGCCAGCGCCGAGCGGGTCATTTTCGGGATTGAGAAAGATGAGAACCCGGTTCTGCTGATATTCTTTCAAGCCAAAGAAAAAGACCAGCGGCGCAATCGCCGCCAACGAGGCGCCACCACCTATGAAATAGAGCAACGGCATCCCCGCAACAAAAGCCATAACCGCGACGGGGAAGGCAAAGGCGATGGCCGAGTCAAAATCGGGTTGGATAATCACCAATATACTAGGAACACCAAGCAAGGCGATTATCGGCCAAATCGCGTCCAGACTGTTGATTTTGGACGGAGGTAGCCGGTCAAAAAACCATGCTGCTGCCAGAACGATCGCCAGCTTCATCAGTTCTGACGGTTGAAGCGTCATGAAGCCGATATTGATCCAGCGCTGACTGCCGCCGCCGACCTGGCCTATCAATTCCACTACAAAAAGCAAAGCAAGCGCCCCGAAATAGGCCGGAATGGTAATCTTTTTCCAGAAATCGAGAGGAAAGCGCGACAGGACGATGGCCATCGTCAAGAACACGAGAAAGCGAACGAAATGCTGCCCTGCCCAGGGAGTCAGGCTGCCGCCTGCTGCCGAATAGAGAATGACAGTTCCGAACCCTGTCATCGCGAACATCAGGAAGATCAGCCGCCATGGAAGACCGGCGATCGGGGCAGGAACGATTCCGTTGGTCATCCCGCCTCCGTCTGCTTCTTTTGTGCGGCCTCGCTGTCCTCTCTGGTCGGCCCGCGTGACGCAGCGATAAAGGCATCGAGCGATCGTTGCATCCGTTCGACCGGCGTTCCGCCCCAGCCCGCTTCCAGAGCTTCCAATGCGGCCATTGCCTTTTCGCGGTCATAGAGAAAGGTCAGCACGTCCTTCGCTATAGGAGCGGCCGCTCGCGCACCGCCCATGCCATGCTCTATAACAACCGCTGCGCCATAGCGCGGCTGGTCAACCGGTGCGAAACATACAAACAAGCCGTGATCGCGATATTTCCATGCGCCTGATTGCCCGCGCTGACCGCCTTTGATGGCGCGCACCTGTGCCGTACCGGTCTTGCCGCCCATCCGGACGTCGGGCAGGTCAAGGCGGCTACGAACGGCCGTGCCGGCACCATTGACCACCATATCCATTCCCTCACGCACAATTGCGAGATGTTCATCGGGGAAGGGCAGATGCTGTGCCGGCTTTCGTTTGCCAGCGATAATATGCGGATCCACTTTCAGGCCCGATGCGATGCGGGCCGCCATCAAGGCAAGCTGAAAGGGGCTGGCCAGAACATAGCCTTGCCCGATGGTTGCATTCAGCGTATCCGATCTGGACCATTCCTTGCCATATTTTCGGCGCATCCATTCACTGTCGGGTACGGTCCCGTAACGCTGCGAAGTGAAGGGCAGGGCGAATTCCTGACCGAGACCCAATTCGCGCGCAGCAGGTGCGATTGCATCATAGCCGATGCGGTTGCTCATCGCATAAAAATAGGTGTTGCAGCTCTTCATGATCGCGCTGCGCATATTCATCGGCCCGTGTCGACCGAGGCATTTGAACACGCGGTTGCCTAGCCGGTAGCCTCCGCCGCATGAAACCGTCTCTTCAGGATCGATACCATGTTTGAGCATCGCAAGCCCTGCCATGGGCTTCAGCGTGGAACCCGGCGGGTAAAGCCCCTGCAAACTTTTGTTGAGGAGCGGAATATGATCGTCCTGTCGCAACCATTTATATTCCAGCGCGCCGATACCGTCGGAAAAGCTGTTCGGGTCGAAACAGGGCATCGACGCCATCGTCAATATGTCGCCGGTCAGACAGTCGAAGATGACTACGGACCCAGACTCTAGTCCAAGTCGTCGAGAGGCATAATTGTGCAGATCGATATCAATGGTCAGTTGCACCGGCTTGCCCGGCGTGTCGCTGCGCGATGAAAGTTCGCGGATCAGTTTCCCACGCGCGGTCACTTCAACCCGTTTCGCTCCGGGCTTTCCTTGCAACCGGTCTTCAAACGCCTTTTCGAGCCCATCCTTACCGATTTTGTACCCGGGGGTAATCAGCAGTGGATCCTTGTTCTTGGCATAGTCCTCAGCGGAGGCGATGCCGACATATCCGATCAGATGCCCGACAGCAGGGCCACTAGGATAGAAGCGTGAAAAGCCTTGGCGCGGGCTTACACCGGGCAAGTCAGGCAAGCGGACGCTAACGCGGGCGAAGCTCTCATAATCCAGGCCGTCCTTCACCTGGACCGGCTGGAACCCGCGTGCATGCGACAGCTCACGATTGATGCGTTCGATGTCGTCCTTGTCGAGCGAAAGCAACTCGCCCAGTGTCTTGATCGTCTTTGCCTTGTCGGTGACCCTTTCGGGAATAAGGTCAACGCGGAAGTCGGCGCGATTGGTGGCGATGGGTTTGCCATAGCGATCGATGAACCAGCCGCGACGGGGCGGGATCAGCGTCAGGTTGACGCGATTGCTTTCGGCGGCGAGCTTGTACTGCTCATTTTCGAAGATCGAAATATAGGTCATGCGCGCGGCAACGACCGCACCAAGCGCGGCCTGTATGCCCCCGACCAGAGCAGTGCGGCGCGAAAAGCGGATTTCTAGTTGCCCGCTTGTCGGGCCGCGCTCTTCCTTCATGTTGCGAGCCGCCATGCATCCAGGTGCGAGCACAGCCGGACCGCTAGCGGGTAGAGCAGAGCAGACAGCAGGATTTGCGGAATGATGATGCCGACCTCCGGAGTAGGCTGGGCTAGCGCAGAAATGCCGAGCCCCGCGAGCAAGGCAAGCATAACCAGCAGTGCGGCGATAAGCCAGTCCCGCAAATGGTCACGCCATACGCCCCGCAGGTCAATCAGTTCGATGGAAATCATCGCCAGCGACCAGATCAGGCCGGAACTGCCAAAGGGCTGGCCGTTGAACAGATCGTCGAACAGGCCCAGCGGTAAACCGATCCATGCCGGCCACATTCCCGGACGCATGAGCCGCCATGCGAGCAGCATCATAAGGCCCAAAGGTGGCAGCAACGGCGTTCCTGCGATGAGCGGCAGCCAAGCGGTTGCCATAGAACCTGCCATTACCGAGACGATCGGAACCAGCAGCATCCGGGTAGGCGATGTTTCGCGGTCGATGCGGCTTTCATAATCGCGCGTCGGACCAAGCAGCTTTCGTCCGGTGGCCAGCACCTGCTTCATTCGGCACCCTGCCCTTTGGGTATTGCGGCCTCGGCGGCTTCAAGCAATTTACGTGGCGCTTCGTGATAGGGACGAAGGACAATAACATGGTTATTGCCGGCAGGGCTGGCGAGTGGTCGAGCCAGTGCGCCGTCACTGGTTCTGCGCACGATTACCGCAACCGGGATATTAGGAGGGTAGAGTCCGCCGCTGCCCGAAGTCGTCACAATTTGACCGCGGCGGAAGTTGTTCACTCCCAAATCTACAGGTCTGATCGCGACGGTGCCGTCACCCATTCCGCTAGAAAGTGCGGGCAGGCCATCGGGCATGCGCAACACGGGAATGACATTTTCGGCGTCGGAAATAAGCAAAACTTTGGACGTATTCGGACTTGTTTCGATTACGCGACCGATCAGCCCCTTTGGTGCGCGGATCGGAAAGCCTACAGCCACGCCCTGATTGCTGCCCACGGACAATATTGCAAGACGGCGAGTGCTGGAAGCCGTGCTGCTGATCAAATTTCCGATCGCGACGGTTTCGCCCGGATTTGCTTCCTGCAGGCCTATTAGCGCTTTCAGTTTCAGATTTTCGGCGCGTAGTGCATCGGCCTCTATCAATTTGGTGCGGTTCGCCGAGACCTGTTTTTTAAGCGCAGCATTTTGCGATGCGGCGTCGAGATAGGCGGACATATTCTCGCCCATTCCGGCGAAGCTGCGACGCACCGCCTGAAATCCTCTGGCAATCGGAGACGTGACCTCTGCAGCACCGGCCCGCAGTGCTGAAAAACCCTTTGGGTCGGCGATCGAAATGAGCAGCAATATGCCAGCCACGATCGCTCCGGCAATCGCCAGCACATATGTAGCAAAAAGGCTATACTGCGCCTTTCGGGAAAAGCCCGGGCGCCGGTTTCGTGGCGGCGCCATCCTCCTGCTCCGCTCTTATGCGGTAAGGAGGACGCCGCGGAACACGGGGTCTTCCATCGCCCGGCCAGTTCCAATCGCGACGCAGGTCAGCGGATCTTCGGCGACAGTGACAGGCAATCCCGTTTCATCACGCAGATGTTCGTCCAGCCCCTGCATCAAGGCGCCACCACCGGTGAGCACGATGCCCTGGTCGACGATGTCAGCTGCCAGTTCGGGCGCAGTGTTTTCAAGCGCGATGCGTACACCTTCGACTATGGTGCCGATGGGTTCGGACAGGGCTTCGGCAATCTGCCCCTGGTTGATCGAGATTTCCTTGGGAACGCCGTTAACCAGATCGCGGCCCTTGATGTGGATTGTGTGACCGATGCCATCGGCGGGGGCACGCGCGGTGCCGAAATCCTTTTTGATGCGTTCGGCGGTGGCTTCGCCGATCAGCAGGTTGTGATGTCGGCGAACGTAAGAGACGATGGCTTCGTCCATCTTGTCGCCGCCGGTGCGTACCGAGGTGGTATAGGCCAGACCGCGAAGCGAAAGCACCGCGACTTCTGTAGTGCCGCCGCCGATATCGACGACCATCGAACCGATAGGTTCGGTTACCGGCATGTCGGCGCCAATGGCTGCAGCCATCGGTTCCTCGATCAGGTACACCGCGCTTGCGCCAGCGTTTGAGGCCGCGTCGCGGATTGCGCGGCGTTCAACCGAAGTTGAACCGGACGGCACGCAAATCACGATTTCCGGAGCGCTAAAGATGCTGGGCTTTCCGTTCACCTTGCGGATGAAATATTTGATCATTTCCTCGGCAACGTCGATGTCGGCAATCACGCCGTCGCGCAATGGACGGATAGCCTCGATGCTGTCAGGGGTCTTGCCCATCATCAGCTTGGCTTCATCGCCCACTGCCTTTACGCGCTTGACGCCATTGATTGTTTCAATCGCGACCACCGAAGGCTCGTTCAATACGATGCCCTGGCCGCGGACATAGACCACGGTATTCGCCGTGCCGAGATCGATTGCCATGTCTTGCGAGGCAAACCGGAAAAGCTTGAACATTCTCTAATCTTCCACCCAGAAAGAGGTTTGAGGAATTGCGGGCTGAAATGCCTTTGATGACGGCGCGGCGCAATCGCGTCGCACTACAGGAATTTGCCGTCTTTCAAAACAGCAAAATCGCGCTTCTTCACCATGAAAGGATTCGCTTGAGCGCGGCGCTTGGTCTAGGTGCGCCCAGATGTCAATAAGAAGGCTCCCCGACACGCTCATCAACCGGATTGCAGCCGGTGAAGTGGTAGAAAGACCGGCCAGTGCGTTGAAGGAACTGGTCGAAAACGCCATTGATGCCGGTGCGCAGAATATATCAATCCGGCTGGGTGCGGGCGGGCTCGATCTGGTGGAGGTCACCGACGACGGTTGCGGAATGACAGCCGACGACATCGCTTTGGCGTTGGAGCGGCATGCGACGTCAAAACTGCCTGATGACAGTATCGATCAGGTACTGACGATGGGCTTTCGCGGAGAGGCGTTGCCGTCGATTGCGAGTGTTTCCAAATTCAGCGTCGAGAGCAGGGTGCGTGGAGGTGAGGGCTGGAGCCGCGTCGTCGACCATGGCCAGCTTGTCTCTGAAGCGCCCGCAGCGATTCCTCCGGGAACGCGAGTGCGGGTCGAAAATCTGTTTGCCAACATCCCCGCGCGGCGCAAATTCCTGCGCAGCCCGCGCGCTGAATATGCCGCTGCGCTCGATGCGGTGCGGCGGCTGGCTATGGCGCGGCCCGATATTGGCTTCACGCTTGAACATGATGGGCGGCGGACGCTTTCGGTGCAGCCGGATATGGGCCGTCCCGAACGGGTGGCGGCGCTGACCGCACCTGAACTGGCCGAGAACAGCGTCGCCCTCGATTTCCAGCGTGAAGGGATCAGTCTGGGCGGCATAGCCTCGCTGCCCACCTACAATCGCGGCGTGGCCGATCATCAATATCTCTTCGTCAACGGGCGACCGGTGAAAGACCGGCTGCTGGTCGGCGCGGTGCGCGGCGCCTATGCCGAAATGCTGGCGCGTGATCGCCATGCTGTGGTCGCACTGTTCCTTGATTTGCCTCCCAGCGAGGTTGATGTGAACGTCCACCCGGCGAAGACCGAGGTGCGTTTTCGCGACCCGGCGCTGGTGCGCGGGATGATAGTGTCGGGCCTTCGCCACGCTATCGACCAAGCGGGTTTCCGCAGCGTGCAACGCCCCGCAGAGGCTGCGCTGGCCAACTGGCAGCAGGAACCTGTGCGCACCGCGCAGGGCGATATCTTCGCCGCACCGCCAACCGCCTATCAGGGCAATTATGCGCGTCGCCCCGCTTTTGGCGGGCTATCTGAAGCGCGGTCGAGCTTTGCCGATCTGGTGGCTATTCAGGGAGAAGAACTGGCCCCGTTGATGGGCCGCGCCGAGCCATCGACCGAAGCTGTGCCCGAAGCTGTGCGCCATCCCCTCGGCGTGGCGCGCGGGCAGGTGGCAGCAACCTACATCGTGGCCGAGGCGGAGGACGGCCTTGTCATCGTCGACCAGCACGCGGCGCACGAAAGGCTGGTGCTCGAAAAGATGCGCGCGGCGACCGCAAATGGCAGCGTAGCGACGCAGGGCCTGCTCGTGCCAGAAGTGGTCGAGCTAGAAGAAACCGCCTGCGACCGGTTGGAGACACGGATAACCGAATTGGCCGACCTCGGCCTTGAAATTGAACGTTTTGGCCCCGCGGCAATGCTGGTGCGTAGCGTGCCTGCGCTGCTGGGCACCAAAGACGTCCAAGCTCTTGTAAAAGACCTCGCCGACGATCTTGCAGCATATGATGAGGCGATCAGCCTCAAGGAACGACTCGACTTGGTCGCCGCAACCATGGCCTGCCACGGCTCGGTGCGCGCAGGCCGCGTGCTGAGCGTTGCGGAAATGAACGCGCTGCTGCGCGAGATGGAAGTCACCCCGCATTCGGGCCAATGCAACCATGGCCGACCGACTTGGGTGAAGCTCCAACATCTCGATATTGAGAAACTTTTCGGAAGAAAATGAATGAGTTAGATTTATAGTTTGCAAGTGGGACGACCGTGATTAGCAAGCTTCTGCTTTCGACCCATTGTAGACAATTCACGCGCAAGCTAAGTCAAACCGATGAGCAATTCAAAACACGCAGGAATGACACTGAATGAGCGCTTGTTCTCGGCAGGACTTTTAGAGCGCTTTGATAAGGCGCTTGAAGAGCGAGACCGAGCAACGCTTGAAGACCTGCTCGTCCGTGTGGAGACCGAGCCGAACCTCGCTAACGCTTTATTGGGTGATAGTTTTGAGTGCTGGTTTTGCGGATTGGGAATTGATCGGACTGACAGTCCCGCGTTGTCTATAAGCGCTTCTAGTTTATGGAACGGGGATGCGGAAGCAAAACCTACTCAGATAATCTACGCCCATTGGCATTGTGCTGAAACGCGAATGAAGGGTGCTAAAATGACCTTAGAACGCGACATATTCCTGCCCGATGAAGGCGACAGCTAAAGCCCCCAAACGCCAAGAAAGTAAGAAAAGACCACACATTTCTGCCGAAGTTTTGTGTTGCAATATAGGTGAAGCTGGCGCTTGGCGATGTCGAGAAGCTGTTTGGGAGGAAGTGATTGACTTAAATAGATAATTTGTAAGCGGCACCTCCTAGTCGGTCGAACGTCCGATCGCGACGACATTTCGGTCGCTCGCGGTCCACGCCGAAGTTGCTGCAAACTGCCATCTATTCAGGAGAAGCGCCAACGGAAGGTTTGTTGTGGCTTGCAGACCTGGAAGAGGCCAATCCGACGGACCTCCAAGTTTCAAATGAGGCCGCTTTTGTAGGGAAAGACGGTACAGGCCTGAAAGTTTTGTAAGCGAAGCGACAATCCCACTCCAATTCGCAAGGCTTGCCTTCTTGCTCGTTACTCCCAACATATAACCGATGAATTCTGCAGCGCATTCCTCGAACCCATCGCATTCGGTCGGATCGTTCGAGCGGATCGAGCGAGTCGCACACCGGCTGGTCGGGGCAGCGTTTTCGCCGCATCGGCACGATACTTACACTGTCGCTTTGACTCTGGCTGGGGTGCAAGCGTTCAACTATCGCGGGGCGATGCGACATTCACTGCCGGGACAGGTGCTTATCCTCCATCCCGACGAAGTACACGATGGCCACTGCAACGATGAGGCTGGATTCACCTATCAGGCGGCCTATGTTCCGCCAACTCATGTCCAGGCAGTGCTTGGAGGGACGGAACTGCCGTTTGTCGTTAATGGCGTCTCGACCAATCCCGCCTTGATCGCGGCAGCCTTCCACATGGTTATCGACTGCGCAGGTGCTGAGGATCCCGGTGCTTACGAAGACGCGCTTTACGATCTGGCCCATGCCATGAACAGTGCGGCTGGCAGGGCGGCAACTGTGAGGGTCGCCAACCGAACAGCCGTAATGAGGGCGCGCGAATTTCTCGAAGCCGCCGTCGTTTCCGGTGCGCGACTTGATGAACTTGAACAAGTGACGGGCTGTAACCGTTGGCAGCTTTCGCGTGATTTCCGAGCATTGCTCGGCACCAGTCCTTATCGCTATCTGCAGCACCGACGGGTCGATTTTGCCAAGCGGCTGTTGCGTGATGGCGCGACGCTGGCTGAGGCTGCCCATGGCGCTGGTTTTGCCGACCAGAGCCATTTTGGCCGTACATTCCGCAAAGCAGTTGGTCTCACGCCGAAGCAATGGCTTCGTTCGGACTTGTTCCGCACGATCATTCTATAGCCATCCGCTGCCAGCGGGTAACTGAGGCGACATGACACAGATGATCTTTTCCGACGAGCCGGCCAAGGGCTGGATACCGCCGAGTATCGCCGCCCCCTTTATCTGCATTTTCCTTCTTGTCATCAGCATGTTGCCGGGCGATCTCGGACTCGCATATCTCGGCTTTACTGAGCCGATGGGCCCCCCGCGCGGACCCTTGGGCTTTTTCCTGATGCTGGTTTCGTTCAGCGCCTTGGGGCTTGCGATATCTGGCTGGGTTCGCTGGGTCGAAAAGAGAAGCCTCGCCAGTGTCGGACTTTGCGGCGAACAACGACTCAAAAAGTTCCTGACCGGACTGGCCGTTGGCATAGCGATGATGGGCGCAATCGTGACGGCGATAGCCCTTTCCGGC
Source organism: Sphingorhabdus pulchriflava (assembly GCF_003367235.1). Classification (GTDB taxonomy): domain Bacteria; phylum Pseudomonadota; class Alphaproteobacteria; order Sphingomonadales; family Sphingomonadaceae; genus Sphingorhabdus_B; species Sphingorhabdus_B pulchriflava. Next base: position 577,665 of record NZ_QRGP01000001.1, read on the forward strand.
GGATACCGTGTCGCTGATCTGGCCCCCGCCTTTGCCAGCCCTGCTGCGCTTGGCTGGATCGCCCTGTTGCTCGCAGGCTTTGTCGTGCAAGCGAGCGTGGAGGAGTTCGTTTTTCGCGGCTGGCTGTTCTCAACCATCATGCGGCGTTGGAACATAACTGCCGCCTTCATATTGTCGTCCGCCGCTTTCACCTTTGTTCACTTTTCGCCCAGAGCTACGCTGCTGGAGTTGGTCATGACCTTCATCTTCGCGATTTTCGCCTGCGCCTGGGTGCGGTATTCGAATTCGATCTGGGGGGTGATGGGCTGGCACGTCGGCTGGAACTGGTTTGGGGGCACCGGATTTGATGTGCCGATCACGGGATTGGACACCGGTCTACCCGCACTGGTGGTGAAATTAGTGCCTGTCGGGCCGGCCTGGCTCAATGGTGCCGGGGAGGGACCGGAAGGGAGCATTTACACGCTTGGCTTGCTGACTGCGGCGAGTCTGGGCCTGCTCTTGATTACGACGCGGCGTGGACGAAATGGAATCGACCCGCCAGATTCCGAACATCAACTATAGCCGCGTCGCTCCGCAAGCCCAGGGTTGAGACAGTACGGCAAAATGACTGTGAGCGGCAGTTTTAGTCGCTTCCTCGCCACAACCTGACAGTCCGCGCCCCTACAAAGTCACACACGATGATCCGAAAACGCTAATTGTTTATGCTAAAGTCATGCGTTGTAACTTGGGTGCTGCTGGGGGAAGTCGAGAGGCTGCTCGGGGAGAATTGACTAGTCCCCCACCACCTCCGGATGGCGCACCCGGATCAACCCGGTCGATACCATCGTCATCACCGCGACGTCGTTCTGATTGAACACTGTGGTCCGGCCAACGAAGCTGCCCATTTCGGGGCGTGATTTTGAACGGCGTTTGGAAAGTATCTCATGCTCGACGCGCAGTGTGTCGCCCGGATAGACCGGCTTCAGCCAGCGCAGTTCGTCGATGCCTGGGGAGCCCAATCCCGCCTGCTGGTTGACCTTCATATTGTCGACCATCATCCGCATCGCCATTGAGCCGGTATGCCAGCCGCTCGCCGACAGCCGCCCGAAATAGGTTTGTGCTGCCGCTTCATCGTCGAGATGGAAGGGCTGCGGATCATATTTGCTGGCGAATTCGATCACTTCCTCGCGTGTGACCTCATACTTTCCGTAACTGGACTTGGTGCCGATGACGATGTCTTCATAATGGAGCATTGAAAAAGGGATCCTATTCGATAATCGGAATTTGCGGGGCCGCTTCGCGCGGCAGATGGCCGGTCAGGCGCGGGTCGGGGAAGGTTTCGAGCTGGCGCTGATAAGGGATGAAGCCGCTTTTCATATAGAATGACAGGGCGCCCGGTCCATCTAGCGTGCAGGTGTGGACCCACAGCCGCTCCACGCCCTTGCGCGACCATGCGGCTTGAAGTGCCATTGCCATCAGCCAGCGGCCATGGCCTTTGCCGTTGAGCGGGGGAATCAGACCGAAAAAGGCGAGTTCGCACTGCCCGGCCTCGCGAAAGTCGAGTTCCAATATGCCAACTTCGATTCCGCGCCGGTCGGTCACCGCCCAGATCATGACATCGGGATTGTGGATGATAGCTGCGAGCTCTTCATCCGCCATAACCAGGCGTGAGAACCAAAGCCATGGCTCCCCCACGCGACGGTAGAGCAGGCGGTATTTTTCGAGGGCAGGGGCTTCCCACCGTTCGAGCCGCAATTCGCCCGCCGGCATGGGGCGCAAGGGTGGGCGCGCCGTTATCTCGAGCGAAGTCACGATGGCGGCTATATGGCCGTCGGGAATCGGGGAGTAGGCCAAGCCGCTATTCCCAAACCACTTCGGGCGGCAGGCTCATCAATATTGCGTCGACGTTACCGCCTGTCTTGAGGCCGAAGGTAGTGCCGCGGTCATAGACAAGGTTGAACTCTGCATAGCGACCGCGCCAGATACGCTGCGCCTGCTTTTCAGCCTCGCTAAATTCCTGCCCCATCCGCTTGCGGACGATCTTCGGGAAAATGTCGAGAAAGGCTTCTCCCACATCGCGGGTGAAGGCGAAGTTGCGTTCGAACAGCGTGTCATTCTCACATTCGAGATGGTCGTAGAATATCCCGCCGACGCCGCGATGCACCTGACGATGCGGGATCCAGAAATAATCGTCGGCCCATTGCTTGTATCGTTCATAAACGTCCGGTCCATAGGGCGCGCAAGCGGCGCGCAGGCGGGCGTGAAATTCTTCTGTATCCTCGTCATAGGCAATGGGCGGGTTAAGGTCTGCCCCGCCGCCGAACCAGCGTTTGGTGGTTGCAAGAAAGCGGGTGTTCATATGCACGGCGGGCACATGCGGGTTGGCCATATGCGCAACCAAGCTAATTCCGGTGGCAAAGAAACTGGGGTCTTCGGCCGCACCGTGGATGGTCTGGGCGAAATCGGGGTTAAAGGCACCGCCGACTGTCGAGACATTGACACCGACTTTCTCGAATACCTTGCCCTTCATAACCCCGCGCACCCCTCCGCCGCCGGGCGAGCCGTCATGATCGGTGCGGTCCCAGGGCAGATACTCAAAGCTGGCATCGGACCCGGCCTCACGCTCGATGGCCTCAAATTCCGCGCAAATGCGGTTTCGCAGCGATTCGAACCATTCGCGGGCGGTGGCTTGCTGGACGTCGAGGGTCAACGTCATGGCGTCTTCTCCATTGGCAATTGCCCTGTTTGGCGCAAGGCTTCCGAAAGCGCGATGCCAGCCGACACGGCAACATTCAAGGAGCGAAATCCGGCTTGCATCGGAATCCGGATGCGCAAGTCGCTGGCTGCATGGACATTGTCGGGAACACCTGTGCTCTCAGAACCAAAGAGCAGGATGTCGCTCGCCATGAATTCGGTTTCGTACAGCGACTTTGAGCCCCTGCTGCTCATCAGCGCAATCCGACGACCTTCTTCTTTGGCGGATTGGGCGAACGCGTCCCAATCACCGAAACGCTGCACATCTACGGCCTCCGCATAATCCATACCGGCCCGTTTCAGTGCCTTGTCCGAAAATGGAAAGCCGCATGGTTCAATGATGGCGCAGGGCACACCAAGGCACGCACTCAGGCGCAAAATCGTGCCGACATTTCCGGCGATGTCGGGCTGGTATAGGGCAATTTTCAAATCTGGTTCCGTTTTTTGCAACTTATACACAGGCGAATGACACATATTAGCCAATTTCCCGGTTGGCAAATCAGGCGCAACGCGTCTATGAGGCCGCGGAATCACAGTTGGCCTGCAAACCAGACTGTGCAAGAATGACAAGAATATAGGGGTTAACCGCGCGGCACTTCGTCGCATCTCAGCGGAGTTTGAGGGCAAAACATGGCTACGGTCGAACAGGCGGAAAGCATGACAGAAACAGTTGCCGAAGATGGCGTTCGCCGTCGGGATTTCATTCACATTGCTGCAGTCAGCTGGGCAGGCGTTGGTGCCGCCGCAGTTGCCTTGCCGCTTTTGAACCAGATGGGGGCCAGCGCCGATGTCCGTGCGCTTGCCTCGATCGAGGTTGATGTGGCCGCGATCGAGCCCGGTCAGGCGATCAAGACCAGCTGGCGTAAGCAGCCGGTTTTCATCCGCAACCTGACCCCGGCCGAAGTGGCTGATGCGAACAAGGTTGCCGTCGGCACGCTGCGTGATCCGCAGACGCTGGCCGACCGCACCAAGCCGGGCAAGGAAAACTGGCTGATCACCATGGGCGTCTGCACCCACCTCGGCTGTGTGCCGCTGGGTGCTGCTGCCGGTGAAGTGAAGGGCGAGTTTGGCGGTTATTTCTGCCCTTGCCATGGTTCGCACTATGATACTGCGGGTCGCATCCGCAAGGGTCCGGCACCGCTGAACCTGCAGGTTCCCGAATTCGCATTCATTTCCGACACAGTCGTGAAAATCGGTTGAGGAGCGCAACGAAATGAGTTTCCCCTGGGCCAACGAATATAAGCCTCAGCATCCGGTGATGCAGTGGGTCGATGAGCGCCTGCCGCTCCCCCGCTTCGTCTATAACGCCATTGGCGGCGGCTATCCGGTTCCGCGCAACCTGAACTATTTCTGGAACTTCGGTGTGCTTTCGGGCGTCGCGCTGATGATCCAGATCATCACCGGCATCATCCTCGCCATGCATTATTATGCAAGCATCGATGGCGCATTTAACAGCGTCGAACATATCATGCGCGACGTGAATGGCGGCTGGTTCATCCGCTACGCGCATATGAACGGCGCGAGCTTCTTCTTCATCGTAGTGTATATCCACATTTTCCGTGGCCTCTTCTACGGTTCCTATAAGGCACCACGCGAAATGGTGTGGTTGCTTGGTGTGGTCATCTTCCTGTTAATGATGGCAACGGGCTTCATGGGCTATGTGCTTCCTTGGGGGCAGATGAGCTATTGGGGTGCGCAGGTTATCACCGGTTTCTTCTCGGCCATTCCTGTCGTGGGTGAGCCGCTGCGCCAGTGGCTGCTTGGCGGGTATGCGCCCGATCAGGCGACGCTGAACCGCTTCTTCTCGCTGCACTATCTCTTGCCCTTCGTCATTCTGGGCACGATCATCCTGCACGTCTGGGCGCTGCATATTCCGGGTTCGTCCAACCCGACTGGCGTTTCGGTGAAGGCGGAAAGTGACACCGTTCCTTTCCATCCTTATTATACTGCGAAAGACGGGTTCGGGCTCGGACTGTTCCTGCTCGCCTTTGTCGCTGTGACATTCTTTTCGCCGAATATGCTGGGTCACCCGGACAACTATATACCGGCCAATCCGCTTTCGACGCCGGCGCACATCGTGCCTGAATGGTATTATCTGCCATTTTATGCGATCCTAAAGGCATTCACGGTCGACTTCGGCATTCCTTTCACCGGCATCGTTATCATTCCGGCGAAGCTGATGGGTGTGCTTGCGATGTTTGGTTCGATCCTGCTGCTGTTCTTCCTGCCCTGGCTCGACACTTCGCCTGTGCGCTCGGGCCATTATCGCCCACTGTTCCGGAAGTTCTTCTTGTTCGGCTTGATCCCAAGCGTCTTGGCACTGGGCTATTGCGGCATGATGCCGGCAGAGCAGCCTTATGTGATGATCAGTCAGATTGCTGCGGCATATTATTTCGCGCACTTCCTGATCATCCTGCCGATCGTGTCGCGGATTGAAAAAACCTTGCCGTTGCCCAACTCGATCACCGAAGCGGTCACCGGCAAGCCGCTCGAAACTGCTGCTGCCTAACAGGGAAAGAATAGCATCATGGTCCGTCTTATCGCTGGTCTGGTCGGCTTGTTCTTCAGCGGAATGCTGCTGATCTCGCTCGTTACGGGTGCATATACTGCAGTTACCGAACCTGTTCCGCCCACCGTGGAATCGCAATTCCACAAACATCCCAAAAAGGTGTCCTTCGCCCATGACGGTCCGTTTGGGGCCTATGACAAGGCGCAGTTGCAGCGCGGCCTGAAGGTCTATGCCGAAGTGTGCGCCGCTTGCCACAGCCTCAAACTTGTCGCTTTCCGTAATTTTGAGGAAATTGGCTATAGCGAGGATGAAGTGAAGGCGATTGCCAAGGGCTGGAAGACCGAGGTTCCGACCATTAATCCTGAAACCGGCGAGCCGGCCACGCGTCCGGGTCTGCCTGCGGACAAGATTCCTTCGCCTTTCGCGAATGAAACCGCTGCGCGCGCTGCGAACAATAATGCACTTCCGCCAGATCTTTCGCTGATGACCAAGGCGCGCCACAACGGCACGGCTTATGTCTATTCGTTGCTGATGGGCTATGCCGATGCAAACACATATAAAAATGAAGACGGCAAGTCAGTTCCCAAGGAAGTACGTCCAGGCACCGGGCTGCACTTCAACCCCTATTTCGCCAACCTCAACCTTGCGATGGCTGCGCCGATCACCGGTGACGATCAGGTCACCTATGACGACGGTACAAAGGCGACCAAGGATCAGATGGCCAAGGACGTTGCGGCTTTCCTGACCTGGACTGCCGAACCGAAGATGGAAGCGCGCAAGACCGCTGGTTGGGCTGCGTTGATCTTCCTGATCATCTTCACCGGCCTCTGCTATCTGTCGTACCGCACCATCTGGGCCGACAAAAAGCATTGAGTTGAAATTAGCCAAACACCCCGCAGCGCGCGATCGCTGCGGGGTGTTTCATTTTTGGCAAATCTATTGACCGGCGCGTATCGCAATGGCATTAGCGCCGCCTGAGTGGGCGGGTATAGCATAGTGGTAATGCTCTAGCCTTCCAAGCTAGCTAGAGGGGTTCGATTCCCCTTACCCGCTCCACCGCTATAGTGCATTCGTCCTGAATGGGCTTGCCGGTGGCGAAGCCTAAGATTTCTGCGAGTTTCCCAACAATTTCGATCTGTGCCTCGCCTTTTGGTTCTGCCGGCGGGGAAATGGTGATGCGGTCGATCATCGCTCGGAGATGGGGAACTATCTCTGTGAGACCTTCCTGTGTCGCCATGGCGGATCGCAGGTTTGCCCAGCGTTTCCTGTAGTCCTCTGCCAGATTCGGGTGCAGCGTCACCACGCGAGGATCCTCGATTGCGCTGAGCGTCTGGCGCAGCTCGAGCTGGCGGGCCTTGGCGGCAGTCAGGCGATCGCGCACCTCGGCCAGATCCAGTTCCGGATCCATGATTGCCTCGACCAGGCGGGCGATCTGCGTCTCCACCTTTTTGAGTTCGCTTTCCATTCCACTGCGCTGTCGGGTAGCTGCTTTGAGCAGTGTCGCGCGCTCGCGATGAAATTCAGCAACGAAGGCCGAAACCAGTTCGGGTTGCAGCAGCTGTTCCTCGAGCCCGCCGAGCACCCGCGCCTCTAGCCTGTCTATCCGCACCCGGGCGCTGTTGTCGCAGGTGCTGCCATCCTTGCGGCTGCCACAGCCGGTATAGTTGCGGTTAAGCACGATCCATGCCCCGCCGCATGTTCCGCAAACGGTGAGGCCGGACAGCGGGCGTTTTGGTCGCCGCGCGTCCTGCGGCGTGTGCGTCGCATAGCGTTGGCGCTTTGCCTGCACGGCCGCCCACAGATCATCACTGATGATGCGCAGTTCGGGCACGTCGTGGCGCTGCCACAGGCTTTCTGGGTTGGGTTTGATCAGCGTCTTTCGGGTGACTGGATCGCGCAGTTTCGACGTGCGGTTGAAAACGAGGACGCCGCGGTAGAGTTCGTTCTGCAGCATGCCGTTCTGACGTTGGCGATCGCCTGCGATGGTGCTGGATCGCCAGTGCCCGCCGCTGGGGCCGGTGATGCCCTGGTTGTTGAGTCTGTGGGCGATCGCGCGGGGGGAAATGCCGGCGGCGTACTCGCTAAAAATCCGGCGAACGATGACTGCTTGATCGGGGTCGATTGTGCGCAGCCCGCGCAGCAGCTTTCCATCGGGGGTAAGGCGGTTGGCGATAGCATAGCCATAGGCCTTGCCCGCCGGGGCACGGCCATCGGACACGGTGCCGTGCTGCCCGCGCTTTACCTTTGCGCCCAGTTCCTTCCTGAAACGGCTGTCGAACAGGCCCTTGATCGTGCCCTTAATATCGTCAACCTCGCCATCGTTGGCGGTGTAGAGGCGGGCGCCGAAAAAGGCGATGCGTTCGCGGATGGTGAAGGCGTCGCCTTCATGGCGTGCCAGGCGATCGGTGCTTTCGGCAAAGACCTGGTCGATATCGCGGCGCGACAGGCGATCGAGCAGCGCGGCAAGGCCCGGGCGCTGCCCTTCATCGATACCGGCAGCGCCGCTGATCGCGTGATCGGTGTAGATATCGACAATCTGCCAGCCTTCGCGTTCGCAGCGCGCGGTGAGCAGCGCGACCTGATCAGCGATGGATTTGCTGTTTTGCAGGTGGCTGCTGAAGCGGGCGTAAAGCAGGGTGCGCATGGGGCTGGCCTTCTATGGAGCCGGATTTGTCAGCCCGAACCGACTCGGCTGCAGCGGCGCGGGCCATGGCCTTTACCAATGCAAGCAGCGCAGGGTCAATTCGGGCGGGTGTGTTCATGTGCTGGGCAGCTGCCATTCGTGGTCTGGAAGCTCATCTTCGGATTCGCAGTAGCCGTCGCATTCATTTTCGCCGCAGTTGTCGCACAAGCGCAGGCATCCATCGTGGCCGCAGCTTTCACAGCCGCATCCTCCAAACTGGTCGCTACCGCAGCAGAGAAAGCCGCAAGCGTTACACATTGTGCACCTCTGGCATGCCATCGTGCAGCTTGCCGTCGAGCTGGCGGCCTGCGGCTTTTTTGCCGACGCGGTAAACGTCAGGCTCATCGTCGACGTGCATTTCCGGTTCGGACCAGCAATCGTGCCAACGATCGTTGTAAAACGAAGCGCCTTTTGCTGCTTTTTCAGGATCAAGATGTTCGCCTGCAATTTCTCCGGGTGCCCAGTTGCCCCATTGCTTGAAGAAAAACGGGGTGCCTGCGGCTTCGCACTGGTCGCGCAGCGATCGGGCCCAGTCGGGGTGCATCGGGCGGGCATCGTTGCCGCTTTCGCCGCCGACCACTACCCAGTCGATTTTTGGCCGTTGATCTGAACATTTACAGTCATAGCGTGGAAAATGACGGCGGCAATAGCCGGAAAGAGGGCCGAAAATCGGACGACTTGCGCGCCCTCTCTCTGCTGGAACTTCATTAAAATCCACAGGCCCGAGCAGCGGTTCGCAGGATAGCCAGCGCACGGCGGCGGGGGTGGCGAGCAGATCGGGGATGCGTTCATCCGCCGTCGCCTGATTTTCCACGCTGACGCCCAGCCAGACGTTGGGGAGGGGCCAATCAGTGTTGGCAGCTACAGTTGACCATGCGCCGTCGCCATCTTCCATCATTCGACCAGCGGCGTCAGCAACATTGAATCGACGCGCGCCATCGCAAGTGAAGCCATGCATATACGCCCGCATCCGGTCGCTGCGCTTGGTTAGCACCTGAAAAGTGTGTTGCGGGCAGAGCGCCATCACCGCGAAAATGCGGTCAATCCATTCGTCGGGCACGGCTTCGTGAAACAGATCGGCATGGGCGCAGACAAAGATCATGCGCGGGCGCTTCCACTGCAACGGCTGCGTCAGCCAATCCTCGTTAAACCGCACCTGACCGTTCCAGACCGGCCCTGCCTTGGTGTCGATCGTCAGGCCCGCGCGCGAGGGGTGATGGCGCAGCCGTGTGCCTGCCAGCTTCATCGCATAGCAATTGGTGCAACCGGCGCTGTAGACGCTGCAGCCGGTGATTGGGTTCCACGTCGCCTCTGTCCATTCGATTTTGGTGTGGTCAGCCATTGTTGGTTCCTGACTTTGTAAGGTCGACCAGAGCAACTTGCCCGGGCACCTTGTCGCCATGGCCAAGGGCACGCAGGGCGTCGGCGTAGCGGTTTGCGGTGTCACGATGCGACGTGGCTTCTGTAGTGTACAGGAATGCAGAGCGCTCTGCTGCCTTCGCGGCCAGATCGGCACGGCAGTGGCGATCGAACAGCACATGCTCTGCCGTGCCGCGATCAAAAGGGTTTATGCGGGTGCGGGCCTTGCTCATGCTGTACCTCCTGCTTTCGGTTGGTGCTTGGCCTCCCACCGTTCGCGGGCGTGGCGTTGTTGGCGGGATTCGGCGTAGCGCCAGTAGGGCTCGACATTGCCAAACAGCATCTCGCCACTGGTGGTTTCGATCATGCCGCCGTTGCTATGCTTTGACGGCGTGCCGGCATCCATATTGTAGTAGCGCACGTCGGTGCGTTCCTGCCCGTCAAAGCGCAGACCGACGCGGCCATAGCTGGGGTGAAAATCGCGGTGGCCAATCTTGTTCGACAGTCGGCGGGGCGGGGGTGGGTTGTCGTCAGTCATGGCGCGCGCCCTGCAGGACGGCAATTCCGCTGTCCGAAAGCCAGTAGTGACTCAGGCGTCTACGGCTATCGCCCTGATAAGGCAGGTAGCCGTTGTGCACGAGGCCTTCGCCAATCATCCGCGACAGGGTGCCCGGGCGGAATGCGTTGTAACCAATGCTGGTTGCGACTGCGGTTTCCCTCGAAACCGCACCTGCTTCATCGAGCAATTTCAATTGCTGCAGCCGCGACCCTTTAAGCTTTGTCGTCATGCCAGTTCCTCCGTTTCAAACTTGTCGGTTTCGTTGCCCCAGACATCCCATCCGGGCTGGCTGGTGCGGGCGAAAAGTTCGGCGCGGTGCAGGTGGGTGCCGTAGAGCCGATCGAGGCGGCGATATTGTTCCGCCGGTTTGCGGCTGTGTTCGCGCGGCGATTCGATGATCAGCTGACGCACGCCGTGATCGAGCACGGGCAAGCCTTTGCCGCGGGTGAAGAGCAGGCAGGGCTCAATCTGTTTGCGGCTGTGATAGCCCATCGACATGCGCGGTTCGGGGATGTCGCCGCTGAACATATCGACCTGCAGCGCGTCGACCAGGCGCAGCTTTACCCAGTAGAAAAGATCGGTGGTGTAGGTGAAGCCCCATGCGCGGCCCAGTTCGATGGCGACATCGATGTGGCTGCCGACCACCCACATCGCTAGCAGCGCGTTGGGCGCGGCGTGTTCGGCAACGGGCAGGGCCATCATATCCTTGACGTCCATCGTCGGATAGTGATCCTCGGCCTCGGCCTCGGCCTCGGCCTCGGAAAAGGAACCGGAGCCGGAAGCCGGTTTGCCGAATTTCTTCTGCGTCGGCGTGCGGTTCTGACCGCTATGCGTGCGGAATGCCCATGCCGGATCGGCGAGGAGCAGCTGATAGTCGGTGCGGGGGAGGAACCCGTTCGACAGGCTCAGGGCAGGGGTCACAGCACCAGCTCCTGCTGCTGCTCGCGCCCGCGACAGTCGCGGTAGAGCCAGCTGCGTATCGCCTTGGCGTCTGCGTTGTCGGGGTAACCTTGAATGCTTCGGTACAGATAGTCCTTGGCATCGGCAAAGGCGCTCTCCCTGTCCGGAAAAAAGCTGCCGTCTGGCCTGGTCATCAGACCATAGCATCCGCCAGCCTGGCTCATCAGCATGTAGTCAGCTGACGACAGCCAGCCATGCGGCGTTTCAAGCAGGGCGATTTCGGCAATCGGTCCACCCCGCCAACCCTTTTTGTTGCGAGGCAAAGTCAGATGTTCGGCCAATTCATCTGGCCAGACGCCATGTTCATTGGGTTCGAGCTTCATGCCACCGGTCTCTCTTCGGCGAGCCGCGGCTCTAGGTGCGCACGCGCAAATGCTGTGGTGATCTGGGCCTTGCCGGCGGCGACGGCCGCCAGCTGCTCTTCAAAAGTTTTCGGGCGGGCTGCCTCTGCCTGTCGTTCGGCGCGACGTTCATTCTGCCAGCGGGCCTTGGCATCGGCAAAGGAAAGCCCGTCGGCGAGCAGTGCGCGAAATGCGTAGATCGATTTTGCCGAAACGGGTGGCCAGTTATTCTGCTGATACTGCCCTGTTCGCACCCTGCCGGGCAATCGGGGCGATGGTAAAGCCTGACCCTTTTGGCGCAATTCCTCGATCAGTTCGTCGCGGAGCCGATAGGCGCTGCTGCTGCCGATCGCGGCCATGGCAGCCGCACGGCGCACCGGCACCCGATCTAGCAACAGTTGACGCAGCACAGCCTTTTGCACGTCTGTAATGAAGCGGCTGCTTTCGGCCTGAATGTGCCGCGCGCCGTTGATATCGCAGCCGGGCAGGGCTTCACCCTTGCGACGCAATTTGTTGACCAAACGTGTCCTGATGCGGAGGCAGGTGGTGTGGCTGACATTGGTGCGTTGGCTGACCTTTTGTGTGCCGAGGCCCTGCAGATAGAGCTGCTCCACCTCTGCCTTTTTGGATTTTGCGACCTTGACGCCTGAATACATCACGCCACCACCGGGGGCTGGCAGGGGTGCCTTGGCGCGTTCTTTCAGATCGGCGTTGTAACGGCGGCGCTGTTCGGCCACGCAGCTGGCAGATATGCCAAGGTGCAGTTGGATATCGATGCCCTTCCACCCTTTTTTCAGGGCAAGTCGGACGCGTTCGATCCCCTCTGCTGTCAGGCGCCCGTGGGGGTCGCGCTGGGCGGGGGTAAAGCCCTTGCGGGTGCACAGGGCAATCATCACTGCGTTGCAGGCGCTGCCCTCTGCCAAACCAAAGTGTGCGCCGATGCGGGCAAAGGACCAGCCTTCTACTTCGCGCAGGCGGATGGCTTCCTCCAGCTGGTCACCCTGTAGCTTGGGTTTGGGAGCGTCTGTCGGCAATTCGCAGCGAAGCCCCAGTTTGTTCGCCTTCATGTAGATGGAGCGCCATGTCCGACTGGGCAGCATTTCACCAACGCGCCGCATGCCGCCCTGCGGATAATGTTCCCGCAGGATTGCGATTTCAGGCTTGGTCCAGCGTGGGGTGCGTGGCGCAGGCATCAGGCGCTGCTCACGAAAGCCGTGCTGCCGCGTTCAGCAGGTCGATGCTGATCGCGACAATGGCGATGGCGAGGCAGGTGCAGGCGCAGGCGATTTCGTTTTCGAGGAAGCGATTGATCGACCGGCGCAGTGCGTTCGTGCGGGTGCGGGTGGTGGAGCGCATGGTGATCACTCCGCCGTTGCCGCAGCACGATAAGTATCTGCAAAGCGCGCCTCGCGGTGTTCGCGGCGGCGCTTGTCAATGGCTTGCTGCAGCACGGGCGGCACAGGGCGCAGCGCGCGTTCGTCTATCCATTCAAGGGCGCGGTGGGTGTTGGCGCCGTGCCCGCCATGTTCCTGCGCGACCGAGGCGATGGGGAGGATGCCACAGCGAACCTCCCCATGCAGAAATTCGGTGCGGCCAAAGATCATGCCGACAAAGCCGGTTGTGCGTTCCTGGACAAAATCGCCAAGGGCAAAACTTGTTATCGTGTCTGTCAAATCAGCCTCCATCATCAAAGAAGGATGGCTGAATAATGTTAGCTATGGCTGACAGTCAACAGAAAATGTTAGATGAAGCTGACATTGCAGCCGACATGCTGGCGCGGCATGATGCAAAGCCAAGGATTTGCGGGGGATTTCAGATGGTCGACCTGTTCTATTTTTTCGTGTGGCTGGCGGTGGCTTTTGTGATCGGATCGCGCGCCGGGACCAAGAACCGCAATGTCGGCGCGTGGGTTGGTGGCTTTATCGTGCTTGGAGTCGTCTGCTTTTTGTGGGCGGTTTCGGTGCCGGGATCGTCGATCGTCGCCTTTGTGGTGTCGCTGCTTCCTGTTGTCGTGTTGTTGGCATTGCGCGCTGAAGGCAGGAATGACGAGCGGGCCTGCCCGATCTGTGCGGAGGTAGTGAAAACGGCGGCGGTGAAGTGCCGCTTTTGCGGGGCAGAGCTGACTGCCTGACAGGCTGGTTCAGCCTAGTTCGTCTGTGCGCATGATGCGGTGCAGGCGCATCACCATGTTTTTGGGATAGCGGAAGGTCAGCGGCGGGTTGAACTGCTGAAATTCGAAATAGTCGGGTCCGCGTTTGACCAGGCGTTTCACCATCACGCGTACGACATTGTCCTGATTATCCTCTTCCCCGCGCATCTGGACGATCACATAATCGCCGATCGCGGCAGGGCGCCTTGCATCGACATAGACCAGCTCACCTGGTTCAAAGCGCGGATCCATCGACTGGCCGGTGATGTACAGGCAGTACACATCCTTGCGGTTTTTGAGGGCTGCCGGGCGAATGCGCTGTTCGATCTGGTCGGTCACCGCAAGCAGCATCGATTCGATCATGTGCGGGTGGCCGTTACCGTCGACGGGCTCATCGGCGCCCTCTGCTGTGCCGAGCACGGGCAGGTCGGGCACTTCGCCCTGTGCGCGGGGCACAGAGGCAAACAGATCGGCGGGGGCAGGGCGATAGTCGCTTTGCGGTGTCTGGAATGCTGACATCGGCACGGGCTGTGCGCCTGACTGCAGCGCGTGAAATTGTGCCATGGTCAGGCCGATTGCGCCGACGACTCGCTCCAGCGTATCGGTGCGCGGGGTTTTGCCGCGTCGCAGATCCTGAAAGAAAGATCGGTTGACGCCGGCTTTCACCGTCCAGCCATTTTCGGTCAGGTCGGCAGGCTTCAATGCCATCAGTGCGTCGTAAAGCGCGGGATTTCCGGCAGTTTCGTCCATGTTTGCTATATCGCACATTCGCGCTGCTTTCGCCATGTGCGCTATGGCTAACATTTTCTGCTTGCCATGTTTGCTAAAGCTGAATATCCAGCGGCCCCCATGGACATCCTGAATTTCATCCCGAACGATCGCCAGTTACTGGAGAGCATCGAAGCGTTCATCGCCCGGCACAACATGGCGCCGACGCGTTTCGGGCGCGAAGCGGCGAATGAACCGGCCTTTATCCAGTCGCTGCGCGACGGGCGGGCGGTGACGCTGAAGACTGCGAATCGGTTGGTGGCGTTCATGAAACAACATGACGCGTTACTTGCTGCAGATGCGGCAGAGGCGTCTCCCGATAATTCACAAGGCAATATCGGCGCGGCTGATTCCACCCCGTCGCCGATCCCCCAGGGGAGCGCGACGCCCCCGGGTCGCCCCCCTGCCGCTGGTGTGTGTGGAGCCGAAGGCGTGCCAGCGGCACAAACTTCGTCAGCGGCAGGGCAGGGCTCGGCAGGTCAAGGGGTGGCGGCATGAGCACGGCGCGTGACATCAACCTTTCACCGTCACAGCTGGCGTTGAAGCTGGCGACGCGGGAGGCGTTCAAGGCGGCGGGCGGTCAGGATTTCTGTGCATCCGAACTGGGCTGTGCGCAATCGCGGCTGTCGGATTATGCCAGCCCGAACACCGGCGATTTCATTTCGATCGACAAGGTGCTGATGGTCGAGGCGCTGGGCGCTGGCAAGGCTGGACACCCGCATATTACCCGCGCGTTGGCACGGGCATCGGGTGGCGAGTTTCTTGATCGGTCCGCCGATGATGGCGAGGCTGAGGCGCTGGATGTTCATCTTCCGCGCTTTGCCGCTGAGGCGGGCGACCTGATACGCCATCTGGCGCAGGGTGTTGCGCTTAAAGGCCGGTTGACCACGCCGCAACTGCACGAACTGAACCGTCAGGTCGTCGAAACGCTCGACGCGCTGCTCGCACTATATGGCGACCTGAATGATGTGCCAGCGGGAACGCTGGTCAGCCGCCAGCTGGAAATGCCGCTGGCCGCCGCGGCCTTGATACCCATCCGCCGCACCGACAGCAGCTGAGGCACGGGACCTGCATCAGCCAAAAAGAGCAACTTTAGAATTCAAGGTCCCCCAATGTCTTCACCCCCGAAATTCCAAACCGACGAGACCGCGACAGGCGAGTTCCGTCCGGTCAGCATCGAACGCATCCGCCAATGGGTGGCACTCGCAAAGCCGAATGCGCGGATCGAATATGGCCGCGGGCGGCATCTGAAAGAGGCTTGTTCGCATGCGCTTGGCGAATGGATGCGCGAGGTGCTTTCAGAGCGTGGCTATGTGACGCTGCACCAGATCCCCGCCGAACGCGGGATGCATTATATCGCGCAGCGGACGCAGAAGCCCTTTGTGAAGGGAACGGCGCTGTGAGGGGGGGGGCTTTAGCTTCCGCCGCGCAGATCATTGCGTGGGCAGATCGCGAAGTGCGGTTAAGGACAGGTCCGGCAAGGCCGTATCGGGGACCTTATCCGGATCGGTCGGGTCCAAATTTGGCGCAGGCCGACATGGTGGCCGCTGTGGCTGATCGGCTGCAACGAGGGGCCGAATCATGAGCGCGCTGAATTTTCTGACCGCGCGTTTTGTGCAGGGTGATGTGCATGCTGTCAGCGCCGTCGTGGTGCGCGCGCTTGTGGATGAATGCGGGGTGCGCCGTCCGCTGCGCCCTCTGGATGCGGATGCGATGGCATTGCGGCTTTCCGAAGATTTGCGGCTCGACAGCCTTGACCAGGTATTGCTGGCAGTGGCGATCGAGGATGAGCTGAAGGTTGAAATCAGCGACGGGGCGCTCGCCGAAGCGCGCACCATCGGAGATTTGATCGCCACGGCGTGTGCCGCCCTTTCAAGCCGACAGAAAGAGGTGGCGTGATGGACATGCTGAGCTTTCTGGCGGGTGGCGCGGTGGTTTTCATCGCCGAGCTGCTGATTATCACCTTGGTCATCCTGTTTATCGCCAACCGTACATTTCCCGACAACAAAGGAGAGGATTGATGTGTTTGCAGATTGCAACATCGCGCCATGGTGCGCGCGCATTTGCCGCGGGCAAGGTCGCGCATGTGGGCACACCGCCGGTTGCCGCCTTTGATACCGATGAACCGTTGAACATTTATGGCAGCTGGCAGGCCGATGGCATTGCCGTGCTGACGGTTGTCGAAGTGGTGCGGCGCGGCGTGTTTCAGCGGACGATGCGAGTGCCGGCACGCAGGCTGGCGCGCATGGGTGCCGCCGCCCGTCGGGCGCTGAACGCCGGTGATATCGGCAGCCCTACTCTGATGGCTGAAGGCACCGAATTTTTGCGGGGTGAACTGCGCGCGATCGAGCGGGTGGCGAACCAGATGCTGGCGCAGAGGGAGGGTTGAGCGATGGCGTTTGAAACAATCGATTTTGTCGGCAAGCCGAAGGCTGAAGCAGTGCCAGCGCATGGCGTTCGACTTTCCACGCGTGTTGTTCAGCGCTCGGCCAAAGTGGGGGGGGGGCGCAGCGCAGTATATCAGGCTGCAGATAGGCCGGGATCTGGCTCGCAAGATAAGCCTGAGTCAGGCTGCGCATCGCGTCCGATTGTTGTTTGGAACGGGCAGCGATGCAGGGAAACTGCAGCTTTCCGTGGACAACGAAGCTGGAAACTTTGCGGTCAAGCGCAACAAATCGGGTGGCTATTCACTGACTATCAATTCGCAGACCGCCGATGGTCTTTTTTCGCTCCAGTTTCCGGCATTTGCGGTCGAACGCTGCGAGGCTATCCGGCCCGAAAATGGCAAACCACCCCATTTTGTATTCAACGCCAGCGACGAAATGTTGCGGGTTGATGATGATGCCTGACACCGCCGCCGAACAACAGGCCGAACGCTTTGGCATGGTGCTGGCGCTGACGCCGGTGCTGGCGGGTTTTGAGGCGCTGGTTGCCTCCGACAAATCCGACGCTGACGGCGATGAACCATCGCACCTGATCGAGGCGACGGAAGTGAAATTGTGGCTGCGCAGGCTGAACGAGCGGTTGGCGATGATCGGGCAGGGGATGCACCTCATCGATCCGCCCGAAGCCAATGAGGAAAAAGAGGGAAGGGATTAAGCGTTATGGCAAAGGCCAAGGTTCAGGAACAGGACACGCCACCGGTTGCAGATCCGCGCCCGATGGCGGTGCGGGTGCAGGCATCGGTGCTGAAAGCGGCGCTGGATCAGCTGGACGCGGTGATCGAGGCGAGGGTGACGGTGCCTATTCTGTCGCACGTCATGCTGGTGGCGCGCGATGGCATGATCAATCTGGCCGGCACCGATCTGGATATTCACGCAACGATTGTGATTGCTTCTGATCTAAACGTCGACGAGCGCAAAGGGTGGAGCAACTTTTCCTGCGCGGTGCAGGCATCCTCGCTGCGCGCGATTGCGGGTGAGGTGGAGAGTGAAGGCACGATGTTGCTCACCCTTGCGGATGACCGGTTGACGGTAACTGCGGGCAGGGCGCGCTGGACGCTTGGCACCTTGCCGCTGGAGGATTTTCCCGGCTTTCCCATTTTCACACCCGAAGGGGCGTTTGAAATATCGGCGTCGCAGCTGCTCGATGCGCATGCGGGGGTGGAATTTGCGATCTCCAACGAGGAGACGCGCTATTATCTGAACGGCATTTTCATGCATCCTGTCGACCTGGCGCTGAAATTTGCGGCGACCGACGGGCACAGGCTTTCAGTGAAGGCGATCGACGGGCCTGATGGTGCGGCCAGCTTTGCCGAGGTGATTGTTCCCAAAAAAACGGTGAAGCTGATCGACAAATTGCTGGCGGCGAAGGCCAAGGCGGATTCGGATGCCAAGGGATCGGTCGATCCGGTGGTTGTTGAATGCGCAAAGGACAAGCTGCGGTTTTTGATCGGCGATGCAGAGATCATCAGCAAGGTAATCGACGGGCAGTTTCCTGATTACCGGCGCGTCATTCCGTCGGAGGAGATGGTGACCGCGTCGTTGCGGGTCGAGCGGCGGGCGCTGATGGCGGCGATCCGGCGGGTGCGGGTGCTGGCTTCGAAAGAGTCGTCCGCGGTCAAATGCAGCATCTTTGCCGAAAAGATCGTGCTGGAGGTGAAGAGTCCCGAAACCGGCACGGCGACCGAGGAAGTGCCCGCATCGGCGGATGGCATTGGCGACACCGCCGTGCTGGGTTTCAATCATAAATATTGGATGGATGCGCTATCCGCGATCGGTAGCGACGAAGTGATCCTGCGCTTCGCCGCGGGCGATGCCAGGGGGCCGGTACGTATTGAGCCATGGGTCGATGGCGGGGCGGGTGACGGCCTGATTCAGGTTTTGATGCCGGTGCTGGTGTAATGACCGACGCGGATATCCTTGCAGCGGTGGAGGCCGAGTATCAACGGGCGCTTCGCCGCGGGGATCGTGCGGCCGCCGCCAGCTGGTGGGATATCTATGGCTGGCTGTCGGGCGGAATGATCCGCGGCGAGGTGGATTTCACCAGCTGGCGGGCGCTGGTGCATGCCAGTTATTACCAGTTCAATTCGGTGGTGGAAAAGGCCTGTCTGGGCGACAAACCGCCATCGCCCGAAAGGCGGGCAGAGGCCGCGCATCATGCCAAGGCGCTTTACGCAGTGCGGTTTAGCCTGGACCGGCAGATAGACACGAATGCGGCCTGTGCGGAAATTGTGGCGCGGGTGCCAAGGCCTGTTGCAGCCGTGGCAAGAGCGCCATCGCCGATGGTTCCTCCCCCGCGCAAAGCCGCGCCTGTCCAGCAGGGGAGGTTGATCTGATGGGCGATGGTTTTCGCGAGATTGCTGAGCGGCAAATGCAGGAATCTTTGGCTTGCGCGATTGATAGCGCGTTTTCAGATATCGGTCCGACTGCGCCGTCGCGGGTGGCGGTGTATCGCAAGGCACACGAGCTGCGCGAACTGGCGCGGCGGGCGGAGGAATTTACGACAGCGGGCCCCAGCCTGAACCTGACGCTTGCGGAGCAGCAATTCCGCAAAATGGCGAAGCTGTTGGGGACGGCGGAATGACGCAGCAGCCCGACAGTCGCACCCGCATCGACGATATCAAGCGGATGAATCCGATCGAGGAAGTGATCGGTAAGGTTACTACGCTGTCCAAAGGGCAGAAGCCGCGGGGGAAGTGCCCGTTGCACGGATCCAATAGCGCCAGCCTGGCAGTGGACATCAAGAAACAGACGGCGACCTGCTATGGCTGCCAATGGCATGGTGATGTGATCGGCTTTGTGATGGCGCATCAGGGCCTCGATTTTGCCGGCGCTGTTGAGCATCTGGGCGGGGCAAAGCCACTGGCAGCTGAGTCCAAAACCACGCGCGAACGCAATCCGTTTCAACGGAAGCCGCGCAACCTGATCGACAGCATCGATGCCGGGCGCTGGATGTGGCAGCATGCGCTGCCTGATGAAGATGCCGCGCGGCGCTATTTTATCGGGCGGGGGGTGCCGATTCCGGTTTTGACGGCCGCGCGGGTGCTGCCATTCCGATTTCTGGCCGAATGCCCGTTGATGGCGTGGGAAGAGGGAGCCTCGCCGCGCAGCGGCTTGCACAATCCGGCACTGGTCGCGCTGATCCGCAGGCCGGAGCTGGTCGACGGCATGCTGCAGTTCGTACCGATCGGGTGCCACGTCACCTATTTGTCGCCCGATGGTACCGGCCCGATGCGGCGGCGCATGCCCTGGGCGAAGCCTGACCAGGACCCGTGGTTTCCTAAGCGCAAGATGTTTGGCGGCAGCAAGGGTGGCTGCATCCTTTTGGGTGAATATTGGAAGTCGGCCCCGCTGTTTGTGGGTGAGGGGAATGAGACGGTGCTGTCTGGCATGGCTTTGCATGATGCGGTGGAGGATGCGGTGGGTGTCGCCACGCTGAGCCTCGACACGTTGCAAGGCAGGGTGAAGAAATGGCGCGGGGGCATCTGGCCGCTGTTCGATATTCAGCCTGATCCGGAAGCGCCGCCTTTTGTGATCGAAGGGCATAGGGGACTGGTGACCGGCTTGATCGATTCCGACATGGCGCCGCTGAAGGGGCCGCTGGATCAAAGGACTGGGGATTTTACGGGCGAACCGGTGGTTGAGATCAAGGGTGGCCCGATCGTGCGCCGTGCGATCACCGGGGCCGAACGGGCGCGGATTTGTGGCGAGTTGATCGTCAAGGGCTGGCGCACCGCCGGCGTGCACCAGGTGCGCGCGATGCGCGCCGCAACCGGCATGGATTTTAACGATATGACGGCGAAAGGGGTCGCGGCATGACACCGGCACAGCAGGCGCATGTCGATGCCATATTGCAGGGGCAGCCTCGTCTGGGCAACCGGGCGATATCGCGGATTGTGGGGCGCGGGGTAACCGACGGTGCGGTTGGCAAAAGGCGCAAGGCGCTGGGCATCCCTTCCAACGGATGGAAGGGGCGGGCATGAAGGACGAACTATCCGGTCGCCGCGACCCCAGCCATGGCCATTCGAAAGAGCTGCTGATCGGCTTTGTGCGGCGGGTGAAGGATCTGCGCCAGCAGGTGCGCGATTTGAACGCCGACAAGGCCGATGTGAAGAAGGAGGCGCGCACCGCAGGCTTTGATTCCACCAAGATCGAGGAAGTCGTTCGCTGGATGGAGAGATGCGAAAAGCACGGTCAAACCGAAATGGAAGAGGCCGAGGCGTTGTTTGATCTGTACCGCGATGCCGTGGCCGGCAAGGGCATGGATTTCGATGAAATCATGAACGATGCCCGCGATCGCGCGCTCCTGAAAAAATTTGCACCGGATGATCAGACGGTGCCTGCCGCACCCACCCGCAAGGTGAAGGCCGCGAGCAATGCGCTCGCCTATGCCGCCGTCAACCAGATGCTTCGGGGTGACGGATGAGTGGTTCACGCAGAGGCGCAGAGGCGCGGAGGAAAGCTGCCCCAATGCTGCCTTTCCCCCAAAAGTTCAAATCTGGCGATCGGGTTGAGTTTGAAGACCGTAATGGTCGGCTGCGTCAGTCAACCGTGTACGATAATGCGCCGGTCGAATGGTATGGGCCCGGCTTTGTGCATGTTTTGTCACCATGGCTGTCGATTAATTTTGTTACAGTTCCGGAAAATAAGCTCCGCGTCTCTGCGCCTCTGCGTGAGTCTGGCGAGGTTGCAGCATGAGCGGTGCGGGCGTGGAGATTGCGGTCGAAGATCCGCTGCGGATGGCTTGGTATGAGTGCAATGATTATGGCAATGCCCGTCGCGCGCAGGATCTGGCCAAGGGTCTGCTGAAATGGGTCGACGACAAATATTGGTCGGCATTCGATACCAAGCGCTGGTCAAAGCGGGAGGGGGCGTATCGCGCCCGCGCGCTGGCGCACCAGGTGGCGAAGCATATCCACCTCGAGGCGGCCGAGCTGGGCAAGCTGATCGGCGACTTGAAAAAGCCCGATGAGGCGGCATTGCACGAACGTTTTGGCGAATGGTGCAGTGGCGAGATGGCGGTCGCGCGGCTCGATATGCTGCACAAATGGGCGATGAAATCGGGCAATGCGGCGCAGACCAACGCGATGCTGACGCAGCTGCGCGATTTTGATGCGATGCGGGCGTGGAGCGAGGATTTTGACGTCGATCCGCTGACCTACAATGTCCAGAACGGCACGCTGCGTTTTCGCAAGCAGGATGGCACCGGCCAATGGACCTGCCTGTTTCAGGAGGGCCATGATCCGACCGACATGCTCGCCCAGATTGCCAACTGGACCTATGATCCCGTGGCCGCATGCCCGATGTGGGAGGAGCGGCTGCGGCTGATCCAGCCTGACGATGAGACCAGGGCGGTGTTCCCGCGCATGTATGGCCAGACGCTGACGGGTCTGACCGACAGCGAGGAATTTTACGTCCATAAAGGGCGTGGCGGCGACGGCAAATCCAAGACCAACGAGGTGTTGGCCGAGGGGCATGGCGATTATTACCGCCATGCCGCGGTCAAAACCTGGCTGCAGGCAAGTTTCCAGCGATCGGGGGCCGAGCATCGGCGCGATCTGGTCGACCTGTCGGGCGATGTGCGCTTTATAGTATCGGAAGAGCCGCCGCGCAATGCGACCTGGGATGGCGAATTACTGAAGCAGTGGACCGGTGGCGGCAAGATTACCGCATTTCAGGCGGGGGCATCGGAGCCGGTGATTTTCAAGCCGCGGGGCAAGCTGTTTGTCGAGGTCAACCCTACACCCAACATGCCCGGCGATGACAAGGGTTTCCGGCGGCGTTTCCGCCTGACCCAGTGGCTGGTCGACCTGTCTCTCATCCCCGGTGGATTTGAAGCGCCTGCCGAGTTGCACGCGCGGTTGATGACTGAATCGAGCGGCATCCTGAACTGGATGATCGCGGGTTGCCTTGAATGGCTGGGCGACAGGCGTGTTCCGGTACCGGAACGCGAACTGGAAGGTCTTGCCGATTTCTGGGCCACCGGCAATCCGATGGGCGAATGGCTGGCCGAGGAATGCGACCTGACCGACCGCGATGCCGAGACCGGCTCCACCGTGCTGTGGAATGCCTTCAAGGAATGGATGGCGCGCAGCGAGCTGGATGAGGATGCGGTGAAGAAGTGGAACACCACCCGCTTTGGCCGCGAACTCGGCCAGCGCCAGATTGTCGGCAAGAAGGATCGCAAGGGAAACAAGGTTCGCCGCGGGATAAAGCTGCGTCGGGTTGGTTCGTTGGATTACGCGACAGTTCAAGGGATGGAGGGCGGGGTCAATGGCGGCGCGACAGCGACGCCCGACGCACATTCCGGAAGCGATGCAGCCGACCTTGACGACTATTGGGGAGGGGATCGCTGATGCCTGCCGACCACAAGATGTTGGGGACGGACAGTGACGGACGGTTGGGCGAAACTGTCCGTCATTTTGGAAAGAACGCGCGCTCGCGGTGGTGTGCATCATCGGCTCTGCGCAGCCCTGCCGTAATGACGGACGGTTTTGAAGGACGGTTGACGGGTTGGTTTCGCGTAACTGTCCGTCCGCAAGAGGCGCAGGAAAGCAGGGGTAACGGATAGTGACGGACAGTTACGGATGGTTTTTAATAGGTGTGCCTTCATGTGCGCGCACCCCCGTATGCGGAGAGCGGTACCTTAACCGTCCGACTGTCCTTCACTGTCCTTCAAACAATATCTTGATTTTAAGGGGGTAAGCAGATGGTAGCGATCTATCGCAGTGAAGTAGTTCAGGCGCGTGAAGGCCTTGGTGGTGCGGCGCGGCCATGGGAGCGGACAGGCTCGATCGATGTTGAGCAGCTGGTGACATGGGCTTTGGCAGACCAGATGGTGGAACGGTTCGAAACTGCGGGGCTCTATGCCATTGAGGCAGAGGCGGCGGGCTATGCATCCAGTGGCATGGGTGGCTGCGGTGTGGGCAAGATGATGCAGATTGGCCACCTTGGTTGTCGGGTTGATACGGGTGGTGTTCGGATATTCGATGCGGTGCATCCGGTCGCTTATGCCGTGGCCTCTGCTTTGCAGCATATCGATGGGGCTGATCGGGTGCGCTATCATGGTCGTGCAGGCACTCGACCGACCGAGTGGGTAGAGCCGCAGCACAAGGCGCGGGCCTCGGTTTGGGTCAAGCCATGGGTTGAGGCGCAGGTGGAATATGAAGGGCCGGGGCGCAAGGGTGGATATTGCCCTGTCATCATCCTGTGGGATGAGGGGCGACGCACGCGTGGTCAAAAGCTGTACCGTGAATGGTGGACCGCGCTCACTGATCTTGCATGGGTGCTGTCGACACAGGCGCTGGGCTTCATGGTCACACCGCCGTCCGCGCCGCCCGAGCCTTGGATAGCGGCTCACAAGGGGCAAGGCGGGCAGGCCCACCCCCGGCACGGGTCCTCCCAGCCCCTCCAAACCTAATGGGGTGCGGCAGCGCGGGGGTCGCGGGTTTTGTGAAAATTTTTGGAAGTCGCGGTTTTGATTGGCTTTTTTATTCGGTTCTGAGGGTGTGAAGTGGGATTGATTGTAGACCTGAATGAGTTTTCCGAGCTGTGCGGGGTCACGGCGGAAACCATGCGGGCGCATATCAAGTCGCTGACCGAGGATCCACTGTGGATGATCAAGCGCGGGACGCGCGGGTCGGGTTACGAGATTGATGCTGAAGGCGGGGTTGCCTGGTGGAAAGACAAGCGGGCAAGTGAGGAAACTGCCAGTGCCGATCGGCGCGCTCAGTTGGCGCAACTTCGGCTCGACCTGCTGGGTGATGCGGTTGAAGACGAAGAACGGCTTGGTCTGTCTGGTAGGCAACGGCTTGACGATTATGCCGCCGCGCTGAAGCGGATCGAACTCGGCAAGGCGATGGGGCAGCTGATAGAACGCGGGCCTCTGGAGGCGGCATTATCGGCTGCTGCGGTTGAGCATCGCCGCGTTTTGCAACTGATCCCGGGGCAGATGATGGCGGAAACGGGATTATCAAATGCAGATGCGGCGAAGCTGGAAGCGCTGCTCGGCAAAGCTATAGACGATTTCTGGAACAAACAGTTCATGCCGCCCAAACCGGCATCGTCTGGCCATGCTTGATATTGGGCAAAATCAGCCGCTGGAATTTACCGCTGCCCTTGCTGTCGTTGGTGAATGCCTGTCGGGGATGCGGTTTCCGGAAAAGGTCAAGGTCTCTGTAGCGGCGCGACGGCATCGTGTGCTCAACAATCCGGGGGCCTATAGCGGGCCATGGGGTGAGGGTCCCTATTTTACCGATCATCTGGATCGGCCGATGGATTGCCTGATGGCGGAATCACCCTATCGCGAAGTCGCGGTGATGGGGCCCAGCCAGGTAGGCAAGTCAGAGATCGGTAATAACTGGCAGCTGCACAAAGCCATTTACGATCCGTCGGACATGATGTTCCTGATGCCCGATCGCACCAGTATCGACAGTTACATCAAAACGCAGTTCAACAAGATGATCGAGCTGACCCCTGAATTGTCGGAAAGGCTGATCAACGATACGATCAACCTGAAACAGTTTCGCGGGCTGGACCTGCATTTCCTGTGGCCAGTTGGTTCGAGCTTTCGTGCACGGCCGATTCCCTGCGGTCGTCTGGATGACAGCGACGAATTCCCGACTGATATCGGTGACCAGGGCGATGCCGTGTCGTTGCTTGCCGGACGCATGGGCAGCTTTGAAGCCTATGGCCGGACGATGATGTATATCAATTCGACGCCGAAGCTGGGGCCGGGCGCGGGGATTGAGGCGTTGGTGGCAGTGGGGACCGACGAGCGTTTTTATGTCGATTGCCTGCAATGCGGTGATCCGTTTGCGCTGTATTTTGACCGGCTCGATTATGAAAAGGCAGGTACACCGGAAGATGCCGCGACTAGCGCCAAGGTAGTTTGTCCGTCGTGCGGTGGCATTCACATGCCGGGGGAAAAGCGGCGGCTGCTTGAAACCTATCGCTGGGTTGGCAAGGGTGAGAAGGCGGAGCCTCGCAGCGAATATCTATCGGGGAAGACGGGTGAGCTGCTGCCCAATTTGCGAGCCTCGTTTAGGTTCGATGGCTTGTTCGGATTTCGCAGCTGGGCCGATATCGCCCGACGGGCGCGGGCGGCTGAAATCAGTTTCGAGATGGAGCAGGATGAAGGCCCGTTAAAGGCATTTGACCAGACCATCGTTGGACGCAACTTTAGGCCGCGACAGCAAGGTGAAGAACCTGTCAGCGAAGATGAATTGGTGAAGCGCGCGAAGGCCAGCCCATACCGGATGGGTGAAGTTCCCCCAGGTGTCCGCGTGCTGGTGGCATCGATCGACCAGCAAGGTAACCGGTTTGAAGTTTCGGTATGGGGTTTTGGATGGGGCTTTCGTGCATGGCTGATTGATCGCTGGGCCGAATTGACAATCGAGGAAAATGGACGGCAGCGCCCGCTCCGCCCGTTCAAAAATGTCGAAGACTGGTCAGTCATTCACAGCAAGGTGATGGCGAAAAGCTATCCCATGGCGGGTGCGCCCAATTTACGAATGAAGATTTTCAATACGGTGGTTGATACGGGTGGTCTTGATGGCGCCACCGATAACGCCTTTGAGTGGTGGTATGCGATGGTCAAGGGTGACGCTGGATCAGGCCGCGCTGCTTTGCCGGCAACCGCGATCACGCTGTTAAAGGGTGGTAATAATCCAAAGGCCAAGTTGCTACCACCTCCCACAGTCGATGCGAAGCGCCAGATCAAAGGGGTAGAACAGGCCGAGATGTATGTTCCAAACGTCAGCCGTTTCAAAGATATTGCCAATGTGCGGTTGAATCGGCGCGATGATGGGCCGGGTTATATCTCCTTCCCTTCTGATATTCCGCACGAATATCTGGCCGAGTTGCGCGCCGAGTACAAGAATGGGGATCAGTGGGAACGTCCGCAGCATACGGCCAATGAAACATGGGATCTGTATATCTACGCCTATGTTGCGATTGTCCGCTTTGGCGGGTCTGATGCCAGCCTATCCTGGGTTCCTGAATGGGCACGGCCACCCAGGGACGCGCCAGCAAAGATTGATCCGCCTGCCATATCATCGCAGCCTGTAAGTGATGCGCCGAAGGTGGTTTCGGTACAGCGACCGTCGGCTCCACCAAGGGCTGCGACTCCACGCCGGCGCGGGGTTCGATCGGTGCGGGCGCATTAGGCGTGAAAAAATAGTTTCGCAGAATGCTTGACAATTTTTGAATTAGTTGACAGTCACTCAATCATTCCATCGTTGTGCCCGAATCAGACCCGCTCCGGAAATGTCCGCAGCGGGGTTTTTTATGCCCGGATTCGGGGCAGTGATTTTGACCTAACCATAATCTGACAGGACTGACCGATGGCGCTTTCAGCCGCCGCGCTTGCCAACAAGCAGGCGCGGATCGATTCCTATTATGCTGCAGAGACGGCAATCCTGCGCAACCAGGAATATGAGATGGCCGATGGTCGCCGCCTGGTGCGTGCCGACCTGAAAGAGGTGCGCGCGGCGATCAAGGAACTGGAAGCCGAAATTAATGGCGGAAGCTCTACCCCCGTCGTTCGTGGTCGGGCACGGGGCGGCAGGATTATGAGTCGCTGATATGGCCAACTGGATCGACCGGACCATAGCGGCGATTTCGCCGGCAGCCGGTGTGCGCCGGATTGCGGCGCGGGCTGCACTGGAACGAACCACTGCGCTGACCAGCCCGACCGAAACGCGTGAGCGGATTAGCGGGCCCGGTGGATATCGCGGGGGGCGGAGCGATCGGCGGGCGACATCAAACTGGTCAAGCCGCCCGCGTTCGGCAAATGCCGACGGGTCACAGCGCAAAACATTGGTTGGCCGGTCGCGCGATGCCGCGATGAATTTGCCGCTGGCGACGGCGGCGATCGACAGGCGCGTGACCTATACCGTCGGCACAGGCATGATGGCTATTCCGCAGCTGGATGCCGAGCGACTTGGACTGGTCGAAGAGGACGCAGCAGCACTGACTGCGCAGATCATGCGCGACTATGACCGCTATATGTCGTCGAAGGATCCGGATGCCGAGCGATCAGCCACCGGATATGAGCAGCAGGAAATTGTTCTGCGCGGCAGGCTGGAAACCGGAGATATTCTTGGCATTCGCGTGATGCCGCAGGCCGCGACGCAACCAGGCAGATTGTCGGAGACTGCATGGAAGCTGATCGAGGGTGACCGGATCGTTTCACCGAACGGGCATATCGAAGGTGAGAAACACACCAAATTTAATGGTGTGATCGTGTTCGGGGTTGAGCAGGACAGCTATGGTGCGGCGAAAGCCTATCATGTCCTGAAAAAGCCGCAGCAAAATGGTGCTCTGGGGCGCACTGCAGATGATACCGTGCGGATCCCGGCGTGGGGATCAAAATCGCCGTTGCCGAGTTCGGTGTTGGTAATGAAGAAAACCCGGCCAGAGCAGGCGCGGGGTATTCCGATACTGGCGCCGGTTCTGGAAACGCTCAAGCAAATCAGTGATCTGACTGAAGCTGAACTGTTTGCAGCGGTGATGGCAGCGATGCTGGCGATCGTTTACAAGTCGCCCGGTGCAGCAGCTTTACCCGAGGCGGATTATGGCAGCGGCGATATCGTCCAGTCAGACGGCCCATCACCTGAAACCTTAGCGACGCAACAGCGTAGCGATTACCGGCTTGAATCGGGAACGGTACTCGAGCTTGACACCGATTGCGAAGTCGATGTCAAAAGCCCAGGCCGCCCCAATCCGGCGTTCGATCCGTTTTTTCAGGCGCTGGCCAAGCAATTGGCCGCGGCGCTGGAAACACCGGTCGAGGTGTTGCTGCTGTCGTTTGAAGCCAGCTATACCGCCAGCAAGGCCGCGCTCGAGAATTTCTACATTCTGGTGCGGCGCGAGCAGGCCAGTCTTTCGTCGCACTGGTGCGATCCGCATTATCAGTGCTGGCTGTGGGAACAGGTTGCCCGTGGGCGTTACCCGCAGATCGGGCCTGACTTTTTCGACAATGCGGAGATCCGAGCGCTGTGGAGCGATGTGCGCCACCAGGGCGACGGCAAGATTTCGCTGAACCCGCAGCAGGAAGCCAAAGCGTTCGAGATTTACGAAGCGCATGGCTGGGCCACCGGCGAGCAGATTACCGCGATGCTGTTTGGCGGCGATTATGCCGCGAACGTCACCAAGCGTGCCGGCGAGCACAGGGCGTGGGTCGATTCCGGACTGCCGGTACCGAACGCCAAGGGTGGCGGCAATGCGCCGGCAGCGGAGCATGAAGCGCCTGCAACTGGCGGCAATGACAATGGAGACGATGATGGCGAGTAGAGCTTGGTCCAGGGCTTCGATAATTTCGCGCCTGTTTGGCACGCCGCTGGCTGTACTGCCTGAAACAGCGGCCATAGTGCTTGGCGCTGTTGGGCCTAAACTGGACGTCGGCCAGCTGTTTGTGGCGCCGACGGGTGCCGCTTTGTCGATCGATGAAATGCGGTCCATGGCAGCTGCAGAAGTCAACCGTCTTGAAAGTGTTGGCCCGACTGATCGAGCAGCGCCGTTGCATCGCGCCAATCGGCTTGGTTTCGTTTTCAATCGCGTGATGCATGTGCCGATCCGTGGTGAAACGGTTTCGGAAAATGATGGAGCGATAGGCCCGTCGAGCGGCTTTACCGGTTATGACGGTATCCGGGCGCAGGTGATCGCTGCAGATAAGGATCCGGAGATCGGCGGCATATTGCTCGATGTCGATTGCCCTGGTGGTGAAGTTGCCAGCCTTTTTGAGTTGGCCGATTTTCTGATGTCACGGCGTGGCACAAAGCCAATGCGGGCGATGATCCGCGATTGCGGCTGCAGCGCGGCTTACACAATTGCCGCCTGCGCCGATCCCGGGCAGGTGACGATGCATGCCCTGGGCCGCGCAGGTTCAAATGGCGTGATCACCATGCACGCCGATTTCTCCGAGCAGTTGGCGCAGGAAGGTATCAAGGTTCGCCTGTTTGCTTCTGGCACGCACAAGGCAGAGGGCAACCCGTTTGAGCCATTGCCTGAAGAGGTCGCTGCCCGGATTTCGGCTATGGTCGAAGTCTCTGCCTCTCGGCTGTTCAAGCATGTCGGTAAGGCCCGCGGTATGTCAGCTGAAGATATTCGTAAGCAGCAGGCACAAGTCTATTTCGGTGACGAGGCGGTGAAAGCCGGGCTCGTCGACAAGATCATGAGCTGGGACGATTCCATGCAGGAATTTGAGCAGCAAGTGAACGGTACGGCGCGCAGCCGCACTGCAACCGCCCCGTCGGGGGTAAGCTCATCGAAAGGAAAAGCTATGAGCACAGAAGCAACCGCACCGGCGGCGGAACAACAGCCGATTTTCACCCAGGCCCAGCTTGACCAGGCTGTGGCCTCTGCAAGCGCATCGGCTACCGCTGATGCCAATTTGGCGATGGCCAATTCTGAGCGCGCGCGCTTTGCAGCCCTTGCCGAACTGGATGGTGGCAGCAAGATTTCGGCAGAGATGGCAACGGCAATGGCCGAAGGCACCAGCGCAGGCGATTTTGCAATCGCACAGGCGAAGGCTGCGAAAGCCAAGGCCGGTGGTGCCCTTAGCAATGCGCGGGCAGATGCTGTCGATTCCAATGACCTGCCAGAAAGCGGCGCTTCGGCGGTTGCAGCTTCTGTCGATCAGCAGCCAACCAACCGCGGCGCGGCCTTTGTCGACAAGCGCAAGGCGGCAGCCGCAGCAAAGTAACCCAAAACCGCGCCGCGCCGGATTCCGGCGGGCCAGCCCATAGAAGCCGGGGCGTGGGCAGCCCCGCATCTGGAGAAATCCCATGTACGATCGAGCATCTTACTCGCAGGAAACTGCATATAATCCGAAGAACCTCCTCGCTGGTGGTACCGCCACCACGCGCAAGGTTACACTCGCCTCTGGCACTTTGCTGGCAGGCGCGGTCCTTGGTGCAATCCTTGCCGCCTCGGCAGCCACGGCGACTGCCGGCACGCCGGTTAGCGGCGTTGGTGGCACCGTGGGCAATGGCACTGTTTCGGCAGTCACCACCGACGATGGTGCAATGCCCGGCAATTGGAATCTGATTTGCACCGCCACGGGCGCAACTGGCAAGTTCAAGGTGGTTCGGCCCGATGGTTCGCTCGATGGTATCCTGACCATCGGCTCTGCCTATAATGGCGGAATCAATCTGACCGTTTCGGACGGTGCCAATGACTGGCTGGTCGACGATATCATCCCGATCACCGTCAGCTATGACGAGGCCGAGCTGGAATATAAGCTGTCTGTCGCTGCGGCGACCGATGGCTCGCAATATCCGGCACTGGTGCTGGCGCATGACGCCGACGCCAGCGGGGCGGCGCTCGAGGTGATTGCCTATGAAACCGCCAATGTTGTCGGCACCGCGCTGACGCTTGGCGCCGGGCACACCATTGCCAGCATCCGTGAAGGTCTGCGCCTGAAGGGTATCCTGATCGACGACTGAGCCGATCAATAATCGCAATCCGGGGATACGTCCCCACGCCCGCCTTGGCAGCTGCCAGAGCGGGTTTTTTTCTGGAGAAATTTCATGGACAATTATCAGACCTTCAGCACTGACGAGCTGATGCCGATGATCCCGAGCCTGTTTGTGCCGGGCAGCTTTCTGACGCGGGCGTTTTTCCCCGACATCGTCACCTTTGACACGGCGTTCGTCACTTTCGATCGCGTGCTCGATGACAAGCGCATGGCGCCCTTTGTGGCTCCGCTTGCCCCCGGCAAGGTGCATCAGCCGCGCGGATACCAGGTTGAAACGCTGGTTCCTGCATCGCTGAAACCGAAAAACCAGATCACCGGCAACGAAGTGCTGACCCGTCGTGCTGGCGAAGCCTTTGGCGGTGAAATGTCGGCAGCTGACCGTGCAGCGGCGATCCGCGAAGATTATCTGCTGTCGCATCAGGCAAAAATTATCCGTCGTTTCGAATGGATGGCTTCTTCGATCCTGCGTACCGGTTCGGTTACGCTGGTGGGTGATGACTATCCGTCGACCGTGGTCAACTTTGCGCGGGCCAACACGCTGACCAAGACGTTGCTGCTGACCGCCCGTTGGGGTGAAAGCGGCGTTTCGCCTTATGATGATGTGCAGGGCTGGATTGACACCGTTGGTGAGCAATCGGGCAGCGCGGTCAATATCGTCGTGATGGATAAGCTCGCCTGGGGCTATTACATCAACGATCCGAAGACCCAGAAAGCCCTCGATCGCACGCTCGGCCAGACGGCCGCCCTCACCCTTGGCCTGACGCCCACTGTACCAGGTGCGCCGACGTACAAGGGCACGGACGGCGGTGTCGAATTCTATGTCTATAACGACAATTATGAAGACGACACCGGTGCTGCAGCCAAGCTGATCCCCGATAACACCGTTATCATGGGCAGCCAGGGCGGCGTTGCGGGTGCGCAGATGTTTGGCGTCGTCCAGCATGCGTCGAACAATTATGGCGAAGGCCAGTTCTTCCCGCACAACTGGATCGACGAGAACACCGGTGCGGAATGGATTGAAACCATCACCGCCCCAATCCTCGCGCCGCGCCGCGTCAACGCCACCCTCTGCGCAACCGTCCGCTAAACAAGCGGTCGGTTCGTCAGGCAACGAACCTCTCCTGATGGCCGGGCGCAGTGCTCGGCCATCAACCCTGTTGGAGATTGAAAATGAAAAAAGTTGCAATTCTTATTGCCGCCAGCGAGCTGGTGCTTGCGGTGGCAAGTTCCGACACCGACGGCAAGCCGGTTATCCTTGAAGCCGGTGAAGAGCTGACGCCCGAACTGGCCAAAGCGCACAAGCTGAAGAAAGACGATCTGGATGACCTCGTCACCCGTGGTGTTCTGACCGAAGTATCTGCGCGCCTCGCCAGTGCATCGAATGCCATTGATCCGGCAGAGCTTGCCGCCGCCAATAAGCGGGCCGATGCGGCAGAGGCAAAGGTTGCCGAACTGACGGCCAAGGTGGAGGCTCTTGAAGCCGATCTGGCTGCCGCCACGGCGCCGGCGAAAAACGCCTAAGATATCGGGTGAAAGTCGGTGGCGGTGGAGAGCGCAGAGGATCTGGCAGGCTTCTTTGAAGAAGAAGAATTTGCCACGCCTGCGCGCTACACCGCGCCGACGCCCGGTGCATCGCCCGTTAGCTGCAGCGTGATCGTTGATCGCGGGCAGGGGCGGGCGACGCTGGACAATGCCCGGCAGCCGGTCGGTGCGCTGGATCGCAAGATACAGGCGCCCAACCCGCTGCTGACAAAGGTAGAGCGCGACGGGCTGTTCGAGCTGCTCGATAGCGCCACGCCGCCCAATGTTGTCGAAACGCTGAAAGTCGTCGGTTATCCCAAGCGGGATGAATCGGGCGTCTGGTGGCATGTCGACGTTGTGATCGTGGATTGATCGATGGCGCGGCTTCAACTGGGCAGTCGTTCTGGCGGGGCATCGGCCGCAGGTTCGAATTTTGGCGGCTTTTTGGTTCGGTACGATAGCCAACGCACCGTAGTCGAACTGGAAAAGCATCTGCAGGATGAGCACGGTATCATCCGTGATGCATCGATTTACGCGGTGGTGCACACTGTTGCAGAAATTAAAAAGCTGCTGCGTACCTATCTGGACGGGCAGTTTCGCCGATCGATGGTGCACGGCAATAATCACCGCCGCGCGTCCAATGCTGCGGTGCAGAGCAAGCGGTACAACGAGATCGCGGAAAAGGGCCAGTTCAGCGAACTGATCTATTCGAAGCTGGGTGACAATTCGCCATCGGGCTTTGTCGATTATCTGTTGCCGCTGGTGCGCGGGGCAACGATCCGCCCGGTGCGTGGAAACTGGATGAAGCTGGTTTCGACAAAGATGCGGATGATGGGAATTGCCGGTCTCAACTGGAAGGCTGGTTATTCACCGGATTCGAAGTCGAGCATTTTCTGGCGGCGGTCGGATGATGGCAAGAAGCTATTCCTGCTTCGCTCCTATGCGAAGAGCAGCCCGTCGATTGATGCTGGCAAGACCGAGTTGCTGGCGACGATGCCGGCAGAGATTGAAGTCAAGCCGCGGCTTCGCGGGATTGATACCATCGCACAGCGGCGCGAGCCGTTGTTTCTGAAGAATTTTGACGCGCAGCTGGGCGCAAGAACGGGGCAGGCCTGATGGCAAGTGTTGCTGAACAGATCCGTCTGGCGGTGATGGAAAAGCTGGATCTGTGCCTGGCAGAACTCGACTGGACCACGTTGCAGCGTAACCCGCGTGAAACCTTTGACGAAGCGCAGTTGAACGCGATCCTGATGCTCGATGGCGACGAAATGGAGCCTGACAGCCTAACCGGGTCGGTTGAGGATTCGTCACTGGAATTCATCGTCGGCTTGCTGGTGATGGAGGCGGATGGGCAGACGATTGAGCAGCTGCTCGATGCGGGATGGGTTTCGGTGTGCGACACTCTGGTCGACCCGACTGACATCCAGTTGGGCGGACTGGCAATCGACATTCAAAAGCTGGGCAAGACTGCGCCGTTGTATGGCCGCGCGGTCCAATCGGCCCGCATCGGGGCCGAGCAATATATGGAATTTCGCGTTCGATATCATGCCCGCGAGGGCGCTGCCTCCACAGTGGGGCCATAGGAAAGGCAAAAAAATGGCTGACGAAACCACTCCCGCACCGCGCACTGGCGATACCATCGTGATCGGCGCTGACGGCACGGCGACAAACATCGACCAGGAAGCGCGGGACAAGGCTGCTGCTGAAGCTTCGAAGGCCAATGCCCGCAAAACCAAAACGGCATCCACCGCAGCCGAAGGCGAAGGCGCGCCTGCGCCGAAGCTCGACTGAAACACCCTGAAGACAGGAGACTAAAATGTCTGATTTTCTGACCCGCAACCGGCTGCAGCTTGCCAAGGTGGAAACCACCTCCGGCACTGACGCGGCGCCCGTACCTGCTGATGACGCCGTCCTGGTGGAAGAGCCGCGTGCCAATCCGAATATGGAGTTGGAGCAAACCGATGAAGTCACCGGTTCGCTCGATAATGCTCAGTCGATTGTTGGTGGCGGCTATGCCGAACATACCGCGCGCTTTTTTGCCAAAGGCAGCGGCACACCCGGCACTGCTCCCGAATTTGCACCCTATCTGCAGGCAGCAGCCCTTGGCATGACCACGCTGGCGGCGGATTCCGCCGGCACCGCGCAGGCAGGTGCGGCTGGTACAATCACACTTGCCGCGGGTGGCCCGTCGGTCGACTTGACAGGCTTTGTCATCGAAACCACTGGTGGTACCGGCCCGGGGCAGACGCGCGTCATCACCGCGTATAATACCACCACCAAGGTTGCGGCGGTTTATCCGAACTGGACCGTAACGCCCGATGCCACCACGCAATATTCGGTGCGCGCCGGCAATTTGTTTGTGCCGGTCTCGACAGCGCTGAAGACTCTGACCAGCTATCTCTATCTGAAAAACAGCGGCAGCGGCGACGCGGTGCTGAAAAAGCTGGTCGGCGGTGCTGCCACCCTGTCATTCGCCATCCAGACCCGGCAGACGGGCAAATTCACCGCCAATGTTCGCGGCATGCTCGCTGATCCGGAAAGCGTTGCCAACCCGACGGGTGCGGTGTTTGACAGCGTGCGCCCGCGCCCGCTGCGCGATGCCGATGCGTTCCTTGATGGCGCGCAGGTGTGTTTCCGCAACCTGACGCTCGATTTCGGCAATGAGGTTATTCAGGGCGACTGCCCGGGTGCCGAATTTGGTTATGATCCTGCACGCGTCGTCAACCGCCGGATCACCGGGCGGATCAATCCGCAGATGCTGACGCTGGCGCAGCGCAACCCCTTTGCCGATCTGATCGCCGGCACCACGAAAAAGCTGTGGCTGAACTGGGGCGAAACGTTGGGCAACCGCGTGTCGATCTATCTGCCCTCGATCAGCTACACCGGGCATGAGGAAGACGACCTGGACGGCATCAGTGCCGATGGCCTGCCCTTCGATGTCAATGGCTTCGACAGCGGCGCGTACATCCTGTTCTATTGAGGCCTCATGAAACTTGACCTGACCCTTGACGGCGTGCGCTATGATTTCCGCACGCCGTCGGTTTACGATATGCCCGCCATCCGGCGGATGCTGACCAAGGCGCGGGTGCGCCGCCCCGCAGAGGCAGAGTTTCGCATTGCCGCGCTGGCCGGTGTCGATGCGATGGCAGAGGCGGTTTCGGATGCAGCGGAGGGCCAGCGGCAAAAGGCGCTGATCACTGATTGGTATGAACTGTCCGAGCCGCTGACCGAGGACCAGATCGACGAGCCGGATATGGAGTTGCGCGGCGAGGAATTGAAACGGCAGCTGGCCGAACGGCGCGCGCGGCAGGTGGAAATCTATCCGCAGATTGCGGCGATCGAGGCCAATCTGGAACGGCACTGCGCGCCCTATGCCGAACTGAAGGCAGACCGCGAATATTTTGACGAGCTGTCAAATATTGAAGTCGTCCGCCGCCTGCTGTTTTCCGCTGGTGGCATGGTGCTGGCACGCGACGATGACGATTTTGTCAGCGTCGATGCCTATCAGCGGATTGCCAAGGTCCACCGTCAGGCGCTGGCGACCTTTGCCTATGGGCTGCTGACGCCCGATGAGGCCCGAAGAAAAAACTGATCGTCGCCGCCGCCTATGCCTTCGATCCCGAAGGGTTTGACGGTGGCGAAGATTATACACCCGCGCATCCCCTGCGCGGCGATGCCTTTTTGGTGCATGCCCTGCAGGATGCCGATGTCCGCTGGTGGCATTGGCACCCCGATTATTTGCCCGATGATGTGTGGCACGTCGTCCGCCTGGCCAAAGGTTGGCGCGACGGAATGCTGCCGCGCACCGGCGGGATAGAGGAGCAGCCAGCGATGCTGGTGGCTGAAATTGAAATCGTGCTGACCGCCTGGTCCAAAATGGAGGCGGCAGCGATGAAGCGAGCAAGGGAGAAATAGTTGAATTTGGCCGGGGGCCGTGATTAGCTTCCTGGATGATGTATCTGCTGATCTTTGGTGTGGTGTTCTGGCTTGCGTACAAGCTGCTTTCAAAAGCCGTACAGCCACCTCTGCCTCCGCCTCCACCAGTCATTCGGTTGTATTTCGACACCAGCCCTGTGACGGAAGAAGAGCAAGAGGAATGGGATCGAAGGCTGCACGAGGCACATTGGGGTAATTCGAACGGCGACAAGGAAGTGTCGATCGAGGATTGGCGCGAAACGCTGGTTGAACTGCCGCTTGCTGTCGAATTGCCGCTGGATTTGCAGATCGTTTACAAGTCCGAAATGCCGCTACGCAAAATCACGGTGCATAAGGTGCAGCGGTGCGAACATGCCGACTATCTGCACGCATGGTGCGCCTTGCGGGCCGATTGGAGGAACTTCCGGCTCGAGCATTGCGGGCCGGTGGTTACCGTTGATGGGGAGTATTTTGAAACCGGCGAAGAGTGGCTGGAGACGATCAAAATTTGATCAGCTCGGCTTGTCCTTGTTGGGCAGCGTCAGCAAAAAGAAATATGCGACAAAACCAAAAATGAGGCAGAGGATCAGCCAAACAGCCTCTTCCCTGTTTTTGGATCGCGCAACCGGGATCGCACAAAAAAGCGAGCCGACCCAAAGCGCAATTGCAACATACCATGTTTCTGCCGACCAGTAGCCCATAGTTCAGTCCTTCAATAATACCTGACGAACAATCCTTCTGATTGCCTCGGGTCTAGAAGGTTGATCTGGCTGGCTTGTAGCCCAGCTGTCAATGGCTTCGAGTTCTTTAGGTTGAAGTCGAACGCCAACCATGGTGCCAAGACCAGTTGCTGGGCGGCCCCTTCTTTTTTTGTTATCGTTAATTATTGACGATGCCATTATTTTGCGATAACGCAAAAAAACAGGCCGGGCAAGCGCGCCAACGCAAACCCGGCCCTAACCTGAAACATTGGAGTACACCAATGCCACAAGCTGAAACTGCCTTTAGCATTCGTTCGGGAATTGGGGCACCCGATATTTTTCGGGCGCTTATCGGTGCTCCGGAGGATCGCCTTGAACGGCTTTCCAGCAAAGCGATGCTGGCCAAGAATTTTTTGGGCACGGTTATCGATCATCCGACAGTGAAGGGTGACGATGAACTGGCCTGCCTTTTGTTGACGCTGCACGATCAGTTGGACGGGATGGAGGCAATTGCCGAAGGCCTGCATGCGCTGGAGATGGCGGCATGAACGCGCTGGCGATGCAGAATTTTGGATTTGGCGATCAGCTGGTTCGTGTGATTGATCGAGAAGACTCGGTCTGGTTTGTAGCAAATGATGTTTGCGGGGCGCTGGAACTCAGCAATCCGCGCGATGCAGTTGGCAGGCTGGAGGATGACGAGCGGGATGATGTCGGTATTACCGACGCCATCGGTCGCAACCAGAAAACAACGATCGTTTCGGAGAGCGGGGTCTATGCCCTGATCTTTACGAGCAGGAAGCCTATTGCGAAGGAATTTCGCAAATGGGTGACGGGGCAGGTGCTGCCGAGCATTCGGCGGACTGGCAAGTACGAGGTTGAGTTGACCAACCAAGTCCCTGCCCCGTCAGACGCGCTGGATTTTGTAGAAAAGGTGCGCGCTGGCCTGCAAATGGTGCGAGAGGCGCG